>JBDTYL010000422.1:0-1577 GCA_040005695.1 bacterium | reverse complement strand
ACAGGTGAACGTGTCGAGCAGCGAGGCGCCCTCCGCCGCGAGCAGCTCGTCGAGCCGCTGGCGCACCGCGTGGTAGTCGGACAGCGAGATCAGCCCGCGCGCGATGCCGGACTGGTTCGTGATCACGATGGCGGGATACCCGGCGGCCGCGAGCCGGCGGAGCGCCTCGGCGGCGCCGGGCAGGAGTACGACGTCCGCCGGATCGCGCGTGTACACGCGGTCCACGATGATGGTGCCGTCGCGGTCGAGTAGCGCGGCCTTGCGCGACCGGCGCTCAGGCACGGGCCACCAGCACCGCCTCGATCATCGCGTCGACGTCGGCGTCCGGGATGGTGCGGAAGTCCAGCAGCAGGCGTCCGTCGAGCACGCGGCCCACGACGGCCGGCGCGCCGGCGCGCAGCGCGGCAGCCCACCGCTCGGGATTGCCGTCGAGCGCGACCGCGGCACTCGGCAGCTGCGTGAGCGGGAAGGCGCCTGCGCCCACGCTGCCGACGCTGTCGATGACCGTGGCGTCGATGCCGGCGTCGCGCAGGCGGTCGGCCGCACGCGAGGCACGCGCGCGCACCAGCTCGAGCGGCGCGCCGAGCAGCGCAAGCGTCGGGATTTCGCACATGGCGCGTGCAGGGTCGCGGTAGAGGGTGAGCGTCGCCTCGAGTGCCGCCAGCGTGATCTTGTCCACGCGATACGACCGCGCCAGCGGATTGGCGCGCATCTCGTCCAGGTAGCGTGAGGCGCCGAGGATGAGTCCCGCCTGCGGGCCGCCGAGCAGCTTGTCGCCGCTCATGACGACAACGGAGGCGCCGGCGGCGATCGCCTCGCGCGCCGTGGGCTCGCCCTCGAGTCCGATGGCGGCGAGCGAGATGAGCAGTCCACTCCCCAGGTCATGGATGATGGGGAGATCGTGCTGCCGCGCGAGGGGAACGAGGTCGCGTACGGAAACATCGGCGACGAATCCCTCGATGGCGAAGTTGCTGCGGTGCACCTTGAGGATCGCGCCGGTGTCGCCGCTGAGGGCGCGGCTGTAGTCGCCGAGATGCGTGCGGTTGGTGGCGCCGACTTCGCACATGCGGGCGCCGCTCTTCGCCATGATGTCGTGGACCCTGAAGCTGCCGCCGATCTCCACGAGCTCGCCGCGCGAGAGCAGGGCATCGCGATCCTGCGCCACCGTGTTCAACGCGAGCACCAGCGCAGCCGCGCAGTTGTTCACCACGAGCGCGTCCTCCGCGCCCGTGAGCTCGCGGAGCAGGGACGCGCAGTGCGTGTAGCGCGAGCCGCGGGCGCCGGAGTCGAGGTCGAACTCGAGGTTGCTGTAGCCGCACGCCACGCGCGCCACGGCCTCGATGGCAACGGCGGCAAGCGGCGCGCGGCCAAGGTTCGTGTGCAGAACGATGCCCGTCGCGTTGATCACGCATCGGAGCGACGGCCGCTGCACCTGCGCGAGACGACCGGCGATCGATGACGTCCAGGCCTCCGCATCCCGCGGGGCCGTCGTCGTGTCGCTGCGGGCGGCGTCCACCGCGTCGCGCACCGCGGCGACCACGAGCGGACGCGGCGTCACGTCCAGCAGGGCCTGCACG
>JBDTYL010000421.1:0-2446 GCA_040005695.1 bacterium | reverse complement strand
GCGCGCTTGGTCCACTGGTAGATGCCGCCCTCCTGCGGAAAGCGCGACGCCAGCTCGGTGACCACCAGCCCCTGCGGCACGAAGAACAGCAGCCCCGCCAGCATCCACAGCGCCAGCGCACTCGGCCCCGCCTTGGCTGCCGTCGCCAGCCACCGCAGGCCGACGACCGCGACGAGGTTGAACAGCACCAGATCGCGCAGGCCGAGCGCGCGATTCAGGGTGGACTCCGGCACGTCGCCCTCGGCGGGCGAGCGGACATCGGTCATCGGAACTCCATCGCGGGAGGACGTGCGCGGCCTGGCCCCGAGGCTACAGGCGGAAGAGGTAGCTGGCCTTCACGAACAGGGCGTCGTCGGTGCGGTTGTAGCCGTTGAAGCGGAGGCTCGATGGAAACTCGAATGGCTGCGCCGCGAGACGCGTGTCCTGGTAGCCCGCGCCGTATCCGAGGAACACCACGGTACCCGGATTCGGCTGGTAGGAGAAGAGGAAGTCGCCACGAAACCTCGTCGACGTCGAGGCGGAAGTCAGGCGTCCATTCACCAGCAGTGGCTGCCCCGTGCGTCCTTCGTCCCGCAACGCATCGCGATAGAACGAATCGTACTCGCCGACCAGCCGCACGAATACCGCGCGGGCAAGCTGGTACTCGACCTTCAGGCGCGGAATGCGGTTGTTGCCGACGATGCTCCCGTCGCTGCGGCGATTGTAGCTCTGGAGGTTGTAGGTCGCATTCAGGCGCACCTTGTCCGTGGGACGCACCGTGAGCGAGTAGATCGCGACGATGATGTTCGACGAGGCCCACTCGTAGAAGTTCTCGTCGCGGCCCCAGAGGTAGAAGGCAGTGCCGGAGATGCGCGCACCGCTCGGTGACCCGAACGACAGGTACGCTTCGCTGTTGGGGATGCGCGGCGTTCCCGGAAACGGCAACGTGTCGCCGGCGGCGCCGAGCACGCGGTAGTTCGCGTACAGCCCCGGGTCGAAGCCGAACGACTCGACGAAGTAGCCGATCCCCGTGTTCCAGCCGCCGCGGAGCGTGGCGTTCAGGTTGAAGTGCAGCTTCTTCTCGATGGCATCGTCCTGGTGGACGAAGCTCTGGTACCGCCACACACTGAAGTAGCCGGGATTGAAGGTGATGGCTTCGACCAGGCTGCCGCGTTCGCCGAGCGCCGTGTACCGCTGGTCGATGGAGCCGTTCACCACGCCGGGACGATTGATGTAACCGCTCTGCGCGATGAAGTTCTCATGCACGCCGTCGAGCGCGTAGGTGAAGGCCACGTGCTTGCCGTTGCGATTGATTCCCGCGTACCACAGCGGCGCGTTCGAGACCGCGGCGCCCTGCTTCGTGTAGCTCTGTGCGTACTGGCCCTGGAAGCTGTAGATCCCGCCGAACAGGTAGCTGCCATCCACGTCGGCCACGCGGTTGTAGTTGCCGGCGTCCACGCGATCGGTGTACGCCACGCCGAGCTTCGACGAGGTGCCGAGGTCGCGCTGGATGCGCAGGAGGTTGAACACCGGATGGTCTCGGCGCGACAGCGAGCCCGCGGCATCGTCCACGGCGCTGAGGAACCCGAGGCTCGTGCCGGAAGCCTTGCCCGCGAGCTTGATCGCGCCCACCGGCTGGATGATGCGCCGCGTGTAGATCAGTGAGTGTGGTGTCGAGAACTGCTCCGTGCCCTCGAGGAAGAACGGGCGCTTCTCGTTGAAGAAGAGCGATTGCCGTGGGTCGAAGGAGAACTGGCCGGCGTCCGACTCGATCTGCGAGAAGTCGGGATTCACCGTTCCACTCATCGTGAGGTTGTTGGTCACGCCCCAGCGCGCGTTGCCTCCGAGCCCGGGACGCCCGGCGTCATACGTCCACGCGCCCGATGCGCCGACGGGTGCGGGTGCGCCCGCCGTGCGCTGCGTGAGCTCGGGGTTCACGTCGACGACGAGTCCGCGGTGCAGCCCCGTGAGGCCTTCGAGCGCGCCGGACTGCGCGAGGAACGAGAGGCCGGCGCGCCGTGCCGGCGTCCAGCTGTCCTCGTGTCCCGAATGCTGCACGGCGCGCACGACGTTGAGTCCCCATGCCTGCACGTCACTCGACTGGTACTTGAGGCTCTTGAAGGGAATGCGCACTTCCACCACGTACCCGTCGGCGGTGAGCAGCCCCTTCGACTGGAACACGTAGTCCGCGCTCAGGTCCGTCGGGTCGCGAGCGAGCGTCCCGCCGGCAAAGCCGCTCGAGCGACTCTGGTTGGACTCGACGATGGTGCCGTCCGCCTGCACGCCGAACGGATTGACGGCGAAGACGGTCGCCTGTCGCCCATCGTTGAACGTGCCGAGGAGGATCTGCACGTTGTCGTCGGAGCTGATGCGGTCGCGGTCAGCGAGCGTGGCGACCGGTCGGCCGTGCCGCTCGAACGCGCGGATGCCGAAGTGGATCGCCGTCGCGGAGTACCACACGAGCACT
>JBDTYL010000420.1:0-16843 GCA_040005695.1 bacterium | reverse complement strand
ACGTTCACCGGCGCCGCGAATCACGCGGGCGCCACGCCGATGGACCAGCGTCACGACGCGATGCTTGCCGCCGCGAAGTTCACCGTGGCGGTGAACGACGCCATCCGGAGCGAGCCCGGTCGCCAGGTGGCCACGGTCGGGCGACTGGTCGTGACGCCGAACACCATCAACGTGATTCCCGCGCAGGTGGTACTCACTGTCGACCTGCGCGACCTCGATCCCGCGACGCTGGTTCGGTTCGCGAACCGCTTCGACCGCGTGGGACACGAAATCGCGGATGCCACCGGCACCACGGTGTCGTTCCGCGAGCTCGTCTCCAGCGCGCCCGCCCTTGCCGACGCGCGCGTGATGAAGTGGATCGACGACAGCGCCGTGGGTCTCGGGCTCACGCGCCGGCGCATGCCCAGTGGCGCGGGCCATGACGCGCAGGAGATATCACGCATCGCGCCAATGGGCATGATCTTCGTGCCGAGTGTTGCGGGCATCAGCCATGCGCCCCGGGAATTCACGAGGCCGGCAGACGTCGCCAACGGCGCGGACGTGCTGCTCCACGCGGTCATCGCCGCCGACGCCGCCCTGCCCTGATCCTGCGCGGTCCCCTGCGGTGTGCAAGCTGGCCGCATGGGGACGTCTCCCGGATGATCCGCGACTTCACGCCCTCGGGCCGGAGTCGCTCACGTCGACATCCATCGCGGAGACACCCGTGCCGAACTTCCTTCGAACATCGCTGCTGATCGTGTGCGCGCCCATTGGTCTTCTCGCGGCGCAGTCCAGCCGCCTGACGCCCAGTGCCGACGTCCCCGTCACGAAGATCATGCTCTTCTCGTCCGGGGTGGGTTACTTCGAGCATGCCGGCCTCGTTCATGGCAACGGCTCCACGGAGCTTCGTTTTCGTACGGGCCAGATCAACGACATCCTCAAGTCGATCATCCTGCAGGACGAGGATGGTGGCCACGTGGGCGCCATCACGTACCCGTCGCAGGACCCGCTCGCCAAGACGCTGCGCAGCTTTCAGGTGGACATCACCCAGAACCCGAGTCAGGCGCAGCTACTCAACCAGCTCCGCGGCGCGCGCGTCACCGTGCAGGCCCAGGGCGCCACGATGACCGGCACTGTCCTCGGCGTCGAGACTCGCCGCATCACGGACAAGGGCGAGACGATGGAGGTCGCCGTGCTCAACCTCCTCACCGGTGCGATGATCCGCGCGGTCGAGTTGCCATCCATCACCAGCGTGACCATCGATGACCCGCAGCTGCAGGATGAGCTGAACAAGGCGCTCGCCACGCTCGTCCAGGCGCGGGACCAGGACAGGAAGCCGGTCACCATCAGCTTCCTCGGCGCTGGCGATCGCCGCGTGCGCATCGGGTACGTCGTGGAGACGCCCGTGTGGAAAACGAGCTACCGGCTGCTCATGAACGAAAAGGGCACCGCCGGTGCGCTGCAGGGCTGGGCGATGGTGGAGAACCAGACCGAGAGCGACTGGAACAACGTCGCGCTGTCCCTCGTGAGCGGACGCCCGATGTCCTTCACCATGGACCTCTACCAACCCCTCTACGTGACGCGTCCGGTCGTCGTGCCCGAGCTGTACGCGTCGCTGCATCCACAGCTCTACGAAGGCGGAACGCAGGCCGAGCGTGAACGGGTGTCGATGGTGGTGACGGGGGCGAATGCTGCGAAGGCGCAGCGTCGCACCGACGAGCGTGCGTTCGCCGCGCCGCTCAGCGAGATGATGGTGTCCGCCGCGCCTGCTCCGACACTCATGGACATGACCTCGTCCGTGCAGGCGATGGCGTCCACCGGTCGGCTGGGCGAGCTGTTCCAGTACACCATCGGCAACGTCACCCTCGCGCGACAGAAGTCCGCCATGCTGCCCATCATCACGGACAGCGTCGAGCTCCAACGCGTCTCGATCTTCAATGCATCCGTACTGGCGAGCAATCCGTTGTCCGGTGTCTGGCTCAAGAACACGACGGGCAAGCACGTGCTCCAAGGCCCGGTCACGGTGCTGGATCGCGGCGGGTACGCGGGCGATGCACGCATCGACGATGTGCCGCCAGGCCAGAGTCGCTTTCTCAGCTACGGAATCGACCTCGATGTCGCAGTGGACAACACGAAGAACACGCAGGTCGCCTCGGTGACTGGGGTGAAGATCGTGAAAGGCATCCTGTCGGTGGTACGCCGCTCCGTCGCGTCGCAGGAATACGCGGCCGACAACCGCGGCGCGCGGGACAAGGTGCTCGTCGTCGAACACCCCATCCGCCAGGGCTGGAGCCTGGTGGATACGGAGAAGCCCTTCGAGACCACGTCGTCACTGTATCGCTTCAAGGGCACCGCCGCCGCGAAGAAGGTGACGACGCTGGTCGTCCGCGAGGCACTGGTGCAGAACGAGAGCCTCGCGCTCTTGCCGATGGACGTGGGACAGCTGCTCCTCTATACGCGGACGTCGGAAATTCCGCGCGACGTGCGCGATGCCATTGGGAAGGCCGTCCAGATGAAGCAGGACCTGGTGGATGCCGAGCGTCAATTGGCCGCGAAGACGCAGCAGATCGGTGAGATCACCGCCGAGCAGGCGCGGATCCGCGAGAACATGCGCACCGTCGGCCAGAGTGGCTCGTACTACGAGCGCCTGCTGGCGAAGCTCAACGAGCAGGAATCCATCATCGAGAAGCTCCAGGCAGATCGCTCGTCGCTGGCATCGAAGCGGGATTCGACCCGGCGTGACCTGGAGGACTACCTGAAGGGGCTCAGCGTCGGTTGAGCTTCGAGGTGGACTTTGCCGTCCGGCGCAGGCATGATGGACGTGCCTGTTGCCGAGCGGCGATACCGGGGCCGGCGATGTTGTTTCCTCGATCGGAGTCGTTCATGCGCGTTGCCACTTCGCTGCTCGCCATCGTCGTCCTGTTCCCGTCGCTCGTGCACGCGCAGGCATCGAGGACGCAGGTGGTGGTGCTTGGCACCGGTACTCCCATTCCCGACCCCGATCGCGCCGGGTCCGCTGTCGCCGTGGTGGTGGACTCCACCGCCTACTTGTTCGACGCCGGCGCGGGCGTTGTCCGCCGTGCGGCTGCCGCGGGCCGCAACGGTGTCCGCGCCTTTGCGTCGCGGGTCGCCGGCGGACAACCCTCGCCCCGCTTCGATCGCCTCTTCCTCACCCACCTGCACTCTGACCACACGCTCGGCCTCGCGGACGTGATCCTCACGCCGTGGATCCAGGGGCGGTCCGCGCCGCTGGACATTTACGGTCCAGCAGGAACGAGTCGCCTCGTGAACGGCGTCCTCGACGGCTATGCCGAAGACATCGCAGAGCGCCTGTCCGCGTCCGGCGGCCCGCCGCCCAATGGTTGGAGGGCCGTCGTCCACGAGATCGATACCGGCGTTGTGTATCGCGACTCGCTGGTGACGGTGCGTGCGTTCGCCGTGCCGCACGCGGGCTGGAAGCACGCTTTCGGCTATCGCATCGAGACGCCGGACCGCATCATCGTCCTCAGCGGCGACGAGCGCGACAATCCGGCGATCGCGCACGAGTGTCGCGGCTGCGACGTGCTCGTGCACGAGGTGTACTCGGACGCGGGCTTCGCGACGATTCCGCCCGCACGCCAGCGCTATCACGCTCAGGCACACACCTCCGCGACGCAGCTCGCCGCCATCGCGTCGCAGGCGCAGCCGAAGCTGCTCGTGTTGTATCACCAGCTGTTCTTCGGCGCGTCGGAACAGGCGCTGCTGGCTGAGGTGCGCGCGCGATACGGTGGTCGCGTCGCTTCGGCGCATGACCTCGATGTGTACTGACCCGCGCTAGGCGACCGCGTGCTCCGCGGCCCGCGCGGTGATCAGCTCACAGCGGATGTCGCACATCCGCAATTCCTGCCGAGCGTAGCCTGGACGCTCCGCCAGGAAGGGTGCGTCGAGCACCTGCATCCCCGACATCTCGCTCACGAGATAGTGGCGCCACCCGCTGCTCCGGTCGGCACGCGTCTGTCCGGTCCGCAGCCAGCAGAACAGCACTTCCGCTCCCACCGCGTCGATTCCAAGGCAGTGGGGCTCGACAACACGGATCAGATCGCCGTCCTCGAACAGGATGAGCGCCCGATCCTGGATCGCCTTGCATATCTGCTCGTCCGGACTGTCTGAAGTCATTCGCGCACCGCTCGGGTTACGTCGTTGCGGTGGCAGTTTGCGAGATTCGGGCCGCAACGCTCGCAGGCGAGGTCGGCCGCGACGTCGATGCATGGTGTATGGCGGGCCTAAGCTGCCGCCTGTGTCCGGCGGTTTAGACGCGACGACCGTACAAACAGTCGCACGCATCACGCGCAATGGCGCGAACCGCCGGACGCACGACGACGGTCGGATACCGCCCGGACGGCACCTCGACCGTGTCGCGCCGGATTCCCGGATGACTGCCCCGGGGTCCGATCGGGCACTGGTTCCAACAACGCTCGCGCCTGCCCGACGCCGACGCGATTCATGATGGCGAATCTCTTCTACATGCCGCAGCGATGCAAGCGGCAATGTCGCGCGCTCGGGCGCGCGTGTCAGCCGTGTGTCGCGAAGACGTGCGTCTTTCCGTCCGCGCCGAACGCAACGACGTCGTAGCGGTCCGCTCGGCCACCCATCTCCATGCCCGGCGAACCGGATGGCATGTCGGGCACCGCGAGGCCGACAATTCCCTTCGGTGCCGTCGCGAGCAGGCGCTTGAGATCGGCCGCGGGCACGTGGCCCTCGATGATGTACTTGCCTGCCACGGCGGTGTGACACGAGCGTAGCGACGTCGGAATGCCGAGGCTGTCCTTGAGCGACGTCATGTCCGCGCGGTCCTTCACCACGGGTGCGAGCCCGTTGGCCTTGAGGTGCGCCACCCACTTCGTGCAGCACCCGCACGACGGATCCTTGTACACGGTCAGGGGTGCCGCCACGCCCGACGCGCCGGCACCGCGGGGAAGAATTGCGCCGAGCGCCGCGCCGCCCGCGATGGTACCCAGCATCGTGGCGAGCCAGCGCCGGCGGTTCATCGTCTCGTCGATCGTCATGGTCCGTCTCTCCTCGGCGCAATGCGCGCCTGTGATGTCGCTGCTACCCCGGGGTGGCGTCACGGTTCGTCGATCGCGTGCATGCCCACGGGCGACCGTCGCATCCGGCCACGTCCGGCGCGCTTCTTCTGTGCGTACAGCTCCACGTCGGCACGCTCCATCGCATCGCGCAGCGGCAACGCGGGGTCGAGCGGCGTGGCACCCACGGTCGCCGTCACCACGTACGGCAGGTTCGGTGGCGACTGGAGGGCAATCGCCGCATCGAGGCGCGACTCGATGAGCTGCGAAGCCTCCTCGCTGCCCTCCACCATCAACGCCACGAATTCGTCGCCGCTCCAGCGCGCCACGATGTCCGTCTCGCGGAAGATGCTCCGCAGCGCGTTGGCCACCAGCCGAATGGCCAGGTCGCCCGCCGCGTGTCCATGCTCGTCGTTGATCTGCTTCAGGCCGTCGAGGTCCGCGTACACCACGACCGGCGTGCGGTTGTGCCGGCGCGCGCGTGCCAGTTCCTGCTCGGCGAAGAGCGTGAAGGCGCGGCGGTTCTGGAGGCCGGTCAGCTCGTCCACCAGCGCGAGCGCGTGCAGGTCGCGCTCGTAGCGGAGCTGCGCCGTGATGTCGCGCGCGAGCATCACCATCGCCGGCTGGTCGTGGTACACGCACGGGCTGGAGGTCACCTCGACATCCACGGCGCTACCGTCCGCACCGAGCAGGCGGGCGCGCGACCGCGGCAGGCGTGCCGTCGAGGCCAGCTGCTCCGGCGATGCTTCCGTGAAGGCAAACTGCGAGTCCGCATGCACGAAGTCCGCGAGCTGGCGTCCCACGAGCGATGCGTCGGACGGAAGGCCGAGGAGTTCGGCCGTTGCAGGATTCGTGAAGAGGATGGAGCCCTTCGCGTGCACGATCACGGCATCCGGAAGGAGCGCGAGCAACTGGCGATAACGCGTCTCCGTCTCCTGCAGCGCACGCAGGTGCCGGCGCGCGCCGATCCTGCTCACGGCCAGCACCGCGCCCACCAGCAGCGCCACCACGAGGGCCACCCACACGGCGTACGCGCTCAACTCGCGCGGTGCCGCCGTGACTTCCACGTCGGCCGCGTCGCGCGGCACCACCTGCCACACCACTGGGTCGTCGCGATTGTCCTGATACGACGTCGCCACGCCGGTGACCACGAGGCTGTCCTGCGGACCGACCTTCGTCAGGTCGATCGGTGCGCCGTGGTTGGCCGGTACCCACACCGTGAGCGTGCCCTGCTTGCTCGAGTCCGCATCGCGTAGCCGCAGCCACTGTCCGCCTTCGCTGTGCCCCGAGCCTGACATGCGTCCGTGCACGCGGACGAGTTGTCCCGCGTGTCGTGAGACGATGGCGGGATCCACCGCCACGTCCAGCGGTGGGACGATCCGCAGTGGCCCTGCAATCACCGCCACACGCGTGACCACGAGCTCGATGCTGCCCCGATAGCCCTTGATGGTGCCGGTCGCCGTGATGCTGTCCCCTTCCTCCACGTCCGCCCGCGGCGTGCGCGAGAAGAGGCGGATGCCGCCCGTGCCGTCGTCGATCGCCACGTCGAACGCGCTCGACTGCAGCTTGCCCGCTGCCACCACGGCCCGGCCCGCGATCGTCACGACGGAGTCGATGTTTCGCTTCGCGATGGCGTCGGCAATCGATCGCACCGGCGCTGACTGCGCCGCCACATCGGGCACCGCCGCGAACGTGGCACCGAGCAGCGCGAGGACCGACAGGGAGGACCAACCGCTCATGACACACGAAGTAGGGTGAGGACGCACGAGCTGCTGTCGCCATGACGCGCATCCGTTCCGTGCAAGCTAAGCCCCGCGCCGCCGTTCGTCATCACGTGACCGCGCGCGCCTCGGCGACGAACGCGGTCAGTAGGCGACGGTCGAGCCGGCCGTCCCGACGCACGCCGCTGCAAACATCCACGCCGAAAGGACGCACGGTGCGGATCGCGCGTGCGACGTTGTCCGGACGCAGCCCGCCAGCGAGAAAGACGGGAGCACGCACCGCGTCCCGGATCGCACGACTCACGACCCAGTCATGTACGCGCCCGGTGCCGCCCAGTTCCTTTACCGCCGCCGCTGGATTTCCCGAGTCGAGCAGGATCCCATCAGCGCGTGCGTCGAGCTGCGCGGCGTCCGCCACCGACTGCTCGTCGCGCACGTGCACCACCGGCATCAGCGCGATATCCGGGAGCCGCTCGCGGAGCGCGGCCACCTCGGACTCCGGCACCGCATCCACCAGCTGGAGCACGGTCGGCCGTACATCTCGCACCTGCTCGCTGATTCCGTCGGCACTGTCGCGCGACGTCAGCAGCACCGTGGCAGCCCGCTGGCCCACCCACGCGATGATGGACGCGATGACCTCGTCAGCGATGACCCCCGGGCCGCTCGGCATCGCGGACACGAGACCCAGGGCGTCGGCGCCCACGTCGAGCGCGATCGCCGCTTCCTCCACCGAGCCGATGCAGCACACCTTGATGCGGAGCGCGCCCTCGCGCTCCAGCAGTCGTGACGACGGCGTCATGCCGGGCGGGAGCGGCATTGCACGCACACCGCATTGCCGGCGATGTCGGCGATGAGCCGTCGCAGCCAGCCGCCGTGCAGGTGGCGATAGCAGAGGATCCGACGACAGCGCGTGCATACGCCGCCCTTCAGCAGGTCGACGCGGCCGCGACACTGGTCGCAATCCGTGGACACCTGCGAACTCCGGAAGATCTCGTATTTGGGCATGTCGCCTACAAGATGCGTCGTGCCGTGAGCTTCGCCAAGGCGACGTATAGATTGCCGCGGGATGTCCTTCAACCCGCTGCATCACGGCGCGCTCCCTATCGTGCTCGCGCTGCCGGAGCTTCGCGTGGCGCTTGCCGCCCGTTCGTCCGCGGTGCTGCAGGCACCGCCGGGCGCCGGCAAGACCACGATCGTGCCGCTTGCCCTGCTCCACGAACCGTGGCTCGAGGGCCGCCGCATCCTCATGCTCGAGCCGCGACGCATCGCCGCTCGCGCCGCGGCCAGGCGCATGGCATCCCTTCTCGGCGAGACCATCGGTGCTGCTGTTGGCTTTCGCGTGCGCGGTGAAAGTCGTGTCGGGCCGAGCACGCGGATCGAGGTAATCACGGAAGGCGTGCTCACGCGCATGCTGCTCGATGATCCATCACTCGACACCGTTGGCCTCGTCATCTTCGACGAGTTTCACGAGCGCAGCCTCAATGCCGACTTCGGGCTCGCGCTCGCGCTGCAGACGCAGGTCCTCCTGCGCCCCGAGCTTCGCCTGCTGGTGATGTCGGCGACACTCGATGGGCGCGCCGTGGCCACGCTGCTCGGCGATGCATCGATTGTCTCGAGCGTAGGGCGACAGTATCCCGTCGATGTGCGTTATCTCCCCGCGCGCTCCGGCGCGCGCGTCGAGGACAATGTCGCCGCGGCGGTGCGCATCGCGCTCGCGCGTGACAGCGGGAGCATCCTGGCATTCCTGCCTGGCGCGGCAGAGATCCGCCGGTGCGTTGCCGCGCTTCAGCGGGGTGGCGTGCCGGAAGACGTCGTGCTGCTGCCGCTTTTTGGCGACCTGCCGGTCGCCGCACAGGACGCCGCGATGGCACCCGCCGCGGCGGGCACGCGAAAGGTGGTCGTCGCCACGTCCATCGCGGAGACGAGCATCACCATCGATGGCGTGCAAGTGGTGATTGATGGTGGCGTCTCCCGCGTCAGCCGGTTCTCCCCACGCACCGGCATGTCGCAGCTCGAGACCGTCCGCGTCTCGCGTGCAGCGGCCGCGCAGCGCACTGGGCGCGCGGGACGCACGGGTCCGGGAGTGAGCTATCGACTGTGGACGCCGGAGGAAGACACCCACCTTCCCGATCGCGCGCGTCCGGAGATTCTCGAGGCCGACCTCTCGTCGCTCGCGCTTGATCTCGCCGTTGCGGGCATTGTCGACCCCGCGAACCTGCGTTGGCTCGATCCGCCGCCCGCGGCCGCGCTGTCACACGCCCGTTCGCTCCTGCGCGACCTCGGCGCACTGGATGACCGGCATGCAATCACCGCGCACGGCAAGGCGATGGCGGCCTTTGGTCTCCATCCTCGCCTGTCGCACATGCTCCTCACGGCCCGCGATCGCGGCCTCGGCGCCTCGGCGTGTACGCTGGCCGCGCTCCTCGGCGAGCGCGACATCTTCCGTCGCGACGCGCCGAGGGATGTCGACCTGCGATCACGCGTCTCGATCGCGGCGCATTCGTCAACGCAGCCTGGCCCGCACGTGGACGGCGATGCCCTGCGTCGCGTGCGGGAGCAGAGTCGGACCTGGCGACGACAGCTCGACGTCGCGGATGCCGAGTTCGCAGACGAGGCACACACGGGGGAACTGTTGGCCCTCGGATATCCGGATCGCGTGGCGCAGCGTCGGGCTGGGGTCGGCAACCACTACCTGATGCGCAATGGATCGGGCGCTGTGCTCGATGACTTCGCATCGCTCGCCACTGCATCGTACCTCGTCATCGCGGACCTCGACGGCCGCTCGCCCCACGCGCGGATCTTCCTTGCCGCACCGCTCGAGCGCGCGGAGGTCGAAGATGTGTTCTCTGCGGACGTGACTCACGACGACGTCGTGGAGTGGGATGCCGCCGCTGGCGTGGTCACGGCGGTGCACCGCGAGCGGTTGGGTGTCATCGTGCTGCGGGAAGTGCCGCTGCGCGACGTCGATCCGGACGCGGTGGCGCACGTGATCGTGCGCGCCATCCAGCGCGGGGACGGACTTTCGCTTCCGTGGTCCGAGCACGCCACGCGCATGCGTGATCGCACTGCATTCCTGCGCAGCCTTGATGCCACGTGGCCCGATTTCGGCGAGGCGGCACTGCACGCCAGCATGGAGGAATGGTTCACTCCGTACCTCACGCGCATCCGACGGCGCGCCGATGTCGAGCACGTTCCGCTCG
The DNA here is from genome assembly GCA_040005695.1 of bacterium. Lineage (GTDB taxonomy): Bacteria > Gemmatimonadota > Gemmatimonadetes > Gemmatimonadales > Gemmatimonadaceae > AG11. Next base: position 6,880 of record JBDTYL010000420.1, on the reverse strand, counting down.
GCGACATTCTCCGCGGCATGCTCACGTGGGAGCAGCAGCAGCAGCTCGACGTACTTGCACCAACCCACATCGTCGTGCCCACGGGCAGCCGCATCGCGGTGGATTACAGTGACCCAGCGGCGCCGGTGCTCGCCGTAAGGCTCCAGGAGATGTTCGGCCTCGCCGACACGCCGCGGATCGCCGGCGGCCGCGTGCCGCTCACGCTGCACCTGCTTTCTCCCGCCCACCGCCCCGTGCAGGTCACCCGCGATCTTGCGGGCTTCTGGCGCTCATCGTACTTCGCCGTGCGAAAGGACCTGCGCGGTCGGTACCCGAGGCACGAGTGGCCGGAGGATCCGATGTCTGCCACGCCCACGCGGCGAGCCAAGGGTCGTTGACCCCCGCCCGTGGGTCTGGATTCTAGAACGCGATGCCGAACGTGATGGGAATGAACTGGTAGTTCGTATCTTCGTTCGCGTTCCCGAGCATGATGTGATAACGGGCCTCGAAAAATGTGCTCAGGCCACTGAGGGGGAAGCGCAGTCCGGCTCCACCATTGATGCCGGCTACCGTGGCCCCGCTACCATAGCCGAAGTTGCTCGATCCCGAGCTGCGGTTGTATGCACCCACTCCGGCGATGAGGTATGGCGCGTCGTTTGTCGGGCCCAGGTTGAAAATCGCGTTCGCTGTGCCGCTAATGATGCGCACGTCACCTCCGCCTGCCTTGTAGCCCAGACCACTATAGCCCAGCTCGAGGCGGGCGCCGACCGGTACGATCGGGGCGCCGAGATTGAGGCCGGCGGCCACGTGATAGCCGAGGTCGGTGACGTCGCCGAGCCGGCCCACTGGCGCGTTGAGACCGCCGGAGACGACGAACGACCTTTGTGCGCGCGCGGCGCCTGGTACGGAAGCGAGTACGGCGGCGACGGCCACCGCGAAAAGGCGTCGGGTCATTTATTCTCCCAATGAGAGTCGTGGTTCCGGCGCTGGCCAATTCCATAGTTGTGCCATTCGGATCGCTTGGCGCCTGATCATGCTGTTGTCCGGAATCGCCATCGAGACCTTGCAGCGATCGCATGTCCTATATATTTATCCTAATTACAGAGTATTTATGAATACTGGTGCAGATAATCATTTTATACTGATTATGTAGGATAATTAATTGCGATCCTATGGCGTTGCAATAGCGTCACTTGCCATCCAGGCACCACGGAAGTGGACAGACAATCTCCTGTCGCACCACGTGCTACCGGACGTCGTCTCAGGAACGCGCGGATTGGCCAGACGGATACCCTACTCCGCCCTCGTCCGTCTCGCGCTCGTCCGCCAACTGCATATGGAGCTGGGAATCGGCGTCGCGGACGCGATTCGCATTGCCGGGGGGATGCTTGATTCTGCGGGCACCCCTGTCTATTCCGGTGGACAGCTCAGCATCACCCTGGATCGCGCCGCGCTCGAGCGTCGACTCGATGCGCGGCTGGCGGTTGTGCTCGAATCCGCACCCACCCCGCGGCGTGGCAGGCCCCCTGGGCGGACGTGAAACAGTGCGGGGCGGGGCATTCGTGGATGCCCCGCCCCGCACTTCTCCACCGGCGAGACCGCGCCGCTAGGCCTTCGAGACGTTCTCGGCCGCGGGACCCTTGGCGCCCTGCACGATGTCGAATTCCACCGCATCCCCCTCCGCCAGCGACTTGAAGCCGTTGCCCTGGATCGCACTGTAGTGGACAAAGCAGTCCTTCTCGCCGTTGTCCGGAGTGATGAAGCCAAAGCCCTTCGCGTCGTTGAACCACTTTACCTTGCCTGTCGTGCGCATGTCCCACTCCTGAGGAAGCTGATTGTCCAGAGGCGGAACTGACCGTACCCGGACAATACCCTGTACGCGGGCCCACAGATGTCCCGCTGCAAATCACTCCGCGGCGTCTCTTTACGGCTGCGGCGCGGCAAACGTAGCAACGCCTAAAACACCGGTCAATAGCCACAGCCACGCCACAGGGGGCGGAATGCCCCGCCGGCGGCCGTTCTTAGTCCGTGCGCGGACCCATCAGGGTATCGCCGTTATTCCGGTGACGTAGTACTGCGTGTCCCCGAAGCAGGTGGTCGGTACGCCGCGATGCTCCTCGTACTGGATCGACACGTGACCGCCCATGAGGCGCGTCACCGCATGCGCGAGGCTGTCGTCCCGCACCGTGAAGGCGAAGCGCTCCTGCGAGGCGCCGGGGAGGTTGACCATCGCGAGCTCACCTTCCCACGTCTTGCACAGCCAACCCTTGTCCGAAAACTTCTGGATGTAGCCCGCACGATTTCCCGCGGAATAGTGCCAGTGCAGCGCGAACGTGGTCCATGCCGTGAGGAGCAGGAGCGGCACTACCACGATGCCGAGGATGAGGACGAGTCCCCAGCGTCGGCGCGACTGCGGGCGTGCGGGAGGTGCAGCCTGGTCACGCGTATCGCCCTGCCCGGGTTCATCCTGCCGTTCGTGATCCATCGGCCCCTCGCTGGTGATCGCTGGCAGCGGCCCACGCGGCCGCGCTAGGCAGAAGTTATCCCGCACGCACGCTCCACGCACGAGCGGGAGGGCAGTAGCTTTCAGGGTCCCCTCACCACTCGCCGCCGTGTCTTTCGCTCCGCGTCGCACAACCGTCACCGCCTACGTTGGCGCCGTCCCCGTCGGGTCGTCGCATCCCATCGTCGTGCAGTCCATGACGAACACCGACACCGCGGATGCCGCCGGCACCGCCGCTCAGGTGGCCTCACTGGCCACGGCCGGTTCGCAACTCGTGCGCATCACGGTGAACAACGAGGACGCGGCCGCGGCGGTCCCGGAGATTGTGGCTCGCCTGGCGGACCTCGGCGTCGATGTGCCCATCGTGGGCGACTTCCACTACAACGGCCACCTGCTGCTCGCGAAGTATCCGGAATGCGCGCGCCTCCTGGCGAAGTATCGCATCAATCCGGGCAACGTTGGCGGCAAGCGGCGCGACGAACACTTCCGCACGATCGTGCAGATCGCCGTGGACAACGGCAAGCCGGTCCGCATCGGCGTGAACTGGGGCTCGCTCGACCAGGATCTCCTCACCGAGATGATGGATGAGAACTCGGCAGCCGGATACCCGCGCACCGCGAAGGATGTCTACATCGAGGCCATGCTCGCCTCCGCCCTGCGCTCCGCCGAGATGGCGGAAGACGTCGGGCTGGGACACGATCACATCCTCATTTCCGCGAAAGTCTCGCACGTGCCAGACCTCGTGGAAGTGTACGGACGCCTGGCCGCGCGATGCGACTACCCGCTCCACCTCGGCCTCACCGAGGCGGGCATGGGAATGAAGGGGCAGGTGGCGAGCGCCGCCGCCCTCTCCATCCTCCTCGCGCAGGGCATCGGCGACACCATTCGTGTCTCGCTCACGCCCAAGCCCAATGGCGACCGATCTGAGGAAGTGCTGGTCGCCCAGCAGATCCTCCAGTCGCTCGGCCTCCGGAGCTTTGCACCGCAAGTGACGGCCTGTCCGGGCTGCGGCCGTACCACGTCCACCTTCTTCCAGCACATGGCCGAGGACATCCAGACCTACCTGCGTGAGCAGATGCCGGTCTGGAAGACGACGCGTCCCGGCGTCGAGACGATGAACGTCGCCGTCATGGGCTGCATCGTGAACGGACCCGGTGAGTCGAAGCACGCGAACCTCGGCATCTCGCTGCCGGGCACGTTCGAGGAGCCCAAGGCGCCGGTGTACATGGACGGCAAGCTGCTCACGACGCTGAAGGGCGGCCGCATCGTGGAGGAATTCCTCGTGATCCTCGAGGATTACGTCACGCGGACGTATCCGGCCGCTGCACTCGCCGGCGTCTGACGCGCAGGACCGCTAGCGGCCCTTTTCCTCGAGCTGCTCGGCCACGTCGCGCAGCTCGTCCATGATGGGCGCCACGAAGCCGAGTTCGCGCAGGCGGTCGTAGACGCGGCGGTACCACCGCACCGTTCCCAACCGACCGACCGCGAAGCGGGTCCACACCGTGTCCGGATCGAGGGTGCGGTTGAGGTCCGCGAGGATCGAGTTGGCGTTGTGGATCTTGTCCGCGGCGCACACCCAGCGGGCGGCATCGGACGCGGCCGCGAGACGTGCGAGGTAGTCGTCCTTGCGCTCTTCGCTGGACAGTTCAATGCCTTCCTCGTCCACCTGCCGGTGCGTGACGGCGAGCACGGTTTCGAGCACGTCCGGCCCGAACTTGTCCCCGATGCGCTGCTCGAGCATGTCGCGCGTGAACCCGTCGCGCACGCAGTCCTCGATCACATCGTGCAGGATGCCCGCAACGATCGTCTGCTCGTCCTGGTCGTAGCGCGTCAGGATCACGGCCACATTCGCGGGATGTGTCAGGTAGGGTAGACGGGTCCCTTTCCGCACCTGCCGGTCGTGATGCTTCGCGGCAAACGCAAAGGCGTGGTTGATACGATCGGAATAGCCGCGGGTCGTCATGACCTCACACGAGACATCGGAAGGCGCGGGCAGGCGGGAGCAGGGACCGAAACATACAGCACGAGCCGCGGCGTTGCACCGCGAGCGGACTGGCGTGGCGAGATTCTTCCCACCATCTCCAGATGCATGCCTCGAAGCGTCGTCATGCGCCGTGGCGCGATGCGCGCCTTTCAGCGCGAGATCTGCGTCGCCAGAACGAGGTCCAGCAACGCGAGGGCACCGGCCTGCACCACGACGCCAATGCCGGCGCCGACCAGTGCATGGCGCCGGGCTAGGCGCCAGCCGGTAACGGCCAGCGCGACACCCACCATGCCGTAGCCAATGTCGAGTCCGACGTTCAGCCACAGCAACCGGTCAAGACGCGTCGCAGAGGCGATGTCGCGTGGAGCCAGCCGCGGCAACATCGCAAGGACGATCAATGCATCGACCATCCCCCACGCGACGGCCTGGATGGCGAAGTGCTTGAGTAGCGGGGAGTGCCGCGCGCCGGTGCGAAGCCACGCAAGCAGGCCCGTTCCGGCCAGCACACTCGCCGCCGCCCACGCCAGCAGTCGAAGCAGGTGCGCGCGCTCGGCCGCCTCGAGCGTGTCGGCCCACATGTATGGCATCGCGGAAGTGTAGTCGACATCATCCGGTCATGACATCTCCTCGCTTCTTCCGGAAACCAGCCGAGTTTCGCGCGTGGCTCGAGCAACATCATGCAACGGCACCCGAGCTCTGGGTCGGCTTCCACAAGCGCCATTCTGCGACGCCGAGCATCACGTGGCCCGAGTCGGTGGACGAGGTACTGTGCTTCGGGTGGATCGACGGAGTTCGCAAGTCGATCGACGACGAGCGCTACATGATCCGCTTTACGCCGCGCCGGGCTGGCAGCATCTGGAGCAACGTGAACATGGCCAAGGTGCAACGCCTCATTGAGGCAGGCCGGATGCATGCGGCCGGTCTCGCCGCATGGAGCCAACGCGAGGAGGCGCGCTCCGGCGTCTACTCGTTCGAGCAGAAACCGATTGGCCTGGACGCGGCGATGGAGAAGGAATTCCGTCGGCATTCGCACGCATGGGAATTCTTTCAGGCGCAGCCACCTGGCTACCGCCGACAGATGGCGCACCGCGTCGCGAGCGCCAAGCGGCAGGAAACGCAGGCGCGTCGCCTCGCTGTACTTATCGCCGCATCCGCGAGAGGGGAGCGGTTACCATAAGCGGCGCTCGCTTGGCGAGGTGCGTCGGATAATGGAAGGACGTATTTGTGGCGTCGATGTGGCGCTTATGTGTCTTATTAATTTGGTTGGTTTCTACGAAACAACCTGGACTTCAGCCTCCTCTGTACTCTCGTGACTGGGCCGCAGGTCGGCGAGTGCGGGGTCGGGGCCGTTCCACATCACGATCCCCCGGAGATTGGCGCCTGAGGCGCGAATTTCCTCGATCGACAGCTTGAGGCTCTCGACCGGAGTCTGCCCGGCGCGGGCGCAGAGCAGGACGTCCGGTACGGGGAGTACGGCAGCCGCGCCGGCCACCACCTGATGCAGCGCGCTCACGAGGACGATGGCATCGTACCGCTGCGAGAGCGTCGAAGCATCGCGCCCGAGTACGGTATTCAGCTCCTCCGTGCCCAGGACGCCCTCTCCGCTGGGCACCACGTCGATCGTGCGGTCTCGGCCAAGCTGTGCCGTCCGGATCACTTGGGGCCAGTCGGCGCCGGAATGCACCACGCCAGCAAGACCCGCCCCGGGACGAATGCGGAGTGCGGCCGCCACCGTCGAGGCGGTTCCGTCCGTGTCGATGAGCAGGGTTTCGCGCGCCTCGTCAGCGGCGATCGCGGCGAAGTTGATCGCGACGATGGCGGAGACAGCGGGGTTGTCTCCCGTTACGGTGAGCATCACCGTGTTGGCCCCGGCGGTGGCGATCGTCAGGTAGATCAGCTGGTGGCCGTCCCCACCAGGATCGATGTACGATGGCACGGACCGGTCGACGCCGCGCCGGCCCCGCTCCGCGGAGGGTGCGAGGCGACGGATCTCGCCCAGCGAGCGCACGCCTGTGGCGCGCTCCGCCTCGTAACCGTCGGCGACGCGAGGATGGCGCACTTCGTTGAAGAGCACCACACCGAAGCCGAGCACCGCGCCGAACACCAGCGCCGCGGCAAGCATCGCGGACGGGGACGCGGCCACGCTGGAGAGCTCACGCGCGCGCTCCTCGCGCGCGTCGAGCCCGAGCAGCTCCGCGCGCTCGCGCGCCAGGCGCGTGGTAACGCCGGCAGCCGCAGCCCGCGCGTCGAATACGTCCTTCTGGCGGGCCAGTGTGTCCGGCAGCGGCCGCGCGGACATGGCGGCCGGCAGGGCGGGCGGGGGCGGCGCGATCGCCGCGAGCTCCGTCTTCAGGCCCATCCGTCGCGCATCGGCCAAGGCTTCGATATTCCGCCCCAGCTCATTGGCGCGTGCG
>JBDTYL010000419.1:0-5957 GCA_040005695.1 bacterium | reverse complement strand
TCACCGCGGTGAGGATCTGCGCCGTGGAGTCGTGCAGCTCGCGCGCGACGCGGGCACGTTCCTCGTCCTGCGCGCTGATCACCTGCGCGGCGAGCTGGAGGGCGCGCGCGCGATCTTCGGTCAGGAGGTCGAGCAGGCTGTTCAGCGTGGTGCCCACGCGGGCCATGTCGCGGTCGGCGAGCATGCTCGCGGGGACGCGCGCCGCCGCATCACCAGCGCCGAGCCGCATGGCCGTGGACTCGAGGTCGCTGAGGGGACGCAGCGCCACGTACACGAGCAAGAGGTTCACCACGAGGCTCGCGCCGAGCGCCACGCCGAGGATCGACACGGCGTTGGCGGAACCGTTGACGCGGTGTTCGAGCCACACGCCCACGAGCGACGATGCCACGATCACGAGGTTGGCGCCGGCAAGCTTCGCGAGCAGCGGCACGCGCAGCAGTCGTGCGACGAACGGACTCACCGCCCCGCGCGGCGGGTACCCGCTGTCGCCCCCGGACGGCAGCGGAGTGGCCAGTGTCGCGTCGGGGGCGCTGCGCTCCGAGTCGGCCAGCCTAGCAGGCATCGGCGTTCCGGAAGGGACGCACCAGCGAGTCGTCGCCGCTGAGGAGCAGCCGCGCGATACCGCGACCGAGCAGCGACCCCAGGACGTTGCCCGTGCCGGAGTAGCCGCCCAGGGCCCACACGCCGGGCATCACCTCGCGCACGATGGGCAGCTCGTCCGCCGTGTAGCTCACGCTCGCCGCCCAGCGATGCGTGACCGGCGCCTGCACGCCAAGACGGCGCAGGCGTGCGTCGAGCGCGTGCTGCACGGCGGACGTCGTGGCGGTGTCGTGCGTCCACTCCGCTTCGCCGCCCACGTCGCGCGCGCCGCCGAGCGCGATGGCGCCGTCGGGCCGCTGCTGCCAGTAGTCGTATCCCCAGCGCGCATACACGGGACGCGTGAAGTGCACGTCAGTCGTGGGCGCCGTCGCGAGCATCTGGAGGCGCGCCGTGCGCACCTCGGGAGCGAGTGCGGGCAGCAGCACATCGAGCGCGCCGTCCACCGCCACCACGACGTGGCGTGCGCGCACGACGCCGCCCGCCGCGCGCACTTCGCCCGGCCCGATCCGCGACACGCGCGACTCCTCGTACAACGACGCGCCGGCGTTTATCGCATGCCCCGCGAGTGCATGGCAGCGCGCGAGCGGCTGGAACGTGCCGTCGCCAGGCACGAGCAGCCCGCGCCCCTCCGGTCCATCATAGGCCTCGACGGGCAGCTCGTCCGCCTGCATCGCGGCAAGCTGATGCTGGCAGTCGGCATACTCCTCGTCCGACTCCGCGATACGCAGCGAGCCGCCGCGCTCCACCGTCTCCGGTGTTCGCTCGGCAATGCGCTCCAGCTCGTCGAGCGTGAGGCGGTACATGGCGCACGCGCGGGCGCGTCCGTAGCGCGCAACGGCGTCGTGATAGAAAGGAGCAAGCCCCGCGAGCAGGAAGCCGCCATTACGGCCGGCGGCGCCACCGCCCACGTGGCCGGCGTCCACGCCCACCACGCTCGCGCCCAGCTTGCAGAGCTCGCGCACGCACACCAGGCCCGATCCGCCGAGCCCCACCACGCAGACGTCGGCGTGCACGTCGCCCTCGAGTGAGGGAAGCGCGAGCCCCGCGCCCTCCGCCCACAGCGGCGTGCCGTGCATCGTTGTCATCGCATGACGGACGGCGCGCCGCTACTCGAAGTCGACCGCAAGGTCGAGTGCGGGCGCGGAATGCGTGAGCGCGCCCACCGAGATCCAGTCCACGCCCGTCTCGGCGATGTTGCGCACGGAGTCGAGGTTCACGCCGCCCGAGGCCTCGACGATGGCGCGGCCGCCCACGAGCTCGACGCACTCGCGCATGAGCGCAGGCGCCATGTTGTCGAGCATGATGATGTCGGCGCGCGCCACGAGCGAGGCCTCCACCTGCTCGATGCGGTCGCACTCCACCTCGATGCGTGTCCCGTCCGGCGCGAGGTCGCGCGCGCGACGCACGGCGAGCCCCACGTCGCCGTCCACGGATGCGAGGTGGTTGTCCTTGATCAACACCGCCGTGGAAAGGCTGAGGCGGTGGTTCGTGCCGCCGCCCGCGCGCACGGCGTACTTCTCCAGCAGGCGCCAACCCGGCGTGGTCTTGCGCGTGTCGAGGATCTTCGCGGGCGTGCCGCGCACCGCGTCCACGTAACGGGCCGTCATGGACGCCACCCCCGACAGCCGCTGCATGAAGTTGAGCGCAACGCGCTCGGCGGCGAGCAACGCGCGCGCGTGGCCGGACAGGTAGAGCACCGAGTCGCCCGGCATGAGCCGAGTGCCGTCCTCGCAGTCCACGCGCATGGTGACCTTTGGGTCGAGCGTGCGGAATGCCTCGAGCGCGAGCGGGATGCCGCAGAGCACTCCCGCCTCGCGCGCCACCAGCCGGCCGCGCGCGTGGCGGTCCGACACCACCGTCGCGATGGTGGTGAGGTCGTTGAACGCCCCATCCTCCTCGAGCGCGTCGCGCACGAGCGCGTGCAGCTCGGCCTGCGCGTACGGAAACCGCAGCGTCCCCACGCTGCCCACCGCCGGCATGCTGAGGGGGGTGATCGTGCGCGGCGGCACGCTGCGGTCCGGCCCGTGGTGCTCCATCGTCATGAGACGCTCCATGCTGGCAGTGTCGGCACTCCGGCGCGCGCTATTCGCCTGGGTCGGCCGTCGTGTCGGGTACAGGACCGAGCGGACGCCCGCCGATAGCGACCATGCGCTCGATGGCGAGGCGCGCCTTGTCCGCCACGGCGGGCGGCACCGTGATGCGGTGCTCCAGCCGCTCCAGCGCGCGCTTCACCTTGGGCAGCGTCGTCACCTTCATGTAGGCGCACGACGCCTGCTCGTTCGCGGCGAAGAAGCGCTTGGCGGGATTTTCCCGCCTGAGCCGATGCAGGATGCCCACTTCCGTGGCCACGATGAACTCGTCCGCGTCGGACTGCGCCGGCCGCCGGATCATGCCTTCCGTCGAGAGAATCTGGACCCCCTCGGCATCCACGTCACCGGCCGACATCGCTTCCAGCACGCTGGTGGTGCATCCGCACTCGGGGTGGACGAGGAACTCCGCCTGCGGGTGCAGGGCGCGCTGCAGCCGGATGTCCTCGGGGTCGATGCCTGCGTGCACGTGGCATTCGCCCAGCCATATGTGCATGTTCGCGCGCCCCGTGAGCCGCTTCACGTGTGCACCGAGGAACATGTCGGGGCAGAAGAGGATCTCCTTGTCCGCCGGGATGGCGTTCACCACTTCCACCGCATTCCCCGACGTGCAGCAGTAGTCGCTCTCCGCCTTCACCTCGGCGGTGGTGTTCACGTAGGACACCACCACGGCGCCGGGATATTCCGCCTTCCAGGCACGCAGCTGGTCTGCGTCGATCATGGAGGCGAGGGAGCAGCCGGCGGCGAGGTCGGGCAGCAGCACCGTCTTCTGCGGGGAGAGGACGGCGGCAGTTTCCGCCATGAAGTGCACGCCGCAGAAGACGATGACGTCCGCGTCGGTCTGCGCGGCCTCACGCGAAAGGCCGAGGGAGTCGCCGACGTAGTCGGCCACGTCCTGCACTTCGGCGCGCTCGTAGTTGTGCGCCAGGATGACGGCGTTGCGCGCGCGGGCCAGCGCCCGGATCTCGCGCTGCAGCTCCGCGATCTGCTCTTCCCGCTGGCGGATCGGGGCGTCAGTCGTTGCCATCGCCGGAACATAACCAGGACGCGGGCCAGGCGTGAGCCGCTGTGGGTGGCGGGCCCGTCTCCGCCGCGCCATGTTTGGGTCGCACCCGGTGCATGAACCCGCTTCCCCCAGAGACATGCTCAAGGAATTCAAGGCCTTTGCCATGCGCGGCAACGTGCTGGACCTCGCCGTCGCGCTCGTCATCGGCGCCGCGTTCGGCAAGATCATCACGTCCTTCGTCGCCGACATCCTCATGCCACCACTCGGCATGCTGCTGGGCAAGACGGACATGTCCAACCTGTTCATCGAGCTGTCCGGGACGAAGCACGCCACCATCGCCGAGGCGAAGGCGGCCGGCGCGGCAACGATCAACTACGGGCTGTTCCTCAACAGCATCGTGGACTTCGTGATCGTGGCCTTCGCGATCTTCCTCATCGTGCGCCAGGTGAACCGCTGGCAGGCGCCGAAGACTGTGGCGGACACACCGAAAATGCGCGAGTGTCCGTACTGCCTGTCGTCGATCCCGGCGAAGGCGACCAAGTGTCCGCACTGCACGTCGATGGTGGCGGCGGCCTGACGTGCCGCTACTTCATCACGTCCGCGACGGCGGTGAGCAGCGCGTCCGGGTCGATGGGCTTGGCCAGGAAACGGGCCGCGCCGAGCGCCTCCACCTGCTTCGGGACGGCGGGGTCCGTGCTGCCACTGACGACGATCACGGGGATCGTGGACGTTCGTGACGACGCCTTGAGCTTGGTGAGGACGCCCATGCCGGTGCCGCCGGGCATGTTGATGTCGAGCAGCACGACGTCCGGCGACTGCTTGATCGCGTACATCGTCGCCTGCATGGCATCGTAGGCGGGAATGGCGGTATGACCCCCTTCCTGGAGGATGCCGCACATCATCTTTGACATCACCTTGTCGTCTTCCGCGACGAGGACTTTCATGGCGTGGGTCCTGGGTGCGGTCGATGGGTCGTGGTGCGTGTCATAGTTCGATGTGCCGTCCGCGCCAGTTACTCTTGGCACGCGGGAAGTCGCTGCGATAGTGGCCGCCCCGTGATTCCCTGCGGCGCATTGCCCCCTCGACGATGCGCTGGGCCGTCTGCACGAGATTGAGCTCCTCGGTCGCTCCCTCGGGCAGCAGCTGCTCGATGTCGTCGAGGTTCGCCGCTGCGGTCCGCAGGCCGCTGGCCGTGCGGGCGATGCCCGCGTAGCGCCACATCACTTCGCGCACACGATCCGCCGCCACCTGGGCCGCGCCGCGATCGGGCAGTGGCGGCACCGTCCACTTCTTTACCGTCGGCAGGCGCGACAGCGCGGCGGCGGCGACAAGGTCGCGCGCAACGCGCTCCGCGAACACCAGGCCCTCGAGCAGGGAGTTCGACGCAAGGCGGTTGGCGCCGTGCACGCCGGTGCGTGACACCTCGCCCACCGCCCAGAGTCGCGCCATCGTGGAGCGGCCGTTGAGGTCGGACACCACGCCGCCCATCATGTAATGCGCTGCCGGCGTGACGGGAATGAGGTCCTTGCGCGGGTCGATGCCGCGTGCGCCGCACAGCGCGAAGATGCCCGGGAAGCGCTTCGCGAAGCCGCGCCCCAGCTTGCGCGCGTCGAGGTAGACGCGGTGCCGCTTCTGCTCCCGGAAGATCGCGCGCGCCACCACGTCGCGCGGCGCCAGCTCCGCCTTCGCGTGCACCTTGGTCATGAAGCGCACGCCCAGCTCGTTCACGAGCACCGCGCCTTCGCCGCGCACCGCTTCGCTGATGAGGGCGAGCGGATTCTCCGGCGTGTCGAGCGCCGTGGGATGGAACTGCACGAACTCCATGTCCGCGAGGGTGACGCCGGCCCGGTGGGCAATGGCGTAGCCGTCGCCCGTGGCGACCACGGGATTCGTGGTATACCGGTAGACCTGGCCGCAGCCACCCGTGGCCAGCACGGTGGCGTCGGCGATGATCTCCACCGCGTTGCCCTCCACGCTCGCGCGCACGCCGAGGCAGGCGCCGCGGTACACGATCAGGTCGAGCACGCGGGCGCGCTCGAGCACCGTGATGCGCCTGCTCTTCCGCACGCGCTTGATGAGCGTGCGCGCCACCTCCGCGCCGGTCTGGTCGCCGTGCGCATGCACGATGCGGTTCGTCGAATGCGCCGCCTCGAGGCCGAGGAGCAGCTCGCCCTTGGGGTCGAGGTCGAATTCGGCGCCGGCGGTCTGCAGCTCGCGCACCCGGGCCGGCCCTTCCTCCACCAGCACCTGCACCGCGGCGGCGT
>JBDTYL010000418.1:0-3350 GCA_040005695.1 bacterium | reverse complement strand
ACGAGTGAGTACACCGCCACCAGCCCCGCCGACAGGCAGGTGCCCATCGCGGCGCCCTTCGTGCCGTAGGCCGGAATGGGTCCGAATCCGCGAATGAGCACCACGTTGAAGGCGATGTTCAGCGACGTCATCGTGATGCCGAGGACCATCGGCGTGCGGGCATCGCCGGCCGAACGGAGCGCGCCGCTCAGCATGAAGAACACCATCATGCCGCTGCTGAACAGGAACATGATGCGCAGGAACGGCAGCGCTTCCGCCTTGACGAGCGGTGCGGCATTCACGAGATCGAGCAGCACGGGTGCGGCGAAGTAGCCCACCGGCGCCATGATGAACAGCGAGATGCCGATGGCCGTGAGGAAAGCCTGGTACACGGTGCGATCGACCTTCTCCTCTTCGCCGGCACCCACGAAGCGCGAGACCAGCACGCCCATGCCGGTGAACAGCGACGTGATGAAGACGATGACCACGATGAAGATCTGCCAGGACACGCCGATTGCCGCGTTGCCGCGGAACCCCACGAAGCGCCCGACCATGATGTGGTCCACGATTCCCTGCAGGCCGCCGATGATGTTCGTGAGCATCGTGGGCCACGCGATGTTCCACACGGCGCGCCGCAGCGGGCCGTCCACGATCGAGCGATCGTAGCGCCGTCGTTCCGGTACCTGCGCCGCGGGCGGCGCGAGGGCGCTGGTGGGGATGGGGATGTCGCGGGGTGCGGACACGTCCGTCACGGACCTGCGCTCCGGAGGCGGGGGGGCGGGGACGGGAAATATGGGGCAACGCGACTTGCGGCGCGACGGCGCGTCGGACACCGTGCCTTGCCTCGAGGGGAAACTTTCCCTCGTCCCGAGCGTAGGAGGAGGCACTTTCCCTCCTGACCAGGTCCGTTCGGAATGTTCATCCCCCTCGCCGTTGCCGCCCTCGTCCAGGCGGCCGCGGCAACGCCGGCACCTCCGCAGTCCGCTGCACCGGCACCGGCCATCGAGCGCGATTCCACCACCGGACGGCACCGCCCGAAGCGCGACCCGAAGCGCACCGCCGTTACACCCGAGCATCTCGCCAGCGCATTCCAGGATCCGGCGGCCCGCACGCTGCTGCTCCTCGCGCGCGACGCACGCACGCGGCAGGACTCGGCGCTTCAGGCATACGATGCCACGACATACCAGCGCGTCTCGGCGGGGCTTGCCTTCACCAAGTTCGGGCGCGAACGGCTCGCGTTCCGCAGCGAGCAGGCCACGCATGTCCGCTGGCGCCGCGGCGTCGGCGCGTACGTGGACATCACCGGCTCGCGCGAGGTCGTGCCGGTCGGCGGCGAGCACTCCACGGTCAGCACCGAGGGCAGCTTCTCCCCCATCCCGTACTATCCGGGCAGCGAGACGCTGTGGATCGGGTCGGGCGCGTCGAACCAGACAGTGAATGAGAATGACGGCATCGTGCATCCGCTCGCTGAGGGATCCGAGGCCTACTACACCTACGCGACCGGCGACTCTGCCACGTTCCGCCTGCCCGATGGAAAGCCCATCAGGCTGCGTGAGCTCAAGGTTCGGCCGCGCGTGCCGAAGTGGAACCTCGCCGTCGGCTCGCTGTGGTTCGACCTGTCCGGCGGCCAGCTCGTGCGCGCCGCGTACCGCATGAGCGTGCCGATGGATATCAAGGCCGTCGCGCAAGCCGACGACTCCACCTCGTTCAAGGACGTACCCGCGCTCGTGAAGCCGATGCTTTTCCCCATGACGGCGTCGGTGAGCGCCATCGGCGTGGAGTATGGCCTCTATCAGGGTCGCTTCTGGCTGCCCCGCGTGCAGGTGCTCGAGGGCGGCGCCAACGTCAGCTTCATGCGCGTGCCCTTCAAGCTGGAGCAGAAGTTCCAGTACGACAACGTCAACGCCGGCGAGCCGCTGCCGAAGATCGTCGTGCCCGATTCCCTGCATCGCGAAAGCGGCGTACACGTAGAGGCGACCGTGAGCACCGGCTCGCGCAATGACTCCACGCGCGCCGCGCGCCGCGCCGCGCGACGCAAGGCAGCGTGTGACAGCACGGGGTACCGCACCACGGTGCGACAGGGCCGGAGCAATCCCGACCCGGTGCTCGTGCGCGTCACCTGCGACTCCCTCGCGCTCGCGACGTCGCCCGACCTGCCGCCGTCGATCTTCGACAAGGGGGACGAGACGTTCGGGGGCGAGGAGATGGATGCGCTCGTCGCACAGGCACTGTCCATGAGCGCGCAGCCGGGCTTTGCACCGCAACCGGCGACCGCCGAACTACTCAACGCTCGGTACAACCGGGTCGAAGGTCTTTCGCTCGGCGCGCGCGTGGATCAGGTACTCGGCGCCGGCTATTCCCTCCATGCCGTCGGCCGACTCGGCACCGCGGACCTGGAGCCGAACGTCGAGTTCACCGGCGCGCGCAGCGACATGCGACGCACGCTCTCGGCTACCGTGTACAACCGCCTGATCTCGGCCGGCGACTGGGGCAACCCTCTGAGCCTCGGCAGTTCGATCTCCGCATTTCTTTTTGGTCGCGACGATGGGTTCTACTATCGCGCCAGTGGCATCGAGTTCGGCTCGTCTCCGGATGTGCCGACCGGCAGCGCGCTCACGTGGACCCTGTTTGCGGAGCAGGAGCGCACGGCGCGCCAGCGCACGACGCTGTCGCTGGCGCGCGTCGTCCACGGGTCCGAGTTCGAGCCCAATCTCGTCGCGCAGCGCGGCGTGTACGCGGGCGGCCGTACGCGGTACACTGCCAGCTACGGGCTCGACCCGCAGGGATTCCGCCTGTTCTCCGACGTGCGTGCCGAAGCCGCGTACGCCGATACGGGCGCATACGGCCGCGCGGCGATGGACGTCACTGCGTCGCGCGGCATCGGCAATGGTGCCGCGGCGTTGACGCTCGCGGCGGGCAGCTCCGTAGGCACGCTCCCCGCGCAGCGCGACTGGTATCTCGGCGGTTCGCAGACCGTGCGCGGCCAGCGGCCAGGACGGGAGGCGGGCAGCGCATTCTGGCTGGCGCGCGCGGAACTCGCGCACGGCGTCGGCGTCATCCGTCCCGTGCTGTTCGCCGACTTTGGCTGGGCCGGCAACCGAACGGACTGGACACGCATCGGCCTGCCGATGTCCGGCGTGGGTGCAGGTACGTCGATCCTGGATGGCCTCGTGCGCTTCGACGTGGCGCGCGGCATCAACCCCGATCGTCAATGGCGCGTGGACACCTACATCGAGGCGCGGTTCTGATCCTGTCATCCTGGGCGCCGCGACGTTGTCATCCTGGGCGCCGCAACGTTGTCATCCTGGGCGCCGCAACGTTGTCATCCTGGGCGCCGCAACGTTGTCATCCTGAGCGGAGCGAAGGATCTT
>JBDTYL010000417.1:0-2260 GCA_040005695.1 bacterium | reverse complement strand
CTCGACGTCTACGGCTTCGTCGGCATGATCATGCTCATCGGCATCGTCGAGAAGAACGCCATCATGATGATCGACTTCGCCCTCGAGGTGCAGCGCACCGACGCGCGGCCACCCGCGGCGGCCATCGTGGAGGCGGCGAGCGTGCGCTTCCGGCCCATCATGATGACGACCATGGCCGCGTTGATGGGCGCACTGCCCATCGCCGTCGGCTGGGGCGCAGGCGCCGCCAGCCGGCGCCCGCTCGGCGTCGCTGTGGTGGGCGGGCTCGCGTTCTCGCAGCTCGTCACGCTCTACGTGACGCCGGTGTTCTACACCTACCTGGACGAGCTCCAGACGTGGATGGGACGCCGCGGCCGGCGGACGTCACACCCGGACGCCAGCATCCTCACCCCCGAGCCCGCCGGCGACTAGGTCGCGAGGTCGTGCGTCCGCGTCGCCCGTCGGTACGCAGCGAACGCCGTCCAGGTTCCCACCAGCCACGTGAGCCCGATCAGCAGCCCGCCGATCAGGTCCGTCGGCCAGTGCACGGAGAGGTACAGCCGCGAGTACGCCGTGAGGAACACGATCACGAACGTTGCCACGAAGGGCCACCGCCAGCCGCGCGCCTCCAGGAGCATCAGCGAGAGCGTCAGGTACAGCGCGGTGGTGAGGATGAGGTGCCCGCTCGGATACGACGCCCACGTCCACATCCCGCGCAGCGGATAAAGCGCCGGTCGCGGTCGGTCGAGGATGTGCTTCATCGTGGGGTTCAGCGAGAGCGAGCCGAGGGACACCACGAGCAGGTGGATGGCGATGAGCGGCTGATGGTACCGGCGCCACAGCACGAGGCCCACCACGATGATCAGCGGGAGTATCGTGAGGTTGGTGCCGAGGTACGGCATGTACAGCATGAGCTGATCGAGCGCGGTGGGCAGTGGGTGCGCGTGCATCCAGCCCAGCACGTCGCGCTCCCAGGATGCGCCAAGGCGCCACGTGCTCGTGCGGGAGAGGGCGTACCCGAATGCCATGCCCACGAGCCAGGACGCCGCGTACCCCAGCAGCACCGCGATCGCCAGTCGCCGTCGCGGATGCGGCGTATGGACCGCCGGGTTCATCGCTTCAGTGGCCAGTCGATGCGCCGCCACCCGCGCTCCCACTCCCGATCCAGCGCCGGACCTCGGCCACCACCGTACGCGGCTCGACCGGCTTCGCCAGGTACGCCGTGAAGCCCACTTTCACGGCCTTCTCGCGGTCGTCCTGAAGGGCATGCGCCGTGAGCGCGATGATGGGGATGTCGCGCGTGCCCGCCTCCTGACGCAGGATGCGCGTCACTTCCCATCCGTCGATCTCCGGGAGGGAGATGTCCATCAGGATGAGATCCGGCCGTTCCGAGCGCGCCAAGGCGAGGGCCTGTGCACCGTCGAGGGCCTCGACAACGGTGTAGCCGACGTGCCGCAGCACGGTGGTGTAGATGATCCGGTTATCCTCGTTGTCTTCGACGAGGAGAATGGTCTGGCCGGTGATGTCAGTAGGTTCCACGATACTGTGGAGAGGCGGGAGTGGTGGCGGCGCCGCCACCACACGCAAAGCTAGTGCGCGGGCAACGCTGCGCCAGCGCGGCGCTCCGTCAACGACCTCCGCCCGCCTCCAGCGCATTTACCTTGTCCAGGCGCCGACGGTGCCGCTCCGCCCCCGAGAAGTGCGCCGCGAGGAACTCGCGCACCACGACCGCGGCAAGCTCCTCGCCGATCACGCGGGCGCCGAGGCAGAGGACGTTCATGTCGTCGTCCTCCACACCCTGTCGCGCCGAGAAGGAGTCGTGGCACATGCACGAGCGCACGCCCTGCAGCTTGGTGGCGGCGATGGCGGCACCGACGCCGCTGCCACACACCACGATGCCGCGATCCGCTCGGCCACCAGTCACGGCGCGCCCCACCGCGGCCGCACGGTCCGGGTAATCGTCGCCCGGTACCATCTGTTCAGACCCGCAGTCCACCAGGGTGTGGCCCAGTGCCGCGATCTCCTGCAGCACGCGGCCACGCAGCGGCCAGCCGGCGTGGTCCGCCGCGAAGGCGACGTTCATCGTCCCACCATCGCGCGCGCGGCAGCGGGAGTCCCCGTCGCGTGCGTCCACACGAGTCGCGAGATGTCGGCGATCAGCGCCTGCGCCACATGCTCGTCGGGGATCGCACGCGTGAGCACCACGAGGATGTAGGGCGACCGGCCCGGCGGATAGACAATCGCGCCGTTCTGCTTTTCCTCCTTGAGGAAGCGCTTGAGG
>JBDTYL010000416.1:0-4026 GCA_040005695.1 bacterium | reverse complement strand
CAGGATGACAAGAAGGGGCGCTCAGGATGACAAGAAGGGGCGCTCAGGATGACAACCGTCACGGTTTGCGCTTGCCCCACTCCGGGCTCGGTGGCTCCTTCGTCGCGCGCACCACGGGCTTCGCCGCCAACAACCGCATCCCTTCCGCCACCGCCCGCTCGAGCTGCGGATCACGGCCCGCAATCACGTCGCGCGGCCAGTTCTCGACGTCGATGTCCGGCGACGTCCCCTCATTCTCCACCGCCCACTTCCCGTTGCGCGCGAAGAACCCGCCGCGCGGCGCGACCATCGTCCCACCATCCACGAACTGCGGCGTGTCCCACGTGCCGACGAGACCCCCCCACGTCCGCTTGCCCACCAGCGGACCGATCTTCCGAAACTGGAACATGTACGGCATCAGGTCGCCGCCCGATCCCGCCATCTCGTTGATGATCATCACCTTCGGGCCCCAGATGCCCGCCGCGGGCGACGTGAACGGATACCGCTCGCCCACCGGGTTGTTGAAGTAGCCGTCGAAGTCGCGCTGCAGCAGGTCGATGATGTAGTCCGCCGCCGAGCCGCCGCTGTTGTACCGCTCGTCGATGATGGCGCCCTGCTTGTCCTGCTGCGCGAAGTAGTAGCGATTGAACGAAACGTATCCGGGCTGCGCCGTGCTCGGCACATACACATAGGCCAGCTTGCCGCCACTCAGCGAATCGACGATGCGCCGATTGCGCTCGACCCACGCCCGCGAGCGAAGGCCCGCCTCGTTCGGAATCGGGACGACCGTCACGCGCCGAGCCGTCGCGTCCATCGTCGGACGCGTGGAGACGGTGATCACCGTCTGCCGGTTCGCCGTGCCGTCGAGCAGGCGATAGACGTTGTCCGTGCCATGCAGCTCGACGCCATTCACCGCGAGCAGGTAGTCCCCAGTGCGGACGTCCACACCCGGTGCCGAGAGCGGCGCGCGCAACTCGGGATTCCAGCTTTCCGCGTCGTAGATCTTCGCAATGCGATAGCGACCGTTGTCCACCGTGACGTCGGCGCCGAGGAGGCCTGCCGTGGTCGGGGCGACTTCGGGGATGTCGCCGCCGCGAACGAACGAATGCCCGATCGCGATTTCGGCGCCCATCATGTCGAGCAGGTAGTTGAGGTCCGCGCGATGATTCACCGACGGCAGGAGCGCGCCGTACATCGTCTTCATCTTCGGCCAGTCCGTCCCCTGCAGGTTCTTCACGTAGATGTAGTCGCGCTGGATGCGCCATCCTTCGTCGAATATCTGCCTGAATTCCGCCCGTGGATCGACGTTCGCGCGCAACTGCATCGTGAGCCGCCCACTCTGCGCCGCGGGAACCGCCTTGTCCGCCTCAACGAGATAGAGCCCGCCCTGCGGGCCTGGCGTGCGGTACAGCAGCTTGTGTCCGTCGGCACTCACCGCGTAGCTCACGACGTTCGACGCGAACGCCGCCGCCTTGCGATCCTTGATGACGTAGCGATGGAGCACGCCACCCATGGCGGCGCCCGGCGTGTCGGTAGTGCCCGTGGCCGGCACCGCCTCGACCCAGAACACGGTGCCCGCGGGGCCGGCCGTGAGGTCGGCATAGCTGCGCTGCGCCAGGCCGGGGACGGCCACGGTGCGCTGCGCGATGCCGTCCACATCGATGGTCACGACGGGCCGCGACGCGCGCGACGTTCGCACGCTGTCGCCCGGACCAGCGGGGGCGGTCGCCGGGCGAGCGCTGTCGACGCGCGCTGGGGCGGGTGGCGTGGTCGGCATCGCATTCGCCGCGGCGTCGCGCTCCTCATCGCTCTCCGGCAGCAGCGGACTCGCCTCGCCCTTCTTCAGTACCGCGAGGTACAACGCGGACGTCACCGGATGGTCGTACGACGTCATGTCGAGCCAGCCGGACGTCGGGCCGAAGTTCGTGCTGGCGAGGAACCACAGGTACTTGCCGCTCGCATCCCACGCCGGACTTTTCGCGTCGGCAAGACCATCCGTCAGCTGGACCTTCGCGCCGGTCTCGACATTGTACGCGAAGATGGCGCGAAACATCGACGGCAACCGCTTCGCGTACGCGACCCATCGTCCATCGGGGCTGAATGTCGGCGCGAGCGACCGCTCCGGCACCATGTATTGATCGGTGTCGACGTGCGTGGCCTTGCCGGACGCGATGTCCACGACCCACAGGCGGAGGTGCGTATCGTGAAAGACCATCCGCTTCGCGTCCGGGCTCCACTCCGGCGTGTAGTAGTGGCTCGGCTCCGGCAGCGCGATCGCGCGCTTCGTGGAACCGTCCTGCGAAGCGAGGATGAGCTGGTACTCGCCGCTCGCGTCGGAGAAATACGAGATCCACTTGCCATCCGGCGACCACGCCGGGTCGCGTTCCGCACTCCCACTCGAATTCGTGAGGTTGCGCGCATCGCCCTTCTCGGCAGGAATGGTGAAGATCTCGCCGCGTGCCTCGACCGCCGCGCGCTTGCCCGTCGGCGACAGGGCGAGCGACGCGATGCGCGTGGTGACGTCCTTCCACTGCGGCATCATCCACGGGAAGTCGCCGTTCGCGGTGATGTTGACGGCGTGCTCGCGGCCCGACGACGGATCGAGCTCGTGGATGTAGCCGGCCTGCTCGAAGACGACCGCGTTGGCGACCGTCGATGCGTCGAGCGCCTTGACGTCGAAATCCCGGAAGTGCGTCCGCTCCGTCAATGCTTTCGTCTTCGTATCGAATGCGTAGACGTTCGACACGCCGTCGCGATCGGAGAGGAAGTACACCACGTCGCCGATCCACGCGGGATCCATCTCCTTGCTGTCCGTCCACGGCGGCGTGATGATCTCGTGCGTGGCCAGGTCCTCGATCCAGATGGGCCGGTTCTGGCCGCCGCGATAGTTGCGGCGCTCCTCGTCCCACGAGTTGTTCATGCGATAGGCGAGATGCTTCCCGTCGGGCGAGATCTTGCCCTGGTAGGCGCGCGGCTGCGGCATGGGCGCCTCGACGCTGCCATCGAGCCCAACCATGAAGAAGCGCGGCACGGGGCTCGGCGCATTGGTGGCGCGGCCGGAGCTGAAGACGACGTCGCGGCCATCGGGGGTCCATCCCTGCACGACATCGGCGCCGGGATGGTAGGTGAGCCGTTTCGGCTCACCGCCTTCGACAGGGACGACGTACACGTCCACGTTGCCCGCGTACTGTGCCGAGAACGCGACGTTCGACCCCTCGGGACTGAGCTTCGGGTTCGAGGCTTCGCCGGCAAAGCTGGTGAGCCGTCGCGCGGCGCCGCCGGATCGATCGACGACCCAGATGTTGCCGGCATACGCGAACGCGATGTTCCTCGCGCTCACGCTCGGCGAGCGGAGCAGGCGTGTCTGCGCGTTGGCGACGGTGGCCGACGTTACGATCAGGACGGCGGCGAGAAGGCGGGTGCGGGCGCTGTGCATGAAAGCTCGTGGCGCGGGAGGGGGGGAGGCGGGAAACGTTCGCAATTCTCTGTCATCCTGAGCGCAGCGAAGGATCTGCTTGTTCGCGACGCGTTGAGCAAGCTACCACTGGCAGGAGGACAAAAGCAGATCCTTCGCTTCGCTCAGGATGACAAAGTAGGCGTACAAGACGGCAAAAGCAGATCCTTCGCTGCGCTCAGGATGACAAAAGGGGGCGCCGGCCGCGACGCAGCTCGAGCCACTTGGCCACGGGGCCCACGAGTGCCAGCGCCACCAGTGGCGGCGCGGCATTGAAGGCCGTCGGGAGCGGGAGCGCCTGGTCCGACGCATACCGTATCACCGCCTCCATCACCGCCACGAGGACCGCCACCACGTACTGCCAGCGCCGTGCGCGCACCACCGTGCGCGGATCGGTGATCATGAAGAAGATGAACAGCTGGTACATCGGCCCCGTGATGGGTGCGAGCTCCGGCAGCACGGGCTGGCCAAGCAGCAAGGCGCGCGCGCCGTTGAGGATGAGGAAGCTCGCGACGTACGTGAGCGTGATGTGCAGCACGCGCACCCGCGCCGCGATGACGAGGCCGAATGTCCAGATCACCAGGTTCGTCAGC
>JBDTYL010000415.1:0-4832 GCA_040005695.1 bacterium | reverse complement strand
GAGCTCATTCGGCGACACGAGTTCCGCACCGTCGAGATGAACCGCGGCGCCGTGGTGTTCGACTCGGCCGAGCACGCATCGGGCGGGGGGCGCGACAGCTGATGCGTTCCCTCCGCGATGCCCTGATCGCGTTCCGTCGCACGCCGCTGCTCAGCATCCTGAGCATCACTACCATCGCATTCTCGCTGTTCGCCTTCGGATTGTTCGGCCTGGTGGCGCTCAACATCCGCGATGCGCTCGACCGTCTCGAGGAGCGCGTGGAGATCCGCGCGTTCGTCGCCGACGGCACCGCGCCCGAGTCGATGGCGCAGGCCGCATCGGACATTGCCGCGTACCCCGAGGTGCTCGCCGCGCACATCGTCACGCAGGACGAGGCGCTCGTGCGCGCCAAGCAGGAGCTCGGCGACTTCCGCGACGTGTTCGAGGGCGCCGTGCTGCCCGCGTCGATCGACGTGAAGCTCAAGCCCGGCTTCCGTGATCCCGGCACCGTGAAGCGCGTGTCGGCCCGCGTGAAGGCCTTCTCCTTCGTGGACGACATCCGCTACGGCGAGGAGTGGATCGAGAAGCTCTACCGCCTGCGCAATATCGCCGGCATCGCCGGCCTCGTGCTCGGCCTGTCGTTCGCCGGCGTGAGTGTGATCATCATCGGCGCCACCATCCGCATGGCGGTGCTGGCGCGCGCGCAGGAGATCTCGATCATGCGGCTGGTGGGCGCCACCGACGGCTACATCCGCCGACCCTTCCTCATCGAGGGACTGGCGAAGGGCGTGATGGGCGGGTTGCTGGCGCTCGTGTTCACCTGGGTCGCGCGGACCATCATCGACCGCTACCTCATCCAGACGGTGTTCTTCGACACGAAGGTCGCACTCCTCGGCCTGCTGTTCGGCGCGGCGCTCGGTTTCGTGGGCAGCGCGCTCTCGGTCGGGAGGCACCTACGTCGCGTCTAGCCCGTTGTCATCCTGAGCAAGGCGAAGGATCTGCTTGTGGCGTCGGGGCAAGCAGATCCTTCGCTGCGCTCAGGTTGACGCTGATCGTGCTGCTGTTCGCGCTGGCCGCGCCCGCGTTGCGCGCCCAGTCCGCCGACGCGCGCCTCCGCAGCCAGCGCGATGAGCTCGACCGCATCCGCCGCGAGCGCGCGGAGCTCGAGCGTCGCATGGTCAACCTCCAGGGCAGCGTGCACGACCTGCGCGACGAGGTGACCAACCTCGAGGCGCAGCGTGCCGCCACGGAGCTGGTACTGCAGACGCTCGACCGCCAGCTCGCGGCCATCACCGTCGACGTCGAGGAGGCCACCAACCGCATGGCCCTCGCGGAGGGCGACCTCACGTACCGCCGCAGCGCGCTCTCGAAACGGCTCGTGGACATCTACAAGCGCGGCCCGCTCTATTCCGCCGAAGCGTTGCTCACGGCACGGTCGTTCGGGGAACTCGTCGCGCGATACAAGTACCTGCACGAGCTGGCGCTGCACGACCGCTCCCTCGTGCGGCGGGTGGAAGCCCTGCGCAACGACATCGCCCGGCAGCGGAGCGAGCTCGTGAAGCTGCGCGACGCGGTGGAGGAGAATCGCGCCGACAAGCAGCGCGAGGACGAGCGGCTGGGCATCCTCTCGCACATGCGCTCGACGAGCCTGGTGCAGGCGCAGCGCACGACCCAGCAGGTCCAGGAGCGACTCGCGCGCATCCGCCAGTCGGAGACGCGGCTCAGCGGCGTGCTCGCCACCATCGAGGCCGAACGCCGACGGACGGAATCCGCGCGGCCCAACGCGCCGCGGGCATCCAGCACGCTGCGCACCACGGACCTCGGGAAGCTCGACTGGCCGGTGGACGGCACCTTCCTGTTCCGGTTCGGCCGCGTGATCAACCCGAACAACACGACGACGCGATGGAACGGCGTGGGCATCGCGGCGCCCATCGGCACCGCGGTGAAGTCGGTGGCGCCGGGCACGGTGGTGAGCGTGGGCCAGCTTGGCACGTACGGCCTCACCGTGATCCTCGACCACGGGGGCGGCTACTTCTCGATCTACGCGTCGCTGAATTCCGTGCCGGCCGGCGTACACAAGGGCTCCGTGCTGCGGAAGGGCGACGTCCTCGGCACCGTGGGCATCTCGGACCCCGACCTGAAGCCGCACCTGCACTTCGAGATCCGCACGCCGCCCAACGGTAGCGCGGTCGATCCGGAAAGCTGGCTTCGCGGAACGCGACCGCCGTGACGATCACGGCGCGATGCGCAGTGTGCGGTCGGTTCCGCGCGTATGACCCCTCCGACGAGTTCTGCATCGTGTGCGGACACGACGCGCTCGAACGTGAATGCACGTGCGGACGCGCATTCGACTACGCGCTGGCGGAGTCGGGGGACATCCACTGTCCGCGCTGCGGACGCGTGCTCCGCGGCACGCCCATCGTGGACGAGTGACGCCGGCGGCGAAGACGGCGCGCGCGGCCGCGCCGCCGGTCGCGACGCTCCTCGGTGCGCACGTGAGCGCGGCCGGCGGCGTGCCCGAGGCGCCGGCGCGTGCCGCCGCGATCGCGGCGACCGCGCTCCAGCTCTTCACCAAGATGGGCAACCGCTGGGCCGAGCGGGAATGCGCGGACGAGGAATGCACGTCGTTCCGCGAACACCTCGCGGCGACGGGCGTCGCGGCCACCATGGCGCACGACTCCTACCTCATCAACCTCGCGAGCCCCGATCCCGTGCTCCGCGCCCGGTCCATCGCGTCGTTCACGCAGGAGTTGCACCGGTGCCGCGCCCTCGGGCTGCACTACCTCGTGTCGCATCCGGGCAACTACATGGACGATCGCGACGCCGGCCTCGCACGCAACGCGGACGCCATCAGCGAGGCGCTCGCCGCGGCGCCCGGCGATACGATCCTGTGCCTCGAGACCACCGCCGGATCAGGCACCTCGCTCGGCGCCACCTTCGAGGAGCTCGCCGCCATCATCGACCGTGTCGATGCGGGGCATCGACACCGACTCGGCGTCTGCGTCGATACCTGCCACGTGTACTCGGCCGGCTACGACCTCGTGCAGGACTACGACGGCGTGATGGCGCGCCTCGAGGATGCGCTCGGTCCCGGACGACTGCGCGTGATGCACCTGAACGACTCGAAGACGCCGTTCGGGTCGCGACGCGACCGGCACGAGCTCATTGCCGAGGGGTCGCTGGGCGAGACGCCGTTTCGGCGCGTCATGAATGATCCGCGGCTCGCCGCGGTGCCGAAGGTGATCGAGACGCCCAAGCTGGACGATGCAACAGTGACCGACAGCCGCATGCTCGCACTGCTGCGCAGCTACGTCGAGTAAGAAGCCGCTTGCGCTACCGGAGCGCGTGACGGACGATGTCGCCCTCGATCGTCACGCCCTGCACCGCCACGTATGCATGGCGATCGGTGACGGAGAGCTCCCAGCTGTTGCGGCGGTCGAGGCGCTCGACGAGCCCGTCGATGAGGGACTTGTCGATGCCGTAGAGCTCGACG
The DNA here is from genome assembly GCA_040005695.1 of bacterium. Taxonomy (GTDB): domain Bacteria; phylum Gemmatimonadota; class Gemmatimonadetes; order Gemmatimonadales; family Gemmatimonadaceae; genus AG11. The sequence goes on along the minus strand of JBDTYL010000415.1, from coordinate 1,360 downwards.
TCAGCGGCGCGGTGGATCTTCTCGCCTTCCAGCAGCGTGACGAGCCGCGCCGCGTCGCGGTGCGTGTACACGGCCACGCGTGGCGACGCCTTGCTGGCCTTGTGCAGCCGCGCGGCGTCGGGTGCGCCGACCTCGATCCACACCTTGAGCGCGCCGGTGAGGTCACGCACGGCCAGCGCGGGGACGTCCGGCTCGGCGATGCCCTTCGAGAAAGCGATGCCTTCCGTGTATTCGAGGCAGTAGGCCAGGACGCGCGAGAGGAGGTATGCCTCCGTTTCGGATGGCTGCTTCGCGGCCTTGAAGGAGAGCGTCTCGTAGACGCCGCGATCAACGTCCGCGAGCTGGACGTCGAAGTTGTAGATGGTTGCTGTCAGCGCCATGCGGGCAATCTACACTGCCGCTTCATCATGCCGACCGGTCGCGCTGACCGGCAACGACGTGCGTGGCGCCGGGGCGCGATGAGGTAACTGGCGCGTGCCAGGGCACGAAGTCAAGCCACGGCACCCGCGGCACTCCCCAGGCTGGCGGAGTCAGCGGCGGGTGAGGTGGTCACCCCGAGGGCAGCCATCCTGGTCACCCTGAGCGCAGCCATTTTGGTCATCCTGAGCACAGCCATTCTGGTCATCCTGAGCGCAGCGAAGGATCTGGGCGGGACCTGCCTCCCCGGCGCCGATCGGTACCCCGGGGAGAATTCCCGCTGGACCCTGCGCGGCAAACCTGCCAGATTTCTCATGATGACACCTCAAGAAGCCGAGACGCTCGCGAAGGTCGAAGTGCTGTCCGACCTCGAGCCGGTGGTACACGACCTCATGGTGGTGCACGAAGCGAAGCGCGTGCTCTGGTTTCCGAGTGAGCTGCTCGCCGAGGCGCCGGACACCGATCCGGATGCCCATATCAAGCAACTGCGCAAGCACGCCGACGGTATCAGCCTGCCGGCGCGCGTGGCCCTCGCACTCAACCTCCTCACGGAGGAGGGCCTGCCGCACTTCCACCGCCTGCTCGCCACCTACCTCGGCGGCGACACGTTCTGGTCGAAGTGGACCAACCTCTGGACGGCGGAAGAGGATCGGCACGGCGCGGTGCTGCACGACTACATGCACGACAGCAAGATCCTGAACAACCCGGTACTCGAGCGCATGCAGTTCGAGTACCTCAAGGCGGGCTTCGAGCCGGCATGGGACAAGGATCCGTATCGCGTCTTCGTGTATACCACGCTGCAGGAGCGCGCGACGCAGGTCAGCCACGCCAACACCGGCAAGCTCGCGGGCAAGTACGAGCCGATCATCGGCACGGTGCTCTCGAACGTCGCGAAGGAAGAGGCGCGGCACTACACGTTCTACCGCACGATCTTCAAGGAAGT
>JBDTYL010000414.1:0-17741 GCA_040005695.1 bacterium | reverse complement strand
ACGGCAGCTCGACGAGGGCGCCTTGATAGATGACGTCCACGCCTTCGCGCATGGCCGCACGCGTGCTCTCGGCCATCTCATCCAGCGACGCGACGCGCGCGATCTCGCGCACGGAGCGACCCTGACGCTTCAGGTCCTCGAGGTACTTCAGCTCATGCGCGTTGCCCTTCTCCTTCAGGAGCTCGAGATACGGATCGTCCTCGTCGTCAACAGCGGTAATTGCGCCGCCCGCCAGTTGAAGGTCGAGCGCTGTGCTGTGCGTGCAGCCGAGGAACGTGAGGAGATCCTTGGCTGAGTAGAGGGGGATGCCGTTCCGAAATCGCATTGACGAGAGTGGTCGACGAGAAATTGGCCGAGAGGGGCCAGCGCTTGCAGGATTGCTTGCCACGACATCTTACTTCTACCCTCCGGCATCCGCACTGCTTCAGGTATGAGGCGTCGCACGTCAGCCTTGCAAGCCGTGTCATCCTGAGTGAAGCGAAGGATCTGCTTGTCGGGAACGGCGAAAAGCAGATCCTTCGCTGCGCTCAGGATGACAGGGGTCGCTGCGCTCAGGATGACAGGGGTCGCTGCGCTCAGGACGACAGGGGGCGCTCCGCTCAGGATGACAAAGGGGGCAGTGCTTCCCGCGACCACGGTGCTCCAGCAGATTCTCCGGCAGTCTGCGGCACCGGTCGCGACGCACCATGATCCAGGAGTCGACGACATGACGACACTCGACCGCACCAAGGACAACCCCTGGCAGCTCCGCACACCGCCCGGGTCGGCCGAGTATACGATGCACGTCGACGAGAAGGATGGACGGAAGGTGCTCGTGTGCACCGTGGGCAAGACGGTGCTGCTCTACGACGCCCGCTGCGTGGACGACCTGCACGCCATGCTCAAAGCTCGCGGTGACTGGGTGGACCTTGGCGGCGCGGATGAGGGCAAGCCCGCCAAGGCCGGCACGGTGGAGGCGTGGGGCCGCTCGGCGGACAACCCGATGGGCAACTGGTACGGCCTCAAGAAGGGGCTGCGCGGGCGGTTCGGGGTGTACGTCCCCCCGCTACTCGAAGCGCTCGGCCTCGCGGAACTGGAGCACGGCGCGAGGAACAACCGTATGCGCACACTGTCATCCTGAGCGATTTGTCATCCTGAGCGAAGCGAAGGATCTGCTTGTCGGGTCCGGCGAAAAGCAGATCCTTCGCTGCGCTCAGGATGACAGGTATCTTTGCGGGATGAGCAACATCACCGCCCGCCCGTACTACGGCGACTCCTACACCCGCCACTTCGACGCGACGGTCATCGAATCCTCGACCGACGCGCACGAGCCATTCGCCGTCCTCGACGCGACCTACTTCTACCCCACCTCCGGCGGCCAGCCGCACGACGTCGGCACACTCGGCCCCGCTCGCGTGGTTGACGTCCGCGTCCGCGAGAGTGACAACGCCGTCCTCCACATCCTCGACCTCCCTCTCGAGGCGGGTCCGGTTGGAGCGACGATCGACGCCGAGCGACGCTTCGACCACATGCAGCAGCACACGGGGCAGCACATCCTCTCCCAGGCCTTCATCCGCGCCGCCGGCGCCGCGACGATCGGCTTCCACCTCGGCGCCGAGTCGGTGTCGATCGACGTGGACAAGCCCGCGCTTTCCGACGCGGCGATCGCGGACGCGGCACACATCGCGAACGAGTTGATCGCCGGCAACGTCGACGTCCGCGCATGGTTTCCCACGCAGGCCGAGCTCGACGACCTCGAGCTGCGCAAGATGCCGGACGTGGACGGCCCGCTCCGCGTCGTTGCCATCGGCGACTTCGACTACTCGGCCTGCGGCGGCACGCACGTCGCGCGCTCCGGTGAGATCGGCCTGCTCTCCGTGCTGCGCACCGAGCGCATGAAGCGCGGCACGCGCATCGAGTTCCTCGCCGGACACCGCGCTCGCGCGGACTACGTGCGCAAGCACGCCACCATCCGCGAGCTGACGTCCGCGCTCACGTGCGCGCCGGATAACATCGTCGACTCCGTCGCGAAGCTCACGGCGTCGGTCACGGAGGCGCGCCGAGCGCTCGCGGTGTATCGCGAGCGCGACCTCGACGACGAAGCGGTGCGTCTCGCCGCGACGAGCTCTTCTCAAGGCGCGCTGCGTATCGTGCGCGCCGCATGGAGCGACCGGCTCATCGACGAGGTGAAGGGTCTCGCCCTTCGTCTCACGAGTACGCCGGATGTCATCGCGTTGCTCGGCACCACGGGCGCGCGCACGCAGCTCGTGTTCGCGCGCTCGGAGAACGTCACGCTCAATCTCAAGCCCGCGTTCGACGCTGCACTCGCGTCACTCGGCGGCGGAAAGGGCGGCGGCGGGCGCGTCCTCATGGGATCGGCCGCGGCGGCCGACCTCGCGGCCCTCGAGGCGGCGCTCCGGGCGGAGATCGGTCCCGGCTAAAAGCGCTGCCGAAGTTCGGACTAGCCTGACCTCGAGCGAATCTATCGGAGCGACGCGCCGCTCCTAGATTGGCGCCATGCGCACTCGTATCGCCCTCCTGTTGTTGCTCGCCCTGCCGCAACGCACGCCCGTGGGTGGTGCGATCACGAAGTACGTGCCGCCCCTACCGACGCCGTCCTTTGTCTCCGACCAGCGCAACGTTCTCGCGCCCGACGCGCACGCCGCGCTCGACGCGCATATCACGGCCGTGCAGCGCGCCGGGTATGGCGACATCGCCGTCGCGATTCTTCCATCGATCGGCGATTACGCGCCCGTCCAGGTGGCGGTCGAGATCTATCGCACGTGGAAGGTGGGCAGCGTCGCCGCCATCGGGTCGGCGCAGCGCGACGTCGGCGTGCTGATCCTCATCGTGCCGAAGGAGCTGGCGCCGAATCATCGCGGCGAATGCTGGATCGAGACGGGCACCGGCGCCGAGGGCATCATCACGGACGCTTCGGCGGCGGCGATCTGTCGGGATTCGATCGTCCCGCACCTGAAGGCGAAGGAGTACGCTGCCGCGCTGGAGGCGGGGGTGTCTGGCGTGGAGGCGCGATTGAAGGGCGACGCCGGGCTCGTGGCCGCGGCGTCGAAACCGGCGCCGCTCGTGTCTACACCTCCCCGCGGTACGCCAACGGACGCGGTGCCATTCCTCCTCGGCGGAGCGGGCGTGATCGCAGCGCTCATCGCCCTGCTGCTGCGCTGGTATCGGTATCGTCGCCGGAAGTGCCCGCGCTGTGGCCACTGGATGCACCGTCTCGACGAAAACGCCGATGACGCCGCGCTCGACCACGGGCAGCAGGTCGAGGAGCAGCTCGGCAGTGTGGATTACGACGTGTGGAAATGCGACTGCGGCGAGACGACGGTGCTGCCGCATAAGGCGTGGTTCAGCAGCTACACGGAATGCCCGTTGTGCCACCGTCGTGCCGCTTCGCACGAGCGCAACGTGCTTACCCACGCGACCACGTTGACGTCGGGGCTCGCCGAGGACGCGTTCACCTGCAAGGCCTGCGGGACGTCATGGACGCAGAGTGTCACGCTGCCGCGACTCCCGGAACCGAGCACGTCGGTCAGTAGCAGTGGCGGCGGCAGTATTAGCGGCTTCAGTGGCGGCGGCGGTAGTGGCGGCGGGGATAGCGGGGGCTCGTTTGGCGGATCGGGCTCCACGAGCGGTGGCGGCGGCGGGTCGAGCTACTAAGCAGCGAACGGCAGTACGACGGCCCGCCGCGCCATCCCGCTCGACCTGCGATCCGCCTGAACGGGCTGCGTTACGGCCGCGGCGCACCACCCTCGCCGCGACTGATCCGATACAGCACGAGCGCCACACGCTTCGTCTGCACCGGCAGCATGCGGAGGTCCGCGGTCTCCTTGTCGCTGTGGTCGTCGTGGCCCGACAGCCCGATGCCATCGAGCTTCATCGGCACCATCGCCGCGATGAACGCAATGTCCGCCGCACCGGCGCGCGCGGGATCCACCGCCACCACCGGTCCGCTGCCGATGTCGCGGCTCGCCTTGTCGAAGATCGCCAGCAGGCGCTTGTTCCCGTCGCTCGGCGCCATCGGCGGATAGCCGTTCGCGTCGAACGACACCTCGGCGGTGGTAAGTGGCAGATGTCGCGCTGCGATGGCGCGCATCGCCGTCTCCGTGCGCGCGAGTTGCTCGGGCGAGATGGTGCGCATGTCGCCCGTGACCACCACCTCGCGGCTGATCACGTTGTGCTTGCCCGACGCGGTGCCTTCGCTTCCGGTGCTGTCGAGCGTGAGTTGCGAGCCGCCGAGGATGAGGCCGGGGCTGAAGGCGAGGAGCGGCTCGCGCGAGAGCGTGGTGTAGAACTCGTTGAGGATGCGCGCCGCCTCGAACACCGCGCCGGCGCCCATGTCGTCGTGGAAGATCTGCGACGCGTGGCCCGGCTTGCCGCCGGTCCTGAGCGTCCACGACGTGGCGCCGCGACGCGCGATGACAGCGCTGCCCGGATCGCCCGCACCGTCCTCGAACCCGAGCGCGAACTCGGCATCCTTCGCCGCCTCGACGAGTGCGCGTCGCGCGTCCGCGACAGGGCGTCCCGCATCTTCCTCGTCGCCGTCGAAGACGACCGTGACGTTCATCGATGCAAGGGCGCCCGCGTCGTGCAGGGCACGGAGCGCGTGCAGGATGATGACGTCGCCGCCCTTCATGTCGATGATGCCGGGCCCGGTTGCGGTGGAGTCGTTGAGCCGCACGAACGTCTGGAACGGACTACCGGGCTCGAACACCGTGTCGAGATGCCCGATGAGCAGCATCTTCGGGCCGGCGCCGCGATGCTCGGCCACGAGATGGCCGGCGCGATTGAACGCGGCGCCGTCGACCCACCGGGTGGTGAAGCCGAGCGAGTCGAGGTGCGCGCGCAAGATGGCGCCGACTTGTCGCACGCCGGCGAAGTTCTGCGTGCCGCTGTTGATGTTCACCAGCCGCTCGAGCAGTGCGAGCGCGGCGGGATTGTGCGCGTCCACGGCGCGGGTGATGCCCGCTTCGGTGGGGGACAGTTTCGTGCCCTGCGCGCGGCCGTATGACGGCGCGGCACAGAGGAGCGCCGTCGCTGCGAGGGTTCGCAGAGGTCGAGCAGGGAACGTCGAGTGCGAGAGTGTCAATGGGAGGCCGGTGATGGAAGGGGCGGCTTGATGGTCGCGTCCCTCAGGCCGTGCTGCTTCATGAGTGCTTCGATGTCCGCGACTTCCACCGGGCGCTCGATGGTGCCCTGGACGATGGCGACGCCGTCGCCAATGGCGTGCATCAGCTTCACTCGGCGCGCCGCGAATTCTTCCGTCGGAAAGACGTTCGTGGTGACGGGTTGCGCATCGGCAGGCACGAGGCCGAGCACGGCGACGACGAGTGAACCACGATGTACGAGGGAGGCGACGATCATGCGGCAATTTTCGGCGGTGCCGCCATCACGCGCAACCCTTTTTCATCCTGAGCGCAGCAGCCTGCCGTCCAGGAGCGACAGCGACGAAGGGACGGATCTGCTTGTAACGGCCCGTGACAAGCAGATCCTTCGCTGCGCTCAGGATGACAGTCGCTCAGGATGACAGCCGTGAACAGGACGACAGCGACGTCGCCCGTCCTCGGCCTCATTCCAAATTTGGAATGAGCTGCTTCCATGAACGGGTACCCCGCCGCCTCGATCCCTTGACAGGTGACCATATGGTCACCTATACTCGACCATGACCGACGACGATCTCGTCTTCAAGGCCCTCGCCGACCCCACGCGCCGATTCCTGCTCGACCGGCTCTACAAGCGCGACGGTCGCACGTTGACGGAGCTCGAGTCCGAGCTCGACATGACGCGCTTCGGGGTGATGAAGCACCTGCGCATCCTCGAGGATGCGGGGCTGGTGGTGACGCGGAAGGAGGGACGCACGAAGCTGCACTTTCTCAACGTCGTCCCGATCAGGCTCGTGCACGACCGATGGATCGACAAGTTCACCGAGCGCCGAGTGTCGGCACTCACGGATCTCAAGCGACAACTGGAGGAGGATTCGGCATGAGCACAGCGAACACCGCACAGACGATCGACGCGCCCGCGACGGACACGACGACGCAGGTCTATCGCATCTTCATCAAGGCCACGCCGCAGGCGATCTGGGACGCGATCACCACGCCCGAGTGGACCGAGCGCTGGGGCTACGGCCTGCGCGACGACTACGACCTCCGGCCCGGCGGACAGTACCGCGGCCACGCCACACCGGCCATGCGCGCCATCGGGCTCGCGGACGTCGTGGCAGACGGCGAGGTGATCGAGTCCGATCCGCCGCACAAGCTCGTGATGACGTGGCGCATGGCCACCGACGCGCGCCTTGCGGCCGAGGGCTTCACTCGCCTAACGTACGAGATCGTGGAGGGCAAGGGCGGCGTGACCCGCCTGAGCGTGATCCACGATCTCGCCGGAACGCCGATGCATGCCGCCATGGTGGCCGGCGATCGCCAGGGTCCGGGCGAGGGCGGCGGGTGGCTGTGGATCCTCAGTGACCTCAAGTCCGTGCTCGAGGGCGGTGCAGCGATGTCCACGGCAGGCTGGGAGGCGTAACTGCGAGCAGCTTGTCATCCTGAGCGCACCAGGTTGTCATCCTGAGCGCACCAGGTTGTCATCCTGAGCACCAGCTTGTCATCCTGAGCGCAGCGAAGGATCTGCTTTCATAGGCGCCGGCGGTTGTCCAAGTTGGCGCACCCCGTACGTCACTGATGTGGGCGGGCAATCGTGCCCGCCCACAACTTTCGAGGTGACCCATGCAGTACATCCTGATGGCGTACGTCCGCGAGGACGGCTGGCACGACCTCACGAAGGGCCAGCAGGAACAGGGCATCGCGGCATACACCGCCTTCACCGAGGCACTCGGCAAGGCGGGCGCGCTCAAGAGCAGCCATCGCCTCAGCCCGAGCGCCACGGCGACGACCGTCCGCATCACGGACGGAAAGCCACAGGTGCTCGACGGTCCGTTCGCCGACTCGAAGGAGCAGTTCGGCGGGTACTTCATCATCGACGTCCCCGACCTCGACGGCGCGATCGCCTGGGCGTCGCGCTGCCCCGCCGCCGGACACGGCGTGGTGGAGGTCCGCGCGCTCGACACCATGTCGCGATGAGCGACGAGCGCGACGAGCGCGACGGGCAGTCACGCCGCACCGCCGACGCCGTCGCGCGGCGCAGTTACGGCAAGCTCGTCGCGTTCCTCGCCACACGCACGCACGATGTCGCCGTCGCGGAAGACGCGCTGTCCGAGGCGTTCACGTCGGCGCTGGCCACCTGGCCGAGGTCCGGCTGCCCGGACAATCCAGAAGCATGGCTGCTCACGGCGGCGCGGCGGCGATTGATCGACTTCGACCGCCGCGAGCGCACGGGCGAGATCGTCGGTGAACAGATTCGCGTGCTCACCGACGGATTTGCCGCCGCAGTCGCCGCCCCCGAGATCCCCGACCAGCGACTCGGCCTCATGTTCGCGTGTGCGCATCCGGCCATCGGCGTCGCCATCCGCGCGCCGCTCATGCTCCAGGTGGTCCTCGGCCTCGATGCGAAGACGATCGCGTCGGCGTTCCTCATCTCGCCGACGACAATGGGCAAGCGACTCGTGCGCGCGAAGGAGAAGCTGCGCCAGGCCGGCATACCATTTCGCGTGCCCGAACGCGAGGAATTGCCGGAGCGACTCGACTCGGTACTCGACGCGATCTACGCCGCGTTCGCCGAAGGGTGGACAGATGCTGTCGGTACGGACGTGGTGCGGCGCGACCTCACCGGAGAGGCGCTCTTCATGGCGCGCCTCGTCTGCGAGCTCCTGCCCGAGGAAGCCGAGGCGCTCGGCCTGCTGGCGCTCATGCTGCACGCCGAGGCGCGTCGAGGCGCGCGGCGCGACGCGCAGGGCGAATACGTGCCGCTTGCGGAGCAGGACACCGCGCTGTGGGACGTGGCGATGATCGCAGACGCGGAGGCGCTGTTGCAGCACGCGAGTTCGTTCGCACGCATCGGCCGGTACCAGCTCGAGGGCGCACTGCAGTCGGCACACGTGCACCGGTGTCGCACCGGCGAGGCCAACTGGGGCGCAGTGGTGCAACTCTATGACGCGCTCCTCGCGGTCGCGGGCTCGCCGGTGGTGGAAATCAATCGCGCACTCGCGCTTGCCGAGCTGTGTGGTGCGCGCGCTGGGCTCGCGGCGATGCCGGACGTCGCCGCCGACGCGCGGCTCGCGGAGTACCAGCCCTACTGGGCCGCGCGTGCGGAGCTGCTTGCCACGGCGAATGCGCCGGACGAGGCGCACCACGCCTACGAGATCGCGATCGGGCTCGAACGTGATCCGGCGGTGCGCGGGTTTCTGCAGTGGCGGCAGTCGCTGCTCGCGGAAGAGCCCTTGCGCTGACCCCTCGCAGGACGAAGGGTGCCCTCGTTTTTTCGGACGTCGGTCATCGGGTGGCTGCCTCTGTCGCCATTTGGTCAGGGTGCTCGACGCAGCGAATACCAACCGTCGTCGACTCCTGATGTCAGGTGGCCGAATGCCGGCGACATCCATGGCCTGACGCCGGGTCGCCCTTCGCATGCGCAGCGAAGATCATCGCCGGACTGATGTCAGTCGTCGACTGGTGTGTGGGTTGCGCCGAATCCGCATGTCCTCCCGAAAGAGGACGGTGGCCGAAGTCCGACTTCAGAATTCACACCGAACCGTCGCGAACGCAGTCCGCGCGGAGCCAGCACACTGAGCCCTGCACTGGCCGATCCAATTCTGACGCAGGCGTTCCAGGCCACCCTCTGCGTTGCCGGCGCGCCCATTACCACTACAGATTGCCCGTCATGACAGTCGCGCCTCCCACGAAAGCCGGATGACTCACACTTGAAACGCACCTCGCGAAAGACCGGCCGCGCCAATGTCGTCCGCCGCGACAACGCCGACGTCAAGCCACTGCCCTCCCCCGTGCTGCCGGGGCCATCCGCACAGCGCCTGCCCGACCGGCCGCGCAGTATCTACCGCACGCCGGACGGCCAGATCACGCGCGATCTCTCGGTAAGCGAGATCGCCGCGGCATACGTCGCCGTACAGGGCGGCGATGGACTGCTCTGGGTGGACGTGGACAGCACCAGCGACGTGGAACAGGATGTCCTGCCGAATGTCTTCAAGCTGCACCCGCTGGCCATCGAGGATGCGCTGAGCTCGAAATCGCGTGTGAAGCTGGAGGAATACGAGCCGGACGACCCGCACGGCTACCTGCTGCTGGTGCTGCGCACGGTGCGCTTCTGCGTCGACACGCCCGACGACCCGTACGACATCGAGACCATCAACCTGAGCCTCTTCGTCGGGAAGCATTTCGTCGTCACGGTGCACCGCGAGCCGGCGCCGAGCGTGGATGCGGTGGTGGCTCTCGTGCATCACAATCCCGACTTGCTCGCCCGCGGCGCGAGCCGCCTCGCGCACATGGTCGCCGACAACGCCATCGACGCGTACTTCCCGATCCTCGACGAGGTGGACGGCTTCATCGACCAGCTCGAGGAGCGCGTGTTCACGGAGTTCGACCAATCCGCACTGCCGGAGATCTTCCGCGTGAAGCGGCTGGTGCTCTCGCTGCGCCGCTACCTCACGCCGCAGCGCGACGTGTTCAACGCGCTCAGCAACCGTCCGTCGAAGTTCCTGCCGGTGGAGACGCAGGTGTACTTCCGCGACGTGTACGACCACGTGCTCCGCATCAACGACGCGCTCGATACCTACCGCGAGCTGCTCAGCGGCACGCTCGACGGCTACCTCACGCAGGTGAACAACCGACTCGGGCAGGTGACGAAGGGTCTTTCCATCGTCGCGACGCTGAGCATCCCGTTCGTCGTCATCAGCGGCATGTGGGGCATGAACGTGGACAACATCCCGTTCGCGCACGTCCCACATGCGTTCGAGGTGATGCTCGTGCTCCAGCTCGGACTCGGCGCCGCGCTGGTGTGGCTGCTGAAATCGCGCGATTGGTTGTGACGACGGACCTCACTCGTCTCGTCCTGTACGCGTGCCTCGGTGCTACGCTGGCCGCGCACCCGGACCGTCGCATCGTCGATCGAGTCACCATCGGTGACGCCCGGAGTGAACAGGAGCACGCGTTCGCCGGCGATGGCGTGGTGACAGGAATCGTGGATGGGCGCGCGTACCGCCAGGCGCACGGGTGGATGCGTGTTGCGCTCGCGGTGTTCGACGATACCGAGGTGACGGTCGCGTGCACGTTCGCCGGCATGGGCGATGTGTCGCCGGCATTCGACCTGTATGTCGAGAATCAACGCGTGGGCTCGTTCACGTCTCGGCCGACGTCGGCCGCGTCGGCCACGGTGGAGATGCGTGTGCCGATCGAGGTCACGCGCGGTCGGACGAACATCCAGGTATTGCTCCGTGCCACGAGCGGTTTGACGCCCGCGTTGCTCGAGCTGCGCACGGTGCAGGACCACAACGAATAGCCCCGACCCCGACAAAGCAGATCCTGCTTTTGACTCTGAGTACTTCGAAACGCCATACTGTCTCACCACGCCGCACCGACCCTCACCAAACGCCACGCTCATGACTCTGCGGTCCGCAGTTCGCGCCACGCTCCTCACGGGACTCGTCGCCGGCGCGCTGGCACGCGACGTCGCCGCGCAGGCGCCCATGATCTTCCCGCGCGCCACGGGATCGAAGACCTTTCCGCTCACGCGTCCCGAGCTGACGGGGTTCGCCGAGACGAGCCGGTACGACGAGGTCGTGGCGTACATGAAGCTGATGGCGGCCGCGAACCCGAAGATCCACCTCACCACCTACGGCTACACGTATGAAGGGCGTCCCCTGCCCCTCGCCGTCATCGGTGCCGCGGGCGCGACGCCAGAGCAGGTGTTCGCGACGAAAAAGACCCGCGTCTACATCCAGGGCAACATCCACGCGGGCGAGGTGGAGGGGAAAGAGGCGCTGCTCTGGCTGCTGCGCTCCATCGCGAAGGGCGAGCGCGACAAGTGGCTCGAGACCACGGTGTTGCTCATCAACCCGATCTACAATGCCGATGGCAACGAGCGCGTGACCGTCGCGAACCGCGGCAGCCAGAACGGGCCGATGGGCGGCATGGGCACGCGCGAGAACGCGCAGGGGCTCGACCTCAATCGCGACGGCACCAAGCTCGAGACCGCCGAGGCGCGGTCGCTGGCGAGGCTGCTCAACCGGTATGACCCGCAGGTGGCGATGGACCTGCACACCACGGACGGCAGCCCGACGAGCGGCTTCGACATGACGTACGAAACGTCGCTCAACCCCAACGACTCGAAGGCGACGTCCGGCCTGCTGCGCGACGTGCTGCTGCCCACGATCACGAAGGCCGCGAAGGCGAAGCACGGCGAAAGCTGGTGGTATTACGGCGGCGTCTCGGGCACGGGCGCGGAACGCGCGTGGCGCTCGGATGCCGAGCTGGCCAAGCCGCGCTACACGTCGACGCTCTTCGGCGTGCGCAACCGCCTCGGCATACTCACCGAGACGTATTCGTACGCGTCGTTCGAAAGCCGCATCTGGAACACGTACTGGTTCCTCGAGGAGTCGCTGGACTTCATCGCGAAGAACGCGACGACGGTGCGCCAGGCGGTGGCGACGGCCGAGTCGGAGTCGATCATCGGGAAGCAGCTGTCGGTACGGCAGGAGCTGGTGAAGGCGCCTGACCTGAAGCCGATCGTGTTTGCGTCGACGATGTCGGTGCGGAATCCTTACGTGGCGGACCGTCCCTATCGCGCGCGTATCGCCGGTGGCGAGACGACGGAGATGCTGCCCTTCTTCGGCACCACCGTGCCCACGGAGACGAGTGTCGCGCCGCGCGCGTGGATCGTCCCGACTACGGAGTCGGCCGCGGCGTCACCGACCGCGCGGCTCATTGCGAGTGTCACGGACCGGCTCGAGGCGCACGGCATCCGCTTCACGCGCACCGATCGACCAATGACGATCAATGGGGAGCAGTATCGCATCGCCTCCAACACGCTGGCCGACCGCGAGTATCAGGGCGCGCACCGGATGCGCACGCTCACCGGTGCGTGGGAGGCGACGTCGCAGGTGGTGCCCGCGGGCTCACTCGTGATCCCGATGGACCAGCCACTCGCGCGGCTCGCCTTCATCCTGTTCGACCCGCGCTCCGACGACGGCTTCATGGCCTGGAACATCCTCGACGCAGTGCTCGGCACCACGCCCGCGCCGGCCGTGTATCCGGTGCTTCGCACCATGGACTCATTCCCGAAGTGACATCATGCGCCACGTCGCGTTCTCCCTCGTGATCCTGTCGCTGACCGGCGAGCACGTCGCGGCGCAGCGGCCAGACACCACCGGCTTCGTGCACGCGGCGACCAAGTCCCCCGCCGTCGTACGTCGCAACGCGAAACGCGAGGCAGAGCAGCGACGACGGCGCGTGGACTTCCTCAGCGCGGGAGTACTCAGCCCCAATGCGGCCTTCGTCGGGAAGCCGAAGCCGTTGTGGGGCGCGACGATGCTGACGTCCGGCGACGAGCAGACGATCTACCTGCTGCAGCGGCGCACGGTGTCGAGCGAGCCGGAGGTACACGCGCGGTGGGACGACCTCGTGATGATCCGCTCCGGCGACGGCGCCATCCAGCTGGGTGACAGCCTCACGGGTAGTCGGTATCGCGCACCGGGCGAGCGTATTGGTGGGGTGCTGGTGAATCCCCAGGAGATTGTCGTGCACGGCGGGGATATCGTGCGCATTCCTGCGGCGGTGCCGCACGCGTTCGTTGTGTCGGGCACGGTGCCGTTGACGTACCTGGTCATCAAGCAGCGCCGGCAGGAGTTGCCCATTCGGTGGTTCGGGGATCCGAAGTAGGGCGGCTGCGACAAGCAGATCCTTCGCTCCGCTCAGGATGGCAGACGCTGACAATCCTGGCGGGCACATCGGCGGCGGCGGGCCCCGGCGGGCGGGATCCCGGAGCCAGTTGCGGGTACAATACTGGCACCGCCGGGTACAGGAGTGAATGTTCTACCCACCGACCACAGGGCACCCATGACCTCGACGTTTCGTCTCGCCGCGATCGCGACTGTCGCACTGCTCGCCGCCTGCAGTTCCGATGGCGTCAGTCCCACCAACCAGCCGGTCACGCTGAACCAGGCCTTCAGTGAGCTCGCCGTACCGGGCATTTCGGCGGCCATGTCCGCTGCGGGCGGCGTTTCGCTGGCATCCGCCTCCACGGTGCCAACGGGATGCACCTACTCCTCGACGACACAGGGCTTCTCCTGCCCGTCGTTCACGACCAACGGCATCACCGTCACCTCGAGTTATTCCCTGCTCAACGCCGCTGGGACCTCGCTGCCGCAGTTCGATGCGGCCACGGTCGCCGCGCTGCACATCATGTCCACGGAATCAGGCACGGTGAACTCCAACGGCGACAGCTTCACGGTCGACGGACGCCAGGACGAGACACTGAGCGGGCTCCAGACCGCGACACACACGCTGAACGGCACGAGCACCCTCAACATCAGCGGCACGCGCACCTCGGCCAGCCCCACCGGCCCGTTCTCCATGCAGTCCGTCACCACGATCACGAACCTCGTGCCGCCGGCGAATGCGGCCAGCAAGTATCCTCGGTCCGGCACCGTTGCGGTCGGCCTCACCAGCACGTTCGGCAACACTTCCCCCATCACGTCGCACGCCACTGTGACGTTCAACGGCACCAGCAAGGTTCTTGTTACGGTGTCGGTGGGCGGCTTCTCGTCCGGCTGCACCATCGACCTGGCCAGCTCGGCGCCAACCTGCCCGTAGTTCGACCCGTTTCACACCGAGGGACCACCATGCGACGCTTCGTGAGCGTGATGCCGTCCGTGCTGGTCCTGCTGCTCGCGGCCTGTGCTGCCGACACCAGCACCATGTGCTGCGATCTTGTGCTTCCGTCGCTGCGCGTGATCAACGCCTTCACGACGCCGGTGGACATCCTCGTGGATGGAACGGTGCTCGCGTCCGGTGTCGCGGCCGGCACCACCAGCATGACGTCCCCGTCGGCGGGTAACCACACGCTCGCACTGCGCGCCACCGGTTCGGCCACGGTGTTGTCGCAGTCGATCACGACGAAGACGGGCGTGGTCAACACCATCGCCGCGCTCCGCAGCGCGACCGGTACGTTGTCCACCACGGTGCTCGACGACACGAACAGCGTGGTGCCCGCGGGCTTCACGAAGGTGCGCGTGCTGCACTTCGCGCCCAGTGCGGGCACGCTCCATGTATTTCGCACGCAGCCCGACTACCAGACGCCCGTCTCGTGGCAGTTTCCGTTCACGTACCAGGCGAATCCCAACAGCCTGAGCGCGCCGTTCTACCAGAGCACCGTGGGCACGTGGGAAGTGCGCATCTGGCAGTCGCCGACCGACGCGTCGGGCTGGACGAGCGCACCGGTGAAGGTGGTCGTCCCACTACTCGGCGGTGAGAAGCGGACGATCATCATCCTCGACGCCCCCGGGGGCGGTGTGCGCACGGAAGTGCTCTAGGCAGCGCGGGTTCGCCGCCTGTCCGGCGGCGCACGCGGGGGATATGATTTGGCGGCAGTTCCCACCGACCATTCACCCCCGTCGCCATGCGACCCTCCGTACTCGGCCTCGCCGTCCTGCTGCTCGCCGCAGCCCCTCCGCTCGCGGCGCAGACCGCCGACGACATCATCTCGCGATACGTCGACCGCGCCGGAGGGATGGCCAGGATCCAGGACGCGCAGTCCCTGCGCCGCGCCGGCACGTTCATCGGCGGTGGTGGCTTCGAAGCGAAGATCCTGCAGGAGAACCGCCGCCCGAACCTGGTGCGCGAGGAGTTCACCATGCAGGGCATGACGGCCATCAACGCGTACGACGGCCGCACCGGCTGGAAGATCGATCCCTTCGGCGGGAAGAAGGACGCCGAGCCGCTGAGCGAGGACGAAATGCACGTCATCCTGCTCGATGCCGACTTCGACGAGCCCCTCGTGAACTATCGCGCCAAGGGCAACAAGGTCGAACTCATAGGCACGGACCAGGTCGAGGGCACGGATGTGTACAAGATTCGCGTCACGTTGCCCAACGGTGACATCCGCCACTACTACATGGACACCGACTCCTACATGCCCATCCGCATGGAGGAAAAGCGCATCATCCGCGGCGCCGAGCAGGAGTTCGAGACCACGCTCGGCGACTACAAGCAGGTGAATGGGTGGTTCCTGCCGTTCTCCGTGGAGAGCGGGCCGAAAGGACAGGACAAGAGCACGGTCCACTACGAGAAGATCGAGTCCAACGTGACGCTCGCGGATGCCCGTTTCGCGAAGCCGGTCGTGGTGGTGAAGCCATGAACGCGCGTCATGCTGGTCTCTTGAATCGCAGAGACATCGTGAACAGGGGGCGCTGCGGGAACGGCAACGACTATTTGAACCACAGAGGACACAGAGGAACACAGAGGAACGACAACAGCGATTCAACGAGGCCCTCCATGGTTTCTGCAGTCCTCTGTGTTCCTCTTCGTCCCCAGCGGTCAATTGCTTTCCGGTTTTTGCAGTCGAAGACGAAGGCCGCGTTGGCCGTCCTCGCGCTCGTGAGTGCCAGCACGATCCAGGCGCAGACAATCAAGGCGGACTCCGAGACCATCTCCGGTCTGGGCGCGCGCAACATCGGCTCTGCCGCGATGAGTGGCCGCATCACCTCCATCGCTGCCGTGCACGACGCCAACCGCCTCACCATCTACCTCGGCGCCGCGAGCGGCGGTGTGTGGAAGTCGCAGAACGGCGGCACCACCTACAAGCCGGTGTTCGACAACCAGGACGTGCAGTCCATCGGCGCCGTGACCATCGACCCCACCGACCCGCAGACGGTGTGGGTGGGTACGGGCGAGGCGTGGACGCGCAACAGCGTCTCCGTCGGCGATGGTATCTACAAGTCCACCAACGGCGGCGAGACGTGGACGAACATGGGCTTGAAGCAGTCGGAACGAATCGCGAAGATCCTCGTCGATCCCGCGGACCGCAACACGGTGTACGCCTGCGTGCCCGGCAAGCTCTGGAGCGACAGCGACGAGCGCGGCGTCTACCGCACGCGTGACGGCGGCAAGAGCTGGGCGAAGGTGCTCCGCACACCGAATGCGTCCACCGGCTGCTCGATGATGTCGATGGACCCGAAGACCCCGACGACACTGTTCGCCGGCACGTGGGACTTCCGTCGCGCGGGCTGGACCTTTCGCTCGGGTGGCGACGGTGAGAAGGCGCCGAGTGCGAGCGGCCTGTTCACGAGCACGGATGGTGGCACGACATGGCGCGCGCTCGATGCGGCAAGCGCGAGCGGCCTGCCCCCGAAGCCATGGGGCCGCGTCGCCGTCACGGTCGCGCCGTCGAACCCGAATGTCGTCTACGCGTTCATCGAGACCGTCCCTCCCCTGAACGGCCTGTACATCTCGCAGGACGGTGGCAAGACGTGGCAGCTCGGCGACCGCAGCCAGAACATGGTGTGGCGTCCCTTCTACTTCGCCAATCTCATTGTCGACCCGAAGGACGAGAAGAAGGTCTACAAGGCGGGCGGTGGGCTCATCATGAGCAGCGACGGGGGCCAGAGCTTCAGCTACGTCGGTGGCGGCGCGCACGGCGACTTCCACGACGTGTGGGTGGACCCGCAAAGTACCGACCGCATCATCACCGTTGATGACGGCGGCGTGTGGTACTCGTACGACGGCGGCAACAAGTGGTGGAAGGGCGACAACCTGCCCATCTCGCAGTTCTATCACGTGAGCGTGGACATGAACCGGCCGTATCGCGTGTACGGCGGACTGCAGGACAACAGCTCCTGGGTGGGTGAGACCGATTATCCGGGCGGCATCACCACGCACCAGTGGGAGAACATGTACGGGGGCGACGGTTTCTGGATGTTCGTCGACCCGTCCGACCCCACGTATCTCTACGCCGAAGCGCAGGGTGGTGCGATCGGGCGCGTGAACCGGCTGACGAAGGAGACGCGGCCCATCCAGCCGCTGCCCCTCTACGGCGAGAAGAAGCTGCGCTACAACTGGAACACGCCCATCCACATGAGCGAGACGAACAAGGGCACGCTCTACATCGGCGCGCAGTACCTGTTCCGCTCGCGCGATCACGGCGAGACGTGGGACCGCATCTCCCCCGACCTCACGACCAACGACCCCGCCAAGCAGAAGCAGGAAGAGTCGGGCGGCGTCACCGTCGACAACTCGGCGGCCGAGATGCACACGACGATCTATGCGATTGCCGAGTCGCCGAAGAATGCGAACGTGATCTGGGTGGGCACCGATGACGGCAACGTCCAGGTCACGCGCGATGCGGGAAAGTCGTGGACCAACGTGACGGCGAACCTTCGCGGCCTGCCGAAGAATGCGTGGGTATCGTCGGTGGACGCGGGTCGGTTCGACCAGGGCGTCGTCTACGCCACGTTCGACATGCACAACTTCGGCGACATGCGGCCCTACGCGTACAAGTCGGCCGACTTCGGTCGCACGTGGACACCGCTCGTCGCGCCAGGCAGTCCGGTACGCGGCTATGCGCACGTCATCAAGCAGGACCTCGTCAACCCGAACCTGCTCTTCCTCGGCACCGAGTTCGGGCTGTGGGTATCGGTGGACGATGGCGCCAACTGGGCGCGGTTCAAGGGGGGCAGCATGCCGGCCGTGGCCGTGCGCGACCTGGCGATCCACCCGCGCGACAACGACCTCGTGATCGCGACGCATGGGCGCGGCATCTGGATCGTGGACGACATCACGCCGCTGCGCGCGCTCACGCCGCAGGTGTTGGCGAGCGACGTCGCGTTCGCGCGTACGCGCCCGACGGTG
>JBDTYL010000413.1:0-7287 GCA_040005695.1 bacterium | reverse complement strand
CCATGAGCGAGTTCGTCTTCGCCACGGCGCAGTACGAGTCGGGAGACTGGGACAGCGCGCCGCTCGTGCCCGCGAACATCATCGACACCATCGCGCGCTACACCTCCATCGCGGTTGCACCATCGGGGGTGATCGTGCCGCTCGCATCGCCGTCGCTGTTCCGCTATCCGCTCGTCTACATGACGGGCCACCTCCCGGTGCGGTTCAGCACCGCGGAGCGCACCAACCTCCAGCGCTTCGCGGAGCGCGGCGGCCTGCTGTTCGTGGACGACCACAACCACGACATCGATGGCGTGTTCCACAAGACGGCGACGGACGAGCTCACGCGCACGTACGGCGCGCTGAAGCCGCTCCCGAAGACGCATCCGCTCTACCGCGCCTTCTTCGTGTACGATGACGGGCCACCGACCACGAGCCACGAGCTCAATGGATGGGGCGACAACCTCGTGCACAAGACGCTCTCCGGCGTGGTGCGCGAGGGACGCCTCGTGCTGCTGTACAGCAGCAAGGATTACAGCTCCGAGTGGAACTACCATCCGGAGAACAAGCGCTTCCTCTCGGTGGACAATACGAAGTTCGCCGTGAACATCGTGACGTATGCCCTCACGCGCTGAGCGCCGGCGCACTGGCGAATGGGCGCTGCGTGCGGTGCTGCTCGCGGCGCTCGGCGTCGCGCTGTGGCGCAGCCTCCGGCCGGCGGACGAGGCACGGTCGGCGCGCGCGATCTCGGCGTCGGCGCTGTCGCGCGAGCTCGATGCGATCGTCAGCTCGCCGTCCGTGCGCGCGACGGACGTCTTCATCGACGCGATGCCGTCCGCAGCGGAGCGCGGGCTGCTGGTCGCCCTGCGGCGCGCTGGAGTGGCGGTGCGGTGGCACGGCGCGCCGCCGCCACTCGCGCTCGAGGCCATGCGCGTGCGCGAGCCCGATGAACGCGTCCGCGTGCTCGTGGCTCCCACTTCCGCACCGCTCGCGCTCGTGGACTCGGCTGGGCTGCTGGACAGCGTGCGGGCGCGCGGTGGTGCAACGGTGGAGGCGGCAGGTGTTGTCGGTGCCGTGCGCGCAGAGCAGGGGCGCTTCTCCGCGCACGCGGCTGCAGGCGCAGGGCAATCGCGACGCGCGGTGCTCGTGCTCGGGAGCGCCGACTGGGAGAGCAAGTTCGTGGCAGCCGCGCTTGGGGAAGCCGGTTGGATCGTGCGGTCGCGCATTCCGCTGGCGCCTGGCGTGTCCGTGCGCGACGACGCGCTGCTGCCCATCGACACGTCGCGATACGATGCCGTGGTGGCACTCGATTCATCGGCGGCCGACCTGCTGCCCGCCATCGTGCGATTCGTGGCGCAGGGCGGCGGACTCGTGGCCGGCGGCTCCGCGCTCGCGCTCGGGCCCCTGGCCGCGCTCGCACCCGCGCGTGCCGGCGACCGCATGCCGGGTCGCATCCTCCTCGCCGACGACTCCGTCACGCCGCGCGACCTGCCGTTGCGCCCCTTCGCCTCACTCCGCGCCGATGCGGTGACGCTCGGACGCGAGCGCGCCGGTCCGTCGCTCGTGGCGCGACGAGCGGGGCTCGGCCGTGTGCTCGGCGTGGGCTACGACGACAGTTGGCGCTGGCGCATGCTCGGCGGCGAGAGTGGTCTGGCCGCGCATCGCCGGTGGTGGTCGGCTGCCGTGGGATCCGTCGCACCGGAACGCGCTGGCGATTTGCTCAGCACGGGCGACGCGGCTCCGGTCGCGTCGCTCGTGTCCGCACTCGGGCGGCCGTCCGCGCCCGCGCCCGGCAGCGCTCCCGTGACACGCGACATCCTGCCGGTGCTCCTCCTGCTGCTCATCGCGGGCGCCCTGCTTGCCGAGACCGCGTCGCGTCGCTTTCGTGGAGAACGATGAACGACGTCGCCTACATCTCCAACGCCGACTGCGGCAGCCACGATACGGGGTGGGGACACGCCGAGCACGTGGGGCGCCTGCGCGCCATCCCGCGCGCGCTGCGCGATGACATGGAGCTTTACCATCGGCTCGACCACCGGGAATCGCGGCATGCGACGGCGGCGGAGCTGTCGATCGTGCACGACCCCGCGTACGTCGCCTCGGTGGAGGCACTCGTGGAGCGCGGCGGCGGCCGCCTCGACGCGGACACCGTCGCGAGCCCCGGCTCCTGGCTCGCCGGCACGGCCGGCGCCGGCGCCGTACTCGACGGGATCGACCTCGCCTTTGGCGCCGGCCCGCGTCGCAGCTTCTGCGCGGTGCGTCCGCCCGGGCACCACGCGCTGCGGTCTGGCGCGATGGGCTTCTGTCTCTTCGGCAACATCGCGCTCGGTGCGCATTACGCGCGCACGGTGCACGGCGCGGAGCGCGTGCTCGTCGTCGACTGGGACGTCCACCATGGCAACGGCACCCAGGCGCTGGTGGAACAGACGCGGGATATTCATTTCGTGTCCATGCATCAGTGGCCGTGGTATCCGGGCACCGGCGCGGCCGCGGATCGCGGGCCGCACGATAACGTGTGGAACGTGCCGCTCGCCGGCGGCTTGCCGCGCCAGCAGTACGTGGACGCGCTGCTGGGTGCCGTGGACGCGGCCACCGTGGGCTTCACGCCGGACGTCGTCCTCCTCTCCGCTGGCTTCGACTCCATGGCCGGCGACCCGCTCGGCAGCTTCACGATGGAGTACGACGACTTCGACCAACTCACGCGCGAGCTGGTGTCGCGCGCCGGACTGTGGTGTGTGGGGCGCCTCGTGAGTGCACTCGAGGGCGGGTATGCACCCGAGCGGCTCGGCGTCGCCTGCGTGCGCCACATGCGCGCCCTTCTCTGACCGACTGTTCGCCGCCTGCGGGACGGCGTATCTTCCAGCCTTATCGGGCAAGGGGAGCTGACGCGTGGCCTTGAACATGTTCGGCGTGACGGTGAATGACGCGCATATGGCGCAGGTGCACGTGGCCGACACGATGCTGGTGGCGGTGCGCGACCTGGCGGCCATCTGCGGCCCGACCGAGTATCGCGCCCAGGACCTCGACGACGGCTCGATCGCACGACACACCGAGGTGATCGGCGCCTACGTGGCACGCGGCCCGATCCTTCCCGCGCCGGTGGGCGTGGTGTTCCGCTCGGACGAGCACGTGCAGCGTTGGCTCCAGCTCCACTACAGCGCGCTCACGGAGGCGCTGTCGTTCGTCGAGAACCGGAGTGCGGCACGCGTGCACATCTCGCGCGCGCCGGGCACGGAAGCCGTCATCGCAGGCGTGGACGTCGACGCCGTCGCGGCCGATGCGCTGCGCGCGCTGCGGCGCGCCGCCGTCGCCACGCTGCCACTCCGCACCGAACGCGCGCCCGGCTTGGTGCTCAGCGCCGCGTTCCTCGTGGAGCAGGAGTTGTGGGAGAAGTTCGTGGCCGCGGTAGAGGAGCAGTCGAAGGCCGGCACCGGCGTGCACTACCACCTCACGGGGCCATGGCCGCCGTATGATTTCGTGCAGATGCAGCTCGGAGCCTGAGGGTGTTCTGTCCCGAGTGCGGCACGTGGAGCCGCGCCCATGCCGCCACCTGCGCACGCTGCAACGCGGCGCTGCCGGCGGTGCCCGGCACGCCTCTCGAGAAGCCGGACGACGAAATCGGCGCGCTCCGGCGCGCCACGGGTAGCCGATATCGCATCCTCAGCCGCCTGGGCGGAGGCGGGATGGCCACCGTCTATCGCGCCGAGCAGATGCCGCTCGGCCGTGACGTGGTGGTGAAGGTGCTGCATCCGCATCTCGCGCGCGACGCCGAGATGGCCGAGCGGTTCCGGCGGGAGGCGGAAGCGGCTGCGCAGCTCGTGCATCCGTTCATCTGTCCGCTCCTCGACTTCGGTCGCTCGGGTGAGACCGTGTACATCGTCATGCCGTACCTGGGTGGCGGCTCGCTCGCGGACCGCGTGCAGAAGGAGCGCGCGGTGACGCCCCCGGTGATTGCGGCGGCCGCGGCGCAGGTGGCCGTGGGGCTCGACCATGCGCATCGCCGCGGTGTCGTGCATCGCGACGTGAAGCCCGACAACATCCTGTTCGACGAGGACGGCAACGCCTTCATCACGGACTTCGGCATTGCCACCGCACGCTTTCACGGCCGCCTCACGGCGAGCGGCCGCGCGATGGGTACGCCGCACTACATGAGTCCCGAGCAGGCGATGGGCAAGCTCGTGGACGGTCGCAGCGACATCTACGCACTTGGCGTGGTGATGTACGAGGCGCTCGTGGGATTCCCGCCGTTCGATGGCGCCGATGCCTTCTCCGTGGGCTACAAGCATGTGCACGAGAAGCCGGTGGACCTCGGCGAGGTTGATTCGCGGCTGCCCGACGCGCTCACCGGCATCGTGATGCGCTGCCTCGAGAAGGGAGCCGACGATCGCTATCCCCGCGGCGACGCGCTGGCCGACGCGCTGCTGGGGTTCCTCACCACCTGCGACGACGCGGAGAGCCCGCGCCGCATCGCGGGCCTCGCCCGACGACCCGTTCCCTCCGAACGCGCATGAAGCTCTCGCACGAGATCGTCAGCCTCCGTACGAAGAACCCATTCGTCATCGCCCGCGGTGGCGAGACGGAGTATCGCGTCGTGCGCATCACCGTCACCGCGCCCGACGGCCAGACTGGCTGGGGCGAGGCGGCGCCGAGCAAGTTCTACGGCGAGACGGCGGATACGGTGGTGGAGGTGCTGCCCCTGCTGGCCGCGGCGATCGCCGACGCCGATGGCTGGTCACTCGAGGCGATCGAGCATGCGCTCGCCCGCGCCATCCGCTTCAACGGGGCCGCCCGTGCAGGAGTGAGCGCGGCCCTCCACGATCTCGTCGGCAAGCGGCTCGGTGTACCGGTCTATCGCCTCTGGGGCCTCGACCCCGCCGCCGCGCCCCCCACGAGCTTCACCATCGGCATCGCGCCGGACGAGCAGACGCTCCGCGCGCGCGTCGCCGAGGCGGCCCAGTATCCGGTGCTGAAGCTGAAGCTCGGCACGTCGTGGGACGAGCGCATCGTGCGCGTGGTGCGCGAGCTCGAGCCGAAGAAGATCCTGCGGGTGGATGCGAATGCCGGATGGACGCCGAAATCCACGCTGCGGATCGTGCCGCTGCTCCAGGAGCTCGGCGTGGAATTCGTCGAGCAGCCGCTGCCGCCCGGCGATCTCGAGGGACTGCGCTTCGTGCGCGAGCGGTCGTCGCTCCCCATCGTCGCCGACGAGAGCTGCCTGGTGTCGGGCGACATTCCGAAGCTCGCCGGCGTCGTGGATGGGATCAACATCAAGCTGGCCAAGTGCGGTGGACTCCGCGAGGCGCTGCGCATGGTGGCGACCGCGCGCGCGCACGACATGCTCGTGATGGCCGGCTGCATGATCGAGAGCTCGCTGGGCATCACCGCTGCGGCGCACTTCGCGCCGCTGCTCGACTGCGCCGATTTCGACGGCGCCGCGCTCGTGGCGAACGATCCGTACGTCGGTGCAACGATCGATGGCGGGGTGATCCGGATTCCGGATGCGCCCGGGCTCGGGGTGGTGGACGCCCACCGGAGCAGGGTTGAGGGGTGAGGGTTGAGGGTTGAGCGATGAGGGGTGAGGGGTGAGGGGTGAGCGTTCGAACATTTTCGCCACGAGATGACCTGACGACGCCCAACGATCACGGGTCGTTATCATTCACGATCCATGACGCTGATCGACGTCGCCCTCGCGCTGCCACTGTTCCGCACCTTCACCTATCGGGTGCCCGAGGGAACGACCGGGTCCATCTCGCCCGGTAGCCGCGTCGTCGTGCCGTTCCGCAACCGGAACGAGATGGGCATCGTGGTCGGCCTCGCCGAGCCGCGCGAGGGGATGAAGGTGAAGGACGTCGTCAGCGCGCCGGACGAGGCGCCCGTGATGGACGCGCCCATGCTCGCCCTCTGTCGCTGGATCGCCGACTACTACGTCGTCCCGCTCGGCGTCGCGCTCCGCACGGCGCTGCCGGCCGCGCTCACCGGCGCGGAAATGCCCGTGCCCTCGCGCAAGACGCGGCGCGTCGTGGAGATCACCACGGAATTGTCGTCGCTCCTCCAGCGTGACGCGATGTTCGCGCGCGCACCACAGCAGCGTGCGCTCTACGAGCTCGTCGAGGCGCTGGGCGGCCGCGCGCCGGTGGACCTGCTCAAGGAGCAGCTCGACTTTTCCGCATCGGTGCTGAAGGGTCTCGTCACACGGCAGCTCGTCGCCATCGGCTACGAGACCGTCGCGCGCGATCCATTCCTCACGCGCGCGCGGCGCGCGCCTGACGCGCACGTGCCCACCGAGCCGCAGCGCGTTGCGCTCGAACGGCTCGGGCAGGCAACGCCAGGGAGCGTCGCGCTCCTCCACGGCATCACCGGCAGCGGCAAGACGCTCGTATACCTCGAACTGCTGCGACGTGTGGTGCTCGAGGAAGGGAAGACGGCCATCGTGCTCGTGCCCGAGATCGCCCTCACGCCGCAGACTGTCGACCGCTTTCGCGCCGTGTTCGGCGACAGCATCGCCGTGCTGCACAGCGCGCTCTCCGACGGCGAGCGCTACGACGCGTGGCTGGCGCTTCGCCGCGGAGAAAAGCGCATCGCCGTCGGCGCGCGCTCCGCGATCTTCGCCCCACTGCGCGACCTCGGCGCCATCATCGTGGACGAGGAGCACGAGTCGAGCTACAAGCAGGGCGAGGCGCCGCGCTATCACGCGCGCGAAGTGGCCATCGTGCGCGCGCGCGCCGAGGGCGCTGTCGTCGTCCTTGGCAGTGCGACGCCGAGCCTGGAGAGCTGGGCCAACGCCACCTCGGGGAAGTACGCGCTGCTCACGCTTCCCGATCGCGCTGGCGGCGCGACGCTGCCGCACGTGCAGGTGGTGGACCTCCGCGCCGACCGCCCAAAGCCGCATCCCACCGACGCCCCTGCGGCCGATGCCGCGTTCGCGCAGGCGGTGAGCAAGCCGCTCGAGGCGGCGCTCCAGGCGCGGCTCGAGCGCGGCGAGCAGAGCATCCTGCTCCTCAACCGCCGTGGCTACGCCGCGTTCGTGCAATGCGGCACCTGCGGCGACGTCGCCGTGTGTCCCAACTGCAGCATCAGCCTCACCTATCATCGCACGCCGGAACGCCTCGTCTGCCACTACTGCCTGCACGACGAACCCCTTCACGTCACCTGCCCGCGCTGCGCCGGCACGCGGCTGCGCCAGCGTGGACTCGGCACCCAGCAGGTGGAGCGCATGCTCGGCGAGCGCTACCCCAGCGCACGCATCGCGCGCATGGACGTGGACACCACGAGCGGCAAGTGGGCGCACACCGAGATCCTCGACCGCGT
>JBDTYL010000412.1:0-3641 GCA_040005695.1 bacterium | reverse complement strand
CAGATGGACCTGCGAGGAGCCCTCGGCTGCCAACAGGCGGCCGGCCAGCGGAGCGAGACTGTTCCCGGCGACGTCACGCAGTCTCGGGGACGCCATCAACATCCCGACCGCGAGCGCGATCGTGACCAGTACGGCGAGCAACGCTCGGGGAGGCACGCGGCGAAGGCGGCGCTCGAGCACGAGCACGACGAACGTCACGAAGGCCGACACGAAGACCGAGCGCGAGAGCGTCGCGAGCATGAGCAGGAGCACGAGGACCAGGTATCCGTACCGTGGCTGAGCGTGAGGGCGGAACACCACTGCCCATGCGTAGAACAGGAGCACGATCCCGGAACGATTCTGGTCGGCGACCATGCCGGACAGCCGTGGAATGAACGCCCCGTACGTGTAGCCAATGAGATGGATCGATATTGGGCCGATGAAGACGGTTTCCGGAACGACACCGAGCAACTCGCCCGCCTGGAGCACATCGAATACCGCGAACAGGATGAGCCCGACGACGGCGCCGCGATCCAGCACGGACGCGAGGTCGGCGCGGTCGTAGGCGGCCAGCAGGACCGCACAGGTGCCAATCAGCTGCAACGCCAGGAGGAACGCCCGTCCGGCCGAGATGGTGGTTTCGGTACTCACGAACACGGAAGCGCCAACGATCGCGAGAAGAAACAGCACCAGGCCGATGAGGATCTGACCGCTCCGCGACACGGTGATCGGTCCGCTGCGCAGGTGCCGCCGAAGCAGCTCCGAACCGACGACAAATGGTGTCAGTGCGAGAAAGGGGGTGAACAGCAACCGTCCGCCACCACCGAACAGATCGATGCGATCCGCGGCGATCAGCGCGATCCACGCAATGAGGAGGGCATCGTGCGCGAACCCGCTTCGCGACACGACGCGTCGTCGCGGCTCGCGGCCGGCCACGAGTGAAAGGCTGGAGACACTCATGCGCGAAGCAGCACGCCGAGGTTGCGCCAGAGACCGTGCTCGCGCCGCAGGCGGAGACGCAGCACCTGCAGCTTGCGACGAAAGGCTCCTCCCTCCTGCATGCGCGAGTACGCGTGCAGAAACCGCCGGTCGTCGCCGGACAGTCGCTCCTGGAAGCGATCCAGGAACGCACCGGCCTGTCGCGCCGCGCGCAGGAGTTCGCGGCGCAAGTGCGCCCACTCCTTCACGGCCTGGCGCACCGTACCGGGAAGCTGCGACCAGCGATCCCGGTCGCCCCGCTTGGCGCCCACGACGTTCCGTCCATGCTGGCGGTAGAGGACCGTGGCCGTTCGAACCGCCACCACGCGGCCGAATGCGGCCGCCACGCAGGCGTACCACCAATCGTGATACACCGCGTCCGTCGGAAGCGGACCGGCGAGCTCCTTCAAGGCCCTGTTGATCATCACCGTGGCTCCCGTGGCCACATTCTGTACGACGAGGCGCCGCAGTGACACCGGCTCTGGCGCGACTCGCGAATAGTGCCAGAAGGACTGGTCGATGACGCGCAGTTCGGCATCGACCACGGTGAGGTCCGTGTGCACGAGGATCGGCCCCGGCGCGGTCCGCTCTGCCCGCTGCATGGCCGCGAGCGTCGTGCCGATCTTGTCGGGAAGCCACACATCGTCCTGGTCCGCGAACATGATGTAGCGGGCGTCGTGCGGAACGTGCGCAACCAGCCAGTCGAAGCTCATCCCTGCCCCGAGTCGTGGACCACCCTCGCCCAACAGGCGAATGCGCGAATCCTCTGCGGCTGCCCGCCTTACGATCTCGAGCGTGCGATCGGCAGATCCGTCATCCCGAACCCAGAGTCGCCAGTGCCGGTGGGTCTGGGAACGCAGGCTCTCGAGAAATGCCTCGAGATAGGCACCGCCGTCGAACATTGCGGCCACTACATCCACCGTGACCGGGACGTGCGTCGCCGTGCCGCTCATCGTGTCAGCACCAGGGACTGCGGAGCATCAAGCGCGGCGCGATGACGCAGACAGTGCGTGGCACGAAACAGGGCGGTAGTATTCCTGACAGGTTGCCGCCGGCTCGACTGCTGGATCACGACAGCGCTCCACGCCGCATCACCGACATCCCCAATGAGGTCATGACCACCGGTTTCGAGCTCGTCGAATGTCTCAACGCTGCCGCGCGCGCAGAAGGCCAGCTCGGTTCCGTCGCCCAGTTCGACAATCTCGCCACGCATGCGCAGTACCGCATACCGTACGAGATCGCCGCGCGATACATCGCACGCGGCAGTGAGGTCCTCGACTGGGGATGTGGGAACGGGCACTTCAGCCTGCTGCTCGAGCACCTCGGCGCGCGCGTCACGGGCTATTCCTTCGAGCCTGCGCCGTCCATCCTTCGCGATTCGCGCACCTTTCGCTTTGTGGCCGGCAGCGAAAGCGATCCCCGCGCCATTCCATTTCCCGACGGCACCTTCGACGCGGTGTGCAGTGTCGGCGTACTCGAACACGTCTGGGAAACTGGCGGCACCGAATCCGGGTCGCTGGCCGAGATCACCCGCGTTCTGCGTCCGGGTGGCACGTTCCTCACGTTCCATCTCCCCAACCGCCGAGGGTGGGTCGAACCGGCGTTCCGCAGCCTCGGCGTCGGTACATACTTTCACCGGCGGCGCTACGACGAGTCCGCAATCCGGGACCTCTGGGGCGGAGCTGGGCTCGAAGTGATGGAAATCGGCACGTACAACCTGCTTCCGCGCAACCTCCTTCACTCGCTTCCAGGGCTGGTTCGGCGCAGCGCATGGTTCGCGCGCGGGTACGATGCCGTGGACGCCGCACTGGCGTCGCTGCTGGGCCGCTACGCCACCAATTTTTTCGTGGTCGCGCGCCGGCGAGCGTAACGCATCCGCCACACCGGCGGATTGCATCGCCGCTACTCGGCCGTCTCCGACCATAACTCGACAGCCAGGCCAGCGGCGAGCGCGAGCACGAGAGCGAGAATCGCCCCGAGGGTCAGCTGCACGCCACGCCTCGGGAACGCAGGATCGTCGGGATTGGCCACCCTCGGCGAGTCGACGACGTGCACCTTGTCCTTGCGCAGCAGGTCCGTGAGCTGCGCGAGCTTGAGCTGCTTCGTGAGCTGGAGGTATTCCTCGCTCGCGATGCTGCGGTCGCGCGCGAACTGCGCGAAGCGCATGGCACTGCCCGGCAGTGCCGCCAGTGTGTCCGTGAGAATCCGCACCTCGTGCGACGTGGACGCGAGCTGCTGATCGAGGCTCTCGAGATATTGGGAACCCGTGCGGTAGAGTTGTTGCTCGAGATCCGCGATGCGGTTGGAATACTGCTGCACATCGGCGTTGTTCTCCGTGCGCGTGACGCCGAGGGCGGAGCGTTTCGTCTCCAGCTCGATGAGCGCCTGGAGCAGGTCCTGGATGGCGCGATTGGTGATGAGCGAGGGAAACGTCGCGAGCTGCCGGAACGCGGTCGGCTCCTTGCCCCCGCGCGACCGCTGGCCGATCAATTCGAGCAGGCGGGCCAGCGCATCCCGCTCGACACGCACCGCGTCGAGCCGTCCGTCGAGCAGCGCGATGCGCTTCACCTGCTGCCCCGCCTGTTCTTCCGGGACGATCAGCTTCTCCCGCTGCTGGAAGGCGCGCAGCCGCTCCTCCGCACCGGCCAGTCGCACGGCGCTGCCCGAGAGTGCACCACGAAGGG
>JBDTYL010000411.1:0-2640 GCA_040005695.1 bacterium | reverse complement strand
GTCGGGAGCATCATCGACACCATGCCGGTGGCGGGCAGGATGATGATGTAGACCCACGGATGGCCGAAGAGCCAGAACAGGTGCTGCCAGAGCAGCGGCGCGCCCCCGCGGACGGGATCGTAGAAGTGGAATCCGTACCGCCGGTCGAGCTCCAGGAAGACGAGCGCCGCCGTGAGCGCGGGCAGCGACATCACGATGGACACCGAGGTCGTGAGCGTGCTCCACATCATCAGCGGCATGCGATTGAGCGACATGCCCGGCGCGCGCATCGTGAGGATGGTGGCGATGAAGTTGATCGCGCCCGCGGTCGTGGAGATCGCGAGGAAGAGCAGGGCCAGCGTGTAGAACTCGGTATTGTAGCCGGGACTGTATGCCGAGCTCGTGAGCGGCGCGTAGGCGAACCACCCGGCATGCGGTGCGATGCCGCGCGTGATGCCGATGTAGTGGATCATGCCGGACAGCAGGTACGTCCAGAAGCTGAACGCGTTCAATCGCGGGAACGCCATGTCGCGCGAGCCGATCATGAGCGGCACGAGGTAGTTGCCGAAGCCCGACAGCATGGGCGAGGCATACCAGAAGATCATCGTGGTGCCGTGCATGGTGAACAACTGGTCGTACGCCTCCGGTGTCAGGAGGTGGCTCTCCGGCCGCGCGAGTTGCGCGCGCATGAACGCCGCGTCGAGCCCACCGAGGGCGAGGAAGAAGAACGAGACGACGAGGTAGCGCATTCCGATGCGCTTGTGATCCACCGTGGCGAACCACGAATACACCGTGCGCGGAGGCTCCCAGATCGCGGTGAGACGTTCGGCTGTGCTGGACACGCGATCTCCTCTAGCGAAGGGTTTCGAGGTAGGCGACGAGCGCCTGCAGGGTGGCGCCGTCGAGTGGAACGGGTGGCATTTTCGTCCCCGGCTTGAGCCGGTCGGGGTTCTCGATCCACGCAGCCAGGTTGCCGCGCGAGTTGTCGAGCGTGCCCGCGCCGAGCGTGCGGCGCGCGGCGAGGTGCGTGAGGTCGGGGCCGACGCGCGCGCCGGCCGGCGTGCCGCGCACCGTGTGGCAATACGAGCAGGACTGCGAGAGGAATATCTTCTGCCCCGCGAGCGCCGACGAATCGGTGGGCACCGCTGCCGGACGTGCCTGGTTGGCGACCCACGCGTCGTAGTCGCCCTGCGCGTCCGCCACCACGACGAACGCCATGTGGGCATGCTGCATCCCGCAGAACTCGGCGCACTCGCCGCGATACACGCCTGGTCGACTTGCCTGCAGCCAGGTCTCGTTCACCTGGCCCGTGATCGCGTCGGTCTTCCCCTGCAGTTGCGGTACCCAGAAGCTGTGAATCACGTCGTCGCTCCTGAGGTGGATGCGCACCGGCCGACCAACGGGAATGTGGATCTCGTTGGCCGTGACGAATCCGTTGGC
Source organism: bacterium (assembly GCA_040005695.1). Taxonomy (GTDB): domain Bacteria; phylum Gemmatimonadota; class Gemmatimonadetes; order Gemmatimonadales; family Gemmatimonadaceae; genus AG11. The sequence continues at coordinate 1,221 of JBDTYL010000411.1, read as the reverse complement.
CGGATAGCGCACCTCCCACCACCACTGGTGCCCGATCACCTCGACCTCGTAGGGCGACGACGGCACGCCATCGGCGCGCATGATGCCGAGTGAGAAGACGAAGACGCCGGCGAGGATGAGCATGGGCACGAGGGCGCCTCCAACCACGATCCAGCGAAACTCCCAGCGGCGCTCGTCGATGACGCGCGGCGCATCCTCGCGCGTGCTGCTACCGCGGATGATGGGCCAGACCAGCAGCACCATCACCACCGCGAACACGATGGCCGCGGCAATGATCATCCCCACACCGAGGCGGGCGATGGCGTCCGCCGCGGGACCGGCCGTGTGCTGTGTGGACGGACGGCCGCCACTGGCCTGACGCGTGAGGCTCTGGAAGAGCGCAGCTACCGGCGCCGTCATCATGGGATGGCCGTCCGTGCAGAGCTGTTGATGTCGTGCGGACCATGCTGCGGGTGGCCACCGGGCCACGGCTCGCCGCGCGCGTTCGCGAGCGCCCACACGTAGGCGGCGAGCGCATGCGTCTCGAGCGTGGTGAGGTTGCCGTGCTGCCCGCGCGGCGGCATCGCGATCGGCGAACGCGTTTCTGCGTCAGCGATGCCGTTCACGATGATGGAGTCGATCCCGCGCAGGTCGCCGCTCGGGATGAGGTGCAGGCCGGCGGTGAGCGATGAGCCGCGACCAGCGAGGCCGGTCGCCTCGGACCCGTGGCAGTTCCTGCAGCCGCCTGTGCCGTGAAACAGGTCGTCACCGTTGCGGACGTCGGCCAGCGTCACCCCGTCGGGCAGGGTGGGCAACGTGTCGGGCTGGAGTTCGTCGTCCGTGTCGAAGGCATGACGCACGTTGCGCAACAGCGCCGAGTCGGGCCGCTGCGCGAGATTGGAAGGCACGTACAGCTCGGGGGCTCGGTCGCGCAGCTCGACCTGGCTCGGAGTCTCGTGCGTGTCGCGCTCGCGTATCGTGCACGCGCTGGCGCAGGCGAGCACCATCAGCGCCGCACACCGGACCAACGCGTCGTGGTGACTCATCGGCGCGACAGGATGGAGGCCACCGCGGAACCACGGCTCGCCGGCACGGCGAAGCTGGTGTCGGCGGCGGAGGGCAGCGCGAAGACGAGCAGCTCGTCACCGCGCGGCGCATTGATCTGGAGCACGCCGCCGGCCGCGACAGCGATGTATTGCCGCCCATTCGCTGCAAAGCTCACCGGCGGTGCATTGACGCCGG
>JBDTYL010000410.1:0-5238 GCA_040005695.1 bacterium | reverse complement strand
GGGATGTAGGCGGACACGTCGCCGGCCTGCGTCTCGATGATCGGCAGCGCGGTCATCGAGCCACCCGGCTTGAGGATCGTCTTGCCGTCCACCACCGACGGATCCTCACTCATCTTCGCTGCGCGCTCGAGCAGGCGGGAGTGGAGGTAGAACACGTCGCCCGGGAAGGCTTCGCGGCCCGGGGGGCGGCGCAGCACGAGCGACAGCTGGCGATAGGCAGCGGCCTGCTTCGAGAGGTCGTCGTACACGCAGAGCGTCGCCTGCCCCTCGTTGTACATGAAATACTCGGCCATCGCGGCGCCCGAGTAGGGCGCGATGTACTGCATCGGGGCCGGGTCGGACGCGGAGGCGACGACGACGATGGTGTAGTCCATCGCGCCGTTTTCCTTGAGCCGCGCGACGACGGACGCCACCGTGGACGCTTTCTGGCCGATGGCGACGTACACGCACGTGACGCCCTGGCCCTTCTGGTTGATGATCGTGTCGACGGCGATGGCCGTCTTGCCGGTGCCGCGGTCGCCGATGATCAGCTCGCGCTGGCCTCGTCCGATCGGGATCATCGCGTCGATGGACTTGATGCCGGTCTGGAGCGGCTCCTTCACGGGCTGGCGGACGATGATGCCGGGCGCCTCGCTCTCGACCTTGCGGGTGTGCGTCGCGTTGATCGGTCCGAGCCCGTCGATCGGGCGCCCGAGGGCGTCCACGACGCGCCCAATGAGCTCCGGTCCCACGGGGACCTCGAGCACGCGGCCGGTGCGGCGGACCTCGTCGCTCTCCTTCAGCTGGAGATAGTCGCCGAGGATGACGGCGCCGATGTTGTCTTCCTCGAGGTTCAGCGCGAGGGCCGTGACGGTGGCGCCAGTCTCGCTGGAATGCACCTCGAGCATCTCGCCCGCCATCGCCTTCTGGAGGCCGTAGATGCGGGCGATGCCGTCCTTCACTTCGAGGACGGAGCCAACTTCTTCCACGTCGAGTTCATGGAGGTCAGCGGCTTCGATTTCTCGGAGCAGGATGTCCTTGATCTCGCCGGGTCGGAGCGTGGTATCGGATGCCATACAATCGGTCGGAAGGTCGTTTGGTGGGTAGCTTGTGAAAATTATCACAAGCCGGGGATGGAAGCAACCCGCGCCCCTCGCCCCCGTTTGGCACCGCAGTGCCGCCGTTTGATGCCGGTCGTAGCCCGCAAAGCCCTACCCTACGCTCCATGTCATCGGGCATCCGCGAGCTTCGTGTCTGGCAGGAATCCGTCACCCTCGCAGGGGACGTCATCCGCACGCTCCGGCAGTCGATCCGCCGGGAGACCAAGTGCGTCAGCGACGAGGTGATGACCACCGCCATGGCCATCGGGGCCAATATTGCCGAGGGCTATGGTCGACATACGGTGCAGGAGCAGCGGGCGTCGTACGCCGCGGCCAAGTGCGCCCTGCTCCGCCTGGAAACGGAACTCGCCATCGCCCGTCACGCGGAGTTGTTGCCGGCCGGCGCATTCTCGGATTTCAGTACGCGCTCGGGCCACGTGTCGCAATTGCTGGCCGGCTATATCGTCTACCTCGACCGCCAGGTCGCCGACGCAGACGCCCCGGCGCGGGCGCGCGCGGCGCCGGTGGCGGAGGTCAGCCGCGACTCCGCCCGTGTCCCTTCGTGAACCGGTCGATGAGATCCACGGCGCGGAGGCGGGCGAGCGACGCGGGCTTCATCCCCACGACGCGCTGCGCGGTACTCGAGAGGTGCGACGAGCTCGCGAAGTCCAGCACCGCCGCCACGTCGCGCACGTCATATCCGGGATTCTTCGCCAGCTCCGCGGCCGCGATGAGGCGGACGAGGTCGATCACACGCTTGAGGTTCGGTCCGCCCGATGCGGCGAACGTCCGGCTGAGATGCTCGCGCGTGACGCCCACTGAATCCGCCAGCAGCTGCGTGCGCACTGGCCGGCCGGACCACGCCACGATGCCGCGCCACGCGGCCAGCTGGATGGTCGTGTCGAGCCCGAGCACGGCGGGCGGCACGGCGAGCGCAGCGTTGAAGCGCGTGGAGAAGGCGTGGCGGAGCACGAGCTCGCGCGCGACCGCATCGTCCACGGACTCGACCAGCACATCGGCGAAGTCGTTTTGCGCGCACTGCGCGAGGGCGGGCGACTCTGCCGCACGAAGGGACGTGAGGCCGAAGAATGGCACGCTCGAGAATTCGCGGGCGAGTGCCGCGGCGCGCCACGTATCTTCCTGCGCGCCGGCCAGGTCGATGATGGCGGCATCGACGAGCGACACGCGAAAGGCGGCGTCGAGCTCCTCCGGCGTGCGCGCCATGATCACGCGGGCCCGCCGGCGCGGGAATGCCGCGCGGACGAGTGCGCGCGCACGCTCACGCGCCGTGTACAGCAGCACCGTGGGAGGCGGCGCCAGCATCCGCGTTGCTGGTGCGGGAGCCGGCGGGGCGGCCGTCTTCACCGGTGTCATTCGAGTTCGCGCCCCGCGCGCCCCGGGCGCAGTCCCAGCTGTGGGTCCTCGTCCACCGTGGGCAGCGAGGGCATGGGAACGCGCGGTTCATCCGACGGCGCATCTCCCCCGATGATCTCCTGCGCTCGGCCCAGCACGATGCGCGCATTGGCGTAGGAGATGGCGGAGCGCGCCCCGTCGTAGTCCGCCCAGGTGCAGGCGGTGATGCCTTCCGCGCGCTGGGGCGAGGTCACGGCCTGTGCGGTCTCCATGAGGAAGAAATGGCAGACCTTGTGGATCAGCCGCCCGCGGAAGCGGAAGTACCAGTCGATTGTCTCGATCGTGCCGCGCAGGGCGATGTCGTCGATGCCTGTTTCCTCGCGCACTTCGCGCAGCGCGGCTTCGTCGGCCCGTTCGCCCGCTTCCACGTGACCCTTGGGGAATCCCCAGTTCTGGTAGCTGTCACGGATGAGGAGGAAGACCGGTCGGCCATCTTCCATTCGGTAGACGACGCCGCCGGCGGACGTCTCCTGCTGTGCGCGGGATCGTGTCATCGGCCGTCTCAGGCCGTGGCGGTGGCAGCCCCGGGAACGCCCTGTTCCTCCAGGTTCGGGCGGCCCTCGACGAACTGCCGCACGATGGGATCCGTGGTGTTCTGGATCTCGGCGATCGTGCCCTCCCAGCGCACGCGCCCTTCGTAGAGCATGGCGATGCGGGTGCCCACGGTGAAGGCGCTGCGCATGTCGTGCGTGATGACGACGCCGGTGACGTGCAGCTTCTCGCGCATGCGGACCATGAGCTGGTCGATGACGGCGCTCGTCACGGGGTCGAGGCCGGTGGTGGGTTCGTCGTAAAGGATGTACTTGGGGCGCAGCGCGATCGCGCGCGCGATGCCCACGCGCTTCCGCATGCCGCCCGAGAGTTCGGCGGGAAAGCGGTCGTTCACGCCGGGCAGGTCGACGAGGTCGAGCGCTTCATCCACGCGATGGATGATCTCGGCCTCGTCGAGCTCGCCCTGCTTGCGCAGCCCCATCGCCACGTTCTCGCCGATGGTGAACGAGTCGAACAGGGCGGCGAACTGGAACACGTACCCGATGCGTGACCGCAGGGCGTACAGCTCGCGGCGCGGCAGCTCGGGCACGTTGAGCCCGTCCACCCAGACCTCGCCGGAGTCGGGCTCGAGCAGCCCGACGATGTGCTTGATGGCGACCGACTTGCCCGTGCCGGAATAGCCGATGATGACCATCGTCTCGCCTTCGGGCACGTCGAGCGTGAATCCGTCGAGGACGTGCTTCGGGCCGAAGCTCTTGTGAACGTCCTTGAGCTGGATCACGGCAGCAGAGAGGGCGAGAGGGCGAGGGACGAGAGGGCGAGAGGCCTGCCCACACGCCGTCCGGACAGCAGAAAAGTGATGCGCGGGGGAGGCCCTGACCAGACCTTGCGCTTTCTCCGCTGAGCCCACCGAAATGCAAGAGGGCGGCCGACTGGGCCGCCCTCGTGCTTTCCTCTCGTCCTCTCGTCCTCGCCGCCGTCAGGCGGCGAAGCTTCCAAGTGCGCGGCCCACGTCGCCTTCGCGAAGGCGCTTGAGCGCGCGATCGCGGAGCTGGCGGACGCGCTCGCGAGTGACGCCGAGCATGCTGCCGATCTCCTCGAGCGTGTGCTCGCGACCGCCCTCCAGGCCGAAGTAGAGCCGCAGGACCTTGGCGTCCCGCGGCGGCAGGGTGGAGAGTGCCTGCTCGATCTCGTCGGTGAGGAAGCGGTTCATGGCTTCCTCCTCGGTGTCGGGCATCTCGTCGGCGACGAAGCGCTCGATGAGGGAGCGGTCGCCCTCGGGATCCATGGGCGCGTCGAGCCGCACGTCGCTCGTGTTGAGCGCCGCGAGCGACTGGACGACGTCGACGGACAGGCCCGTGAGCGTGGCCAGTTCCTCGGGGCTCGGCTCGCGGTTCAGCTTCTGGCGCAGGATCTCGCTCGCCTTGATGATGCGGGAGAGATCCGCGGTGCGGTTGAGGGGCACGCGAACGGTGCGGCCCTGGCGCGCGAGCGCGGACAGGATCGCCTGGCGGATCCACCACACGGCGTACGAGATGAACTTGACGCCCTGGTCGGGATCGAACTTCCGCGCGGCGGTGAGCAGGCCGACGTTGCCCTCGCCGATGAGATCGATGAGGGGGAGACCCCGGTTCTGGTATTTCTTCGCCACGGAGATCACGAAGCGGAGGTTGCGCTTCACGAGTTCCTGGAGTGCGTCCTGGTCGCCGGCGCGAATCTTCTTCGCGAGGTCGATCTCCTCGGTGCCCTTGAGCAGCGGGTAGGTCGAGACTTCGTAGAGATACTGGTCGAGGATATCGCGCTCAGGTTCGCTGGGCGCGATGCCCGCAGGGGCGGCGCGACGTCGACGGACCGGCTTCTTCAATTCTGTCATGGGAGCCTTGTACAAGGTCCTACGCGAGAGAGTAGGCATCTATGAGCGGCGACGAACCGGACTGTTGAAACCCCGAATTCCGGATCGAGAACGGGTCGAGCGGTGCGTCGCTGAGCTACGTTTTGTGGTACGTGGCCGCGAGCGATGCGCCTGTGCTGGAGCGCGATGTCGAGGCGGTTCGTGCATTCCGAGCTTCAGGGCCCGAGGCGGTGCAAATTACCGGCCGATATCGATTCCGCCAGCCCTGATTTGTTGACATCACATATACCCGCCGCTATATATGGTGGTTCCTGCCGGAACGAGTGTTTTGTAGTCGGACGGCAGGTTCCCGGGGGCGTAGCTCAGTTGGGAGAGCGCTTGAATGGCATTCAAGAGGTCAGG
>JBDTYL010000409.1:0-5891 GCA_040005695.1 bacterium | reverse complement strand
TGCAGCGCCGGATCGCGCCGCTCCCCGGCGCCTCCGCCAGGGCCGTGCGCGTCCGGGGCGGGATTCTGCACGGCACCACGGCGGGATAACGGCGGAGGACAGCCGACGTCCGATTTGCGACTATACGTGCTCCATGCCAGCCTGGCTACGCGGGTTCCTGAATCGGCAACTCCCGCATCACCGTCTCGAGCTGCGCCTTCCATTCGGGCATACGAATCCCGAGCGTCCGTTCGAGCTTGCCCAGATCGAGGCGTGAGTTCGTCGGTCGGCGAGCAGGAGTGGGATATTCTGCCGTCGTGACCGCGCGAATGTGCCGGACTGTCTGGCGCTCGCGCCGCGGATCGAGCGCGAGGATGGCTGTGGCGAGATCATACCAGCTCGCGACCCCTCTCGCCGTCACGTTGTACACGCCGCTCAGCCGTGAGGGAAAGCGGAAGCCCGTTGGGTCGCGCCCATGCCCGAGCAGCTGCGCGGTGACATCGGCGATCAATCGGGCCGGCGTCGGGGCCCCGAACTGGTCGGCGACCACGGCCAACTCGGCACGCTCGTGCGCGAGACGCAGCATCGTGCGCAGGAAATTGCGCCCCCGTGCCGCGTACACCCAACTCGTTCGCAACACGAAATAGGGGATGCCGGCGCCGATCACCGCCTGGTCTCCCGCAAGCTTGCTGCTGCCATACACGCCGAGCGGAGCCGCCGCATCGTCTTCGAGGTACGCTGTCGTCTTCGTCCCGTCGAAGACGTAATCGGTCGAGAAGTGCACCATCGCCGCGCCTGCGCGCGCCGCCGACTCGGCGAGTGCGCGCGGCGCGGTCGCGTTGATCGCGAAGGCGGCGTCTCGCTCGGATTCGGCCAGGTCCACGGCGGTGTAGGCGGCCGCATTCACGATCACCGCGGGCGCCACCGCTTCGACCATCTCGGCGATGCGCCCATGCCGGGTCAGGTCGAGCTCCGAGCGGCTCAGGGCGACGACGTGTCCGAGGGGGGCGAGGCTGCGACGCAGCTCCCATCCCACCTGGCCGGCGGCACCGGTGAGCAAGATCGTCGGCGGCAGTGTGTCCGGGTCGATCACGGTGATGCTTCGAAGCTCGGCAGGCGCTGGAGCGGGATCTGCCCGAGCAACGGCGCGCAGGCGTCGCGCGCCGAGAGCACTGGGTCGTCGACTGGCCACACGATGCGAATCGCGGGGTCGTCCCACCTCACGCACAGCTCGTCGCTTGGACTGTAAAGCGCCGTGCATTTGTACATGACCAGTGCGCTCTTGCTCAGCACGAGAAAGCCATGCGCGAATCCCGGCGGCAGGTAGGCCTGGCGACCATTCTCTGCATTCAGCTCGAACCCTTCCCAGCGCCCGAACGTTGGCGAGCCACGCCGGACGTCCACCGCGACGTCGTAGACCGCGCCGTCGAGCACCATCACCAGCTTGCCCTGTGCTCGCGGGTTTTGCAGATGCAGGCCGCGCAGCGTGTGCTGCACCGATCGAGACAGATTGTCCTGCACGAACGGCTCCGTGAGTCCGGCGTCGGCGTAGCACGGCGCGCGGTACAGCTCCCGGAACATCCCGCGCGCATCCGGAAAGCTGGGTGGCTCGAATATCAGTACGCCCGGCAGCGATCCCGCGACGACGTTCATGGATGGTTCGCTCGATCGACGAGATCCAGCAGATACGCGCCATAAGCGCTCGTCCGCAGCGGCGCCGCCAGCCGTCTCACTTGCTCCGCGTCGATGAATCCCATGCGGAATGCGACCTCCTCCGGGCACGACACCTTCAGCCCCTGCCGCTTCTCGATCGTCTCGATGAAGTTCGATGCTTCCTGCAGCGACTCGTGCGTGCCCGTGTCGAGCCAGGCCATCCCTCGACCAAGGACGCGCATGCGTAGCTGGTCGCGCTCGAGATACGTGCGGTTCACGTCCGTGATCTCCAGCTCTCGGCGGCCCGAGGGCTGCAGGCGAGCGGCGATGTCGAGGACGTCATTGTCGTAGAAGTAGAGACCTGTGACCGCGTAGTTCGAACGCGGATGCGCCGGTTTCTCCTCGATGCTCGCGACGCGGCCGTCCGCCCGCAGCTCGGCCACGCCGTATCGTCCTGGATCGCGGACCCAGTAGCCGAAGATCGTCGCGCCCTTCGTCTCTGCCGATGCGTCCTGTACGATCTGGCTGAGGCCATGCCCGTAGAAGATGTTGTCTCCGAGCGCGAGTGCGGCGCTGTCGCGGCCCACGAAGTCTCGCCCGATAATGAATGCCTGTGCCAGCCCATCGGGCGCGGGCTGTACCGCGTACTGGAAGCACATCCCCCATTCGGATCCGTCACCGAGCAGCTGCTCGAACCGCGGCAGATCCGACGGTGTGGAGATCACCAGCACGTCCCGGATGCCCGCGAGCATCAGAACCGAGAGCGGATAGTAGATCATCGGCTTGTCGTAGACGGGCAAGAGCTGTTTGCTCAGTACCCGCGTGATCGGATACAGCCGCGTCCCTGATCCGCCTGCGAGGATGATTCCCTTGCGCGCTGTCATGCTGAAGCCATGGTGGACGCCGTCACCCTTCCACCGGCGCCAAGTCCAAGGCGCTCGCCCCGATACGCGCCCGACCGGACGCGCTCCCACCATTCGCGGTGCTCGAGGTACCATCGAACCGTTGACCGCAGACCACTCTCGAACGTCTCGCGCGGAGCCCAGCCTAGCTCCCGCGTGATCCTGCTCGCGTCGATCGCGTAGCGGAGGTCATGGCCGGGGCGATCCGGCACGAACGTGATCAGTTGCTCGTGCGGTCCCTCCGCGCGCGGCGCCAACTCGTCCATGATGGCGCAGATCGCGCTGACGACATCGATGTTCCGCCGCTCGTTGTTGCCGCCTATGCAGTAGGTCTCACCGGGTTGGCCGCGGTAAAGCACCGTCACCAGGGCGTCCGCGTGATCTTCGATGTAGAGCCAGTCCCTCACGTTCGCGCCGCCACCATACACCGGGAGCGGCTGTCCTTCCAACGCGTTGAGGATCACGAGCGGGATGAGCTTCTCGGGAAATTGATATGGTCCGTAGTTGTTGGAGCAGTTCGTCGTGAGGACGGGTAGCCCATACGTGTGGTGCCACGCCCGCACCAGGTGATCGGAGCCCGCCTTGCTCGCCGAGTAGGGGGAGTTCGGCGCGTACGGCGTGGTCTCGTCGAAGTGGCCGCACGCTCCGAGCGAGCCGAACACCTCGTCGGTCGAGACGTGGAGGAAGCGGAACGCGTCGCGACGGGGCTTGGGCAGCTCATCCCAATAGCGTCGCGCCTGTTCGAGCAGCGTGAAGGTCCCCACCACATTCGTCTGGATGAAGGCGGCGGGGCCGTCGATCGAGCGGTCGACGTGCGACTCCGCGGCCAGGTGCATCACGGCGCTGGGCTCGTAGCGGGTGAACAGATTTTGCAGCGCCGCCGCGTCGCAGATGTCGACCTGCTCGAAGTGGTGGCGAGGGTTGGCGGCGACGGGAGACAGCGATTCCAGATTCCCGGCATATGTCAGCTTGTCGACGGTCACGACGGTGGCGTCGGACTGGGCGATCAGCTTGCGTACGAGTGCGGAGCCGATGAAGCCTGCGCCGCCGGTGACGATGATGCGGTCTGGGGTCATGGGCGCAGTATCGCACTTCCGGCAGAATCGCGCTGGCCTTTGCTCCGCCGCGAGCGCCGCGACGCATCGGAGCGGGCTGCACGCGGCTGCGCTCGTTCGTATCGTTCGGCATCCGCTGGACGACCGAGGATCGCCATTCCATCAGTTACCATGCCGCTTGACGCGCGTGCCGCCAGGCAGTTCGACCTGCGCAGCGTGCGCGGCCCATCCGGCTCACCATGACGCGCGCATCAGGCATGATCATCAAGGACACCTCCGAGCTGGGGACGAGACGTCCGCACGACACCGAGCGCCCGGATGTGGAGACCTCGTCTGACCGCTATACGACGCGCCGGTTCGCCGGGCCGATCGGGCGCTGGCTGCTCGCGCAGCAGTCGCGCGCGGTGCGATCGCTGCTCGACCGGATGGGGCCCGCGCCATGCCGAGTGCTCGAGGTGGGAGGAGGACACGGGCAGATCACCCCGCTGCTGCTGGAGCGGGGCCACGACGTGGTGGTGCACGGAAGCACCGACGACTGCTTCGCACGGGTGGAAGCCGCACGCCGCGCGCATCCGGATCGACTCGCGCGGTGCGTAGGGAGCCTGAGGGCGCTGCCCTTCGCCGACGCGAGCGTCGACGTCGTGATCGCCGTGCGGGTGCTCGGGCACGTGACGCACTGGCGCGACCTGCTCGCTGAGATGACTAGAATCGCGGCGCGATTCGTCGTGGTCGAGTTCGCGCGTAAGAGTGACCTGCTCGCGCTCCAGTCGGTGCGAGACGCCGCCTTCGCCCTCAAGCATCGCGCGGAGGGCACCACACGTCCGTTCTTCGCATACGCCGAGGGGGCACTCGTGAGCGAGCTTGGAGCGCACGGCTTCACGCGCGTCGCGACGGTGGGACAGTTCGCCGTGCCGATGGTGCTGCACCGCGCGATGCGCAGCCCGGCGCTCTCGGCGGCACTCGAGGGCTCGCTGCGCGCCGTCGGGATCGGCGACGCGCTGCGCTCGCCGGCGCTCCTGCTCGCCGAGCGCGCGACGGCCCCTTCGTCGCCATCGTGACGGGCGCTCGCCCGCTCAACGTCCTGCACGCCCTGCGCAGTCTGCGGGTGGACGGCGTCACGAAGGTGGTGCTGCGCAACGTGGCGCGGCTCGACCGCGAGCACTTTCGGCACCACGTGTGTGTGCTGATCCTCGATCTTCAGCTCCTGGACGAGTGCCGCGCCGCGGGGGTCGAGCCGCACATCATCGGCCATCGCGGGGCCGGCTCGATCCCATCGACGATCGTCCGGATCGCGAGGCTGATGGACGAGCTGTCGATCGACGTCGTACACGCGAACCGCACGCTCGATCTCGCGCTCGCGGGCACTGCCGCGCGACTGCGCGGCGTGCCGGTCGTCTCCACGCTGCACTGGCTCGGCCGGATGGCCGATCATCCCGAGGACGAGGGCACTTCGCTCGCGCGTCGAGCCGAGGAGATGTCGCCCGTGGTGCTGAACCGCGCGCTCGCGCATCGCATCGTCGCCGTCTCCAACGCGGTGAAGCAGAGTTACGCGTCGCTGCCCGGCTTTCCGGTCGAGCGGGTCGAGGTCGTGTATCCGGGGATCGACGTCGCGGGCGCGCCGGCGCCCGATCCGCTCCTCCGCGGCCGCGCGCGCGAAGCATTCGGCCTTGGTGCGACGGCGCCGGTGCTGTTGAACGTGGGCCGGCTCGAGGCGGTGAAGGGACAGCGCCAGCTCGTGCCGATGATGTTGCGAGTGCGTGCGCGGTGGCCCGATGCACGGCTGCTCATCGCTGGCGACGGCGACCTGCGCGAGGAGCTTGCGCGACAGATCGCGGAGGCTGGGCTCGAAGGCACCATCCAGCTGTTGGGATCGCGCGCAGACGTGGATACGCTGCTCGCGGCATCCGACGTGCTGGTGCTTGCGTCGGAGAGCGAGGCGGCCGCGCTACCGCTGTTCGAGTCGATGCGCGCCGCGCGGCCGGTCGTGGCGACCGGCGTCGGCGGCGTGCCGGAGATCGTGCGCGATGGCGAGACGGGCATCGTCGTGCCGCGAGGCGATTCGCTGGCGATGGCCGACGCGGTGCTGCGGATTCTCGAGACGCCAGGGCTCGCCGCCGCGATGGGCGCGGCTGGACGCCGACGGGCGCTGGAGCAGTTCGACATCTCGCACTCGCTGCGGGCGCTCGAGCGGATCTATCGCGAGGTGGCGATCGCAGCCCCGCGGCTCCACGTCGCTACGGGCGCAGAGCGATAAGACAGCGGGGATGCTGCGCGTCGATCGAACAGGTGAACCCGCGCGCCT
>JBDTYL010000408.1:0-3289 GCA_040005695.1 bacterium | reverse complement strand
CGGTGAAGACGTGGAAGAACTTCGCGCCGGGTGACTACGACAAGCGGTACATGCATTTCGGCATCCGCGAGCACGCCATGGGCGCGATCATGAACGGCATGGCGCTGCACGGCGGCATCGTGCCGTTCGGCGGCACGTTCCTGATCTTCTCGGACTACATGCGTCCGCCGATCCGCCTCGCGTCGATCATGAAGCAGCACGTGATCTACATCTACACGCACGACTCCATCGGTCTCGGCGAGGACGGCCCCACGCACCAGCCGGTGGAGCAGCTTTCCGCCCTGCGCGTGGTGCCGGGCATCACGATCATCCGGCCGGCCGATTCGACGGAGACCGCCGAGGCGTGGAAGGTGGCGGTGCAGCACCAGCATGGGCCGGTGTGCCTCGTGCTCACGCGCCAGAAGCTCGCGTTCATCGATCGCACGAAGTACGCGCCGGCGGCTGGCGTGGCGAAGGGTGGCTACGTGCTGGCGGACGTGCCGGGCGGCAAGCCGGACGTGGTGCTGCTGTCGAGCGGGTCCGAGGTGGGGTTGATCGTGATCGCGGCGGAGACGCTTGCGGCCGCCGGCGTGAAGGCACGCGTGGTGAGCCTGCCCAGTCACGAGTTGTTCGCACTCCAGTCGGCCGAGTATCGCGCGTCCGTGCTGCCGGCGGGAGTGCCGCGCGTGTCGATCGAGGCGGCCGCGTCGATGAGTTGGTACCGCTGGGTCGGTTCGAACGGGACGGTGATCGGGATCGACCGGTATGGCGCGAGCGCACCGTTCGAGACGATCTACCGGGAGCTGGGCATCACGGCCGAGAAGGTGGTCGAGGCGGCGCAGGCGCTGGTGAAGAAGGCGTGACCGAGACCGCCGCGCCCCGCAACAACTTCATCCGCGACCTGGTTGCCGAGGACGTCGAGACGAACCGGTTCGGCCGGCCGCTCGCGACGCGCTTTCCGCCCGAGCCGAACGGCTTCCTCCACATCGGGCACGCGAAGTCGATCTGCCTGAACTTCGGGCTCGCGCGCGATTTCGGCGGTCGTGTGAACCTCCGCTTCGACGACACGAATCCGGCCACCGAGGACGTCCGTTACGTCGAGTCCATCAGGAACGACGTGCGGTGGCTCGGCTTCGAGTGGGACGAAGAGCGGTACGCGAGCGACTACTTCGAGCAGCTGTACGACATTGCCGAGCGGTTGGTGATGGGCGGGAAGGCGTACGTCGATTCGCAGAACGAGGAAGCGATTCGCGACGGGCGCGGCTCGGTGACGGCGGCGGGCACGAACAGCCCGTACCGCGACCGCTCGGTGGACGAGAACCTCGACCTGTTGCGGCGCATGAAGGCCGGCGCGTTCGCGGACGGCACGCATGTGCTGCGCGCGAAGATCGACATGGCGCATCCCAACATGATCATGCGCGATCCGCTGCTGCTGCGCATCCGGCACGCGCATCATTACCGCCGCGGCGACGCGTGGTGCATCTACCCGCTGTACGATTTCGCCCACGGGCTCTCGGACGCCATCGAGGGGATCACGCGGTCGCTGTGCACGCTGGAGTTCAAGGACAGCCGCGAGATCTACGACTGGCTCGTGCGCGAAGCCGGGTACGAGCATCCACCGCAGCAGACGGAGTTCGCGCGGCTGGAGATCGACTACACGGTACTGAGCAAGCGGAAGCTGCTGCGCCTCGTGAACGAGCGCTTCGTGTCGGGGTGGGACGATCCGCGCATGCCGACGATCGCCGGCCTGCGGCGGCGCGGCGTGACACCGGAGGCCATCCGCGCCTTCTGCGACACCATCGGCGTGGCACGGAAGCCGGCGCGCACCGAGCTGCCGACGTTCGAGCACGCGGTGCGCGACGATCTCAACATGCGCGTGCCACGCGTGATGGCCGTGCTGCATCCGGTGAAGGTCGTCCTCACGAACTATCCCGAAGGGCAAGTGGAGGAGCTCGACGCGCCGTCCTATCCGCACGACGTGCCGCTGGAGGGATCGCGGAACGTGCCGTTCTCGCGCGAGGTATGGATCGAGCGCGACGACTTCATGGAGAATCCGCCGAAGAAGTTCTTCCGCCTCGCGCCGGGCCGCGAGGTGCGGCTGCGCTACGCGTACCTCATCACCTGCCAGGGTGTCGTGAAGGATGACGCCGGCGAGATCGTGGAAATCCACTGCACGTACGATCCCGCCACGCGCGGCGGCGATGCGCCGGACGGACGGCGCGTGCAGGGGACGATCCACTGGGTGTCGGTAGCGCGCGGTGTCGACGCGGAAATCCGACTCTACGACAAGCTGTTCACCGTGCCGGACCCCGACGCGGACGACGCGGACTTCACGACGTTGCTCAATCCGGAGTCACTCGTGGTGGTGCAGGGCGCGAAGGTCGAGCCCAGCCTCGTGGCTGAGGGGAACACGGTGTCGCGGTACCAGTTCGAGCGGACGGGCTATTTCGTGAAGGACGCCGACTCGACGACCGAGCGGCCCGTGTTCAATCGCACCGTGACGCTGCGCGACAGCTGGGCGAAAGTGAGCAAGTAGGCCACGTGCCGCTCCTGCAGGGCGACATCAAGCGGCACCAGCGCCTGTCGTCCGGATGGCCGGCGGCTGCGTGACCGACTGCTCGCGGAAGCCGTGCAACGACGCCGCCACGGCGACGCCGATCATCCGCGAGAAGATCTCCAGTGCCAGCGTCGTCTCGTCGGCATCGCGTATTCCCATGTGCCGCAGCCGGCCTTCGAGCTCTTCCTGGATGTAGTGGTATTCCTCGAGGAGCATGTCCTCGGTCCAGCCCTGACGGGCGCGCTGCACGCCGTGCCGTTCGGCCACGAACGACCGGATTCGCTGCCCATCCTGCATCAGGTCGTTGTCCATGGCGCCCGTCGTGTCCACGATCACGAGCGACTGGACCATGTTCGTGAGGAACGAGAGCATGTGGTCCTCGAGGGCTGCCTGCGACTGCGCAGCCGTGCGCGCGAACGAGGGATCGGCGCGAATGCGCGTCACGATCGCATCGAGAATCTGCTCCACGTCCTCGCGCAGTCGCTGTCCGATCTCGGCAAGTCCCTGCACGCGATGATCTGGCGCATGCCTCCGGGCACGCGTGCTGCGCTCGGCGCCAGTCTCCGCCGTCCCATCGCTGGTCGACGGAAGCCAGAGGGTGAACGTCGAACCGTGGCCCGGCCGGCTCACCAGAGCGATGTCACCGCCCATCTGGCGCGCGAGCTCGCGGCTGATGGCCAGACCGAGGCCGGTGCCACCCTGCTGACGCGTGTGGCCGCCGATGACCTGCTTGAAGGGCTGGAACACGGCGGC
>JBDTYL010000407.1:0-2575 GCA_040005695.1 bacterium | reverse complement strand
GCGCGACGACGCGCGAATTCCCGCAGACGTTTGCATCACGGAGCTGGGACCTGCTCCTGCCCGCCTCGGCGTATCCCGAGCCGGACACCGTGGACGCCGAGGGGCCGAGCGGCAACACGTTCCCTCACATCCTGCCGGACGACCCGGCGAGCGCGGCGAGCATCGTGCGCGCGACACCATTCATCGACGACATCACGCTTTCCTTCGCGCTCGACGGCGTGCAGTCGATGGCACTCGGCGCTGGGGCGCACACGGACCTGCTCAACATCTCGCTGTCGGCCACGGACTTCATCGGGCACCGGTACGGGCCGGACTCGCGCGAGATCCACGACCAGGTGCTGCGGGTGGATCGCGTCCTCGGCACCTTCCTCGATTCGCTCTACCGGCTGCGCGATTCGTCGAAGGTCGTCATCGCATTCACCGGCGACCATGGAGTGGGCACCATCCCGGAGCTGGCGCCCACGACGCAGAAGCCGACGCCCGTACGCGTGACCCTCAACGAGCTGCTGCCCGGGCTGCGCGCCGGCCTGCGCGCGGCGCACGTGGACACGCTGGCGCTGGACATCGACCAGCAGATCGTGCTGGTGGACCGTGCGGCGTTCGCGAAGGCGGGTGCGAATGCCGATTCGGCAATCACCGTGCTGGCTGCGCAGGTGCGCGACATTCGCGGCGTGGCGAGGACAGATCGCTTCCCCGCCCTGCTGGCGGACACGCTCAATGACGTCATCGCGCGCCGGTGGGCGCACCAGTTTCCCGCCACCGCCAACGTCGCCCTGGTGGTGACGCTCACGCCAGGCAGCACCTGGCGCGGCAACGTGGCTTCGCATGGCTCGCCGTACGACTACGACGCACACGTGCCTCTCGTATTCTACGGCGCCGGCGTGCGGCCCGGCCGCTATGCAGAGGTGGTGCGCACGGTGGATCTTGCCCCCACGCTCGCGGCGATCGCCGGCGTGCGTCCCCTCGAACCGCTCGACGGCGTTCCACTCACGGCCGCCATCCGGTAGCGGGCGCGATCCCGCTCCGCGGCGCCGGGCTGGTCAGGGAGTTGCAGAGCGGGCAGCGGACCGCGCGACTGGCGCGCGCGTCCGAACCCTCTTGCGCGGAAGAACATGGACCTCCTCACCTGGCTGATCGTGGGCCTCGTTGCCGGCTTGCTCGCCTCGCTCGTCATGGGCGGCACCGGCTACGGCCTGATCGGCGACATCATCATCGGCATCGTCGGCGCATTCGTGGGCGGCTGGCTCTTTCGCCAGCTGGGCGTGAGCACGCCATTCGCCGGTCTCGCCGGCACCATCTTCGTGGCGTTCATCGGCGCGATCGTGCTGCTGTTCGTGCTGCGCCTCCTGCGGCGCGGCAGCAAACGCACCTAGCGAGCGTCGGGTCCGCGGCACGCCGGATCACCGGCGTGCTGCACCCGTGCGGCGAGCTTGCGTACGGTGGTCACGTTGCGAAACGTCGCCGGAGTGCCGAGCGCCCTGTCCAGCGGGGCGCCCCAGACTTTCGAGGCACTGGTCATACGGCCGCGGCACAGCCAGTAGGCGTGGCGATCGTGCACGTGAAAGGCGTCGTAGTCCGTTTCGAGCGCGGCGAGGCGCGTGCGCAGTGCCTCGTCACCGGGCGCCTTGAGGAAGCCGATGGACAGCGCATGTCCGTCGCGCTCGAAGTGCTCGAACGGATGCTGGCGCGCGACGTCCGCCAGGCTTGCGTGCGGACGCAGGTACGTCGGCACCTCGTAGCCGAGCGCGCTGCCCAGGTGCCGCTCGATGCGGGCCTCGAGCGCCGCCGGGGATGTCGTCACGGCATCGAACAGGACGTTGCCGCTGGCGATGAACGTCTCCACCTCCGCGAGGCCAAGCTCCTCGAAGAGCGTGCGCAGCCGATCCATCTTCACGGTGTGCCCGCCGACGTTGATCGCGCGGAGGAACGCGACGTAGCGTACACGTCGCGCGGCGGTCACTCGATCTCCAGCTCGCGGATGGAAGGATCCGCCGGCGGATAGCGAAGCCGCAGCCCCGAGAGGCGCTCGGCGATGGTGCGGGCGATGAGGAGGTTGCGGACGTCCTTGTTGTCCGCCGGCACGATGTACCACGGCGCTTCCGTCGTGCTGGTATTCGCGAGGATGCCGTGGTAGGCCTTCGTGAACTGATCCCAGCGCGCGCGATCATCGAGGTCCTCGCGGCGGAACTTCCAGTTCTTCTTCTCGTCACTGAGCCGCTCGCGCAGGCGGTCCCGCTGCTCGTCGCGGGAGATGTGCAGAAAGAACTTGAGGATCACGACGTGATTCGCGGCAAGCATGGCCTCGAAGTCGTTCACCTGTCCGTAGCGGGCATGCCAGACTTCCTTGCGCAGCGAGCCATGGACGCGCGGGACAAGGATGTCCTCGTAGTGCGAGCGGTTGAAGATGCCGATCATGCCGCGTGCAGGGACCTGCTGGTGCACACGCCAGAGGAAATCGTGGTGCTGTTCCAGCTCGGTAGGCGCCTTGAAGCTCGCCACCGTGCAGCCCTGCGGATTCACGGCGCTGAACACCTTGCGGATGGTGCCGTCCTTGCCCGACGCGTCCCGTCCCTGG
>JBDTYL010000406.1:0-31848 GCA_040005695.1 bacterium | reverse complement strand
CGCTCGCGATTGCCGTGAACACGACGATGTTCAGCGTGCTCGACGCGATGATCAACCCGAACATCGGTGCGTCGCACCCCGAGCAGCTGTACACGATCAGGTTCTTCGGCCGATTCTATGGTCCCAACCGGAACCAGATCGGCAGGTCGACGCCGGAAATGGTCCTGGGCGCTGGCGGACGGACGTACTCGGCGTACACCGCGGCTCGCGGCTACATGCGTGGCAGCATCGTGGAACGCGGCGGTGCGGACTACCCGGCGCAGGTGATAATCGTGCGCGAGAACTTTTTCGCGACGATGGGCATCGCGCCCATGGAGGGCACGCTGTCGCCGCCGCCAGACGCCTCGGCAGCGGCGGCCTCGGTGATCATCAGTGACCGTTTTCGAACCCGCCTGTTCGCCGACGGCGAGCCAGTCGTCGGGCGAACCCTGGATCTGGACGGACAAACCGTCACGATCATCGGCGTCGCGAAGCACTACGACGCCAGCGAAACACTGAACCGCGACATCTGGACCTTTCCTCCCGTCGGGATGGAATTGAGCACTGGATACGTGCGTCTCCGCGCCGGCGTCACGGCGAGGGCCGCCGAGCGCGAATTCGACCTCCTCGCATCCCGGCTCGCGCTCGCGGAGGGTGAGAAGACTTCCGACGCACGGTTCGACCTCAAGCCGTTCACCGGACAGTTCGAGGTGCAGCGCTTTCATTGGGCGCTGATCGGTGCGGGAATCGCCGTGCTTCTCGTGGCGTGTACCAACCTCGCCAACCTCCAGCTCGCGCGCGGACTCGGTCGCGCCGGCGAGCTCGCGGTGCGCTCGGCGCTCGGCGCAACGCGCGGGCAGATCGTCGCCCAGCTCCTGATCGAGAGCGCTGTGCTCGCGGCCGGCGCGCTGGTGCTTGCGCTTCTGCTCGCGCTTGCTGGCAATGCCGCCATCCACGCGACCATCCCCGCGAACGTCGGCCAGTACGTGATCGAGCCGCAGGCGAGCTGGCGCATGGTCGCGTTTGCAAGCGTGGCGGCGGTGCTGGCGCTGGCGCTCGTCGGGTTCGTGCCGGCCATCAGTGTTTCGCGCGTGGACCTCAACACGTTGCTCAAGAGTCGCGCGGGCACCGGCGCGCATCGAAGGAACCAACGCACGTACGGTGGCCTCGTGATCACACAGATCGCGCTCACGCTGCCGCTCGTGTGCGCGGCGGTGCTGCTCTCTCGCTCTGCACTGCAGCAGGCGAGCCCGGAATACCGCAAGGCGGAACACTTTGGTTTCGACAGCCGCAATCTCGTGAGCGCATCGATCCTGCTGCCGCCGTCGCCAGACGCGAAGATCCCCATTGCCGAAGTAGCGAGCTCACTCGAGAGCGATGCGCGCAATATCGCCGGCGTCGCGGACGCGGCGGCCTGGTTCAACCACGGTGTCGTGAGCGACGCGGTTTCCGTCGATGACAACGACGGAAGCGTGCGGGAATTTCCAACGCCCGGGAAGACGTACGAGGTGGTCTCGCCGTCGTACTTCCGGACGATGGGGCTGCCGATCGAGCGTGGTCGCGATTTCAGCGAGGGCGCGCACGACGCACCCGAGATCGTGATCGATCGCTACACCGGCTGGTACCTGTGGCCGCGCTCGGCGCCCCTTGGGCGGTCGATCAAGATGGGCAGCGCGCATTCCGACGCGCCGTGGATCAAGGTGGTCGGCGTCGTCGGGGACAGCCTGAGCGACGATGCGCGGCAGATCGCTCGCGTCATGGATACGCTGCACGTGAGTCGCGTCTATCGCGTGTTGACGCTCACCGACAGCGCGCCGGCCTCGAAGTATCCCACGTTCGTCGAGCTGTTCGTGCGTGCCCGCTCCGATCCACAGCGGGTCGCGACGACGCTGCGGCACAAATTGCGGGGAAGGACGACGCTACGCCCTCCGACGGTCGCCCTCTTCGATGTCACACAGGGAATCCCGCAGCGTGTCGCCGTACTGCGCTTCATCGCCGGCCTGTTCACGACGTTCGGCGTGCTCGCGCTGGGCCTCTCGTCGCTCGGTGTCTACGGGATCGTCGCGCAGTCGGCAGCGGACCGGAGACGCGAGGTCGCCATGCGTGTCGCACTCGGGGCAACGCCAGGGCATATCGTCCGCGCATTGATCCGTGAAGGGAACGTGCTGGTACTCGCCGGCGTGGCGATCGGTCTCTACATGACGAAAGAGACCATCGGGTGGCTCGGCTCGTTCCTCGGCGAGGTCGATACGGCGAACGCACTGCTGTTCGGGGCGCTGTGCATCGCGATGTTCGGGGCGATGGTGCTGTCGGCGCTCGTGCCGGCATTCCGAGCCACAAAGCTGGACCCGATGGAAGTGTTGCGTGCGGAGTGACGATGGACATTGAGCGGGACAAGCCGCAAAGCCGCCGGAAATACGTCATCGCCGGCGCCGTGGTCGTCGCACTGTTCGCGGGGACGCTCGCGCTCACGCGACTCAAGGGCGCGGTGACGACCATGGACCGGAGCGTCCTCACCTTCGACACCGTGGCGGTGGGCGACATGATTCGCGACGTTCGCGCGCCGGGTACGCTGGTGCCGGAGCACATCCGCATCATCGTTGCCACGACGGGCGGGCGCATCGAGAAGCTGCCGGTGCGGCCCGGCGCGCAGATCGATGCCGCAACGACGATCGTGGAGCTCAGCAACACCGATGTCGAACTCGCGGCACTCCAGGTGCAGCAACAGATCATGCAGGCCCGTGCCGTGCTCGCGCAGCTGAAGGGTTTCCAGCAGCAGGAGCGCACGACGCAGGCGAGTGCGATCGCCCAGCTGCGAACGCAGCACCTCGACGCCGACCGGACGGCGCGTGTACTGGATTCGCTGGACCGGCGCCGGCTGGCGTCGCGCAACGAAGTGCAGGCAGCACGCGAGCGAGCCCAGGAAATCGCGCTGCGCTATGCGCTGGAGCAACGGCGCACCGGGCAGCTGACGTCGACGGCGACGGAGCAGCAGTCGCTGGCGCAACAGCAGATCGACGGGTTGCAGCGCATCGCCCGAGCGCAGCAGAGTCGCGTCGCATCGATGCGCATCACAGCGGGCGAGCGCGGACGGTTGCAGTCACTCGGCAGCCCGCAGCTCGAGCTCGGCCAATGGGTGAACTCGGGAGTCGAGCTGGCGCGCGTGGCGGAGTCCGACCGCCTGAAGGCCGTCCTGCACGTGCCGGAAAATCTTGCGAAGGACGTGGTCGTGGGGCAGCGCGCGACAGTGGACACACACGACGGCATCATGGTGGGCCGAGTGGCGAGCATCGACCCGGCGTCGCGCGGCGGCGCCGTGACAGTGGAGGTCGCGCTCGACGGGCCGCTGCCGAGGGGTGCGCGCGCGGACCTCGCCGTGGACGGTGCGATCGAGATCGAGCGACTGCCAAACGTCCTGCACCTCGGCCGGCCGGCCTACGGTGCGGCGGAGAGTGTCATCAAGCTCTTCCGGGTGACGCCGAACCGCGGCGAGGCCGTGCGCGTGGACGTGCGCGTCGGCAAAGCGTCGGTGAATGACATCGTGGTGCGAGCGGGGCTCGCCAGGGGCGACAGCGTCATCATCTCGGACATGTCGCAACAGCTCACGGACGCGCGCGTGCGCCTCAAGTGAGCGCAGGCGAGGCCATCATCCGGCTGTCGGCCCTGGGGAAGGTGTTCCAGACGGAAGAGATCGAAACGCATGCGCTCTCCGACATCAACCTCGTGGTGCGCGCGGGGGAGTATCTCGCGATCTCCGGGCCGTCCGGATGCGGGAAGTCGACATTGCTCTCCATCCTCGGGTTGCTCGACTCGCCGACGTCGGGCGAGTACCTGCTCGCAGGCGAGCGCGTCGCGGGACTGTCGGCAGCGGAGCGAGCGCGCATCCGCAACAAGCAGATCGGGTTCGTGTTCCAGGCGTTCAACCTGATCGGCGATCTGTCAGTCTACGAGAACGTCGAACTCCCACTGACCTATCGCGGTATGAGCGAGACCGAGCGAAAGCGGCGCGTCGTGTCGGCGCTCGATCGTGTCGGCATGACGCATCGAAAGCGCCACTTTCCGGCACAGTTGTCCGGCGGCCAACAACAGCGCGTTGCGGTGGCGCGTGCCGTGGCTGGAGACCCGCTCATCCTCCTCGCCGACGAGCCGACGGGCAACCTCGACTCGACGAACG
The DNA here is from genome assembly GCA_040005695.1 of bacterium. Lineage (GTDB taxonomy): Bacteria > Gemmatimonadota > Gemmatimonadetes > Gemmatimonadales > Gemmatimonadaceae > AG11. The sequence continues at coordinate 27,695 of JBDTYL010000406.1, read as the reverse complement.
GCGAGGCGGTGATGGGGCTGCTCCAGGAACTGCACGCGCAAGGCGCGACGATCTGCATGGTGACCCACGACGCGCGCTACGAGGCGCTGGCGGATCGCACGGTGCATGTTTTCGACGGACGGATGACGTCGGCGGCCGGCGACGAGCCGGAGCGGGGCATTGGATGATGTGGGGTGCCCGCGCATCGGCCCATCCGGCGCCCCTTGGCCATGCATTGCGGACGCCCGCCCTACCGCCGCTAGCTTACACGCGTGACCGACCACCCTCCACGCGACGGCGGCGATACCCCGCGCCACACCGAGACCCCGCGCCCGCCCAACGGCCTTCGCAACCCCGACCTCGCGGACGATACGTCGCCGGAGTCGGACGAACAGCGCACCGACCGCAAGGCGCAGGAAGCCGAATCCCTCGATGCGGGCACGACGTACGAGGTCATTCGCCGCGTGGGGCTTCGGGAACTCGACCGCGCCACCAGTGCGCTCCTGTGGTCCGGCCTCGCCGCCGGCCTGTCGATGGGTTTCAGCTTCCTCGCCGAAGGGCTGCTCCGCTCACACCTCCCCGATGCGCCGTGGCAGCCGCTGATCTCCAAGCTCGGCTACAGCGTCGGCTTCCTCATCGTCATCCTCGGCAGTCAGCAACTCTTCACCGAAAACACGCTCACGCCGATCGTCCCCCTGCTGCACCGCTTCTCCCGGGAACGGTTGCGCAACGTGTTACGGCTCTGGATCGCGGTACTGATCGCCAACCTCGTCGGCGCGGTGATCTTCGCGACCCTCATCGGTCGGCTGAATGTCGTCGATGCCGCGACGCAGGCGACGCTATCGACCCTCGCGCGTGCGGCGCTCGCCCCGGACACGTTCACCACGATGCTCCACGCGGTATTCGCGGGCTGGCTCATCGCGCTGATGGTGTGGATGCTGCCCGATGCGAAGACGGCCAAGCCGATGATCATCATCATCATGACGTACCTCGTCGGCCTTGGCGAATTCGCGCACGTGATCGTCGGCACCACGGAAGTCGCCTACGCGGCGGTGCGGGGCGAGGCGGCCGTGGGACACGTGATCTTCGGCTACGTGCTACCGACCCTGCTCGGCAACATCATCGGCGGCGTGACGATGGTGGCATCGCTGAACCACGCCCAGGCGACGAGCGGTGAGGACGACGACTAGCGGAGCATGAGTGGCGTCCGGGGATGAAAGGGGGTGACCCGCCGTGTAGATTCAGGGGTCGAGTGCCCCCTCCTCCGCCAGAATCGATGAGCCGCTTCGCCAGAGTCGCTGCCGCCCTCACCGCCGTTCTCGTCCCCTTGGCGTCCGTCGCGGCGCAGGTGCCGCGCCCGAAGCTGGTCGTCTTCCTCACGGTCGACCAGATGCGCGCCGACTACGTGGACCGCTGGGCGCCCCAACTCACCGGAGGCCTCGCCAGGCTCGGCCAGCACGGCGCGTTCTTCACCAACGCCTTTCAGGACCACGCGAACACCGAAACGGCGCCGGGGCACTCCGTCACCATGTCGGGCCGTTTCCCGCGCTCCACGGGTATCGTCAGCAACACCACGGGTGTGCTCGACCCGCAGGCACCGCTCCTCACGTCGCGAGACTTGCCCGCGTCGCCCTACCGCTTCCGCGGGTCCGTGCTCATCGACTGGATGCGCACGCGGGACGCCGCATCGCGCGCGCTCTCCGTATCACGGAAGGATCGGGGCGCCATCCTCCCCATGGGACGCGCGAAACAGAACGTGTACTGGTACGCGACGTCCAACGGCGAGTTCACCACGAGCCGCTACTACGCGGACACGCTCCCCGACTGGATTCGCGGCATCAACGCGCGCCACACCGCACAGCGCCTTGCCGGCAAGAACTGGAATCTGCTCCTGCCCGCCAGCGCCTACAGCGAGCCGGACAGCGAGCCAATCGAGAACAACGGCCGGGACTTCACTTTTCCGCACGTACTCCCTACGGATCCGGCGCGCGCCGCCGGTGAACTCCCGTACACGCCGTGGATGGATGAGCTCACGCTCGCCACGGCGCTCGAGGGCCTGCAGACGCTCGGCATCGGCCGTGGCCCCGCCACCGACATCCTCGCGGTCTCACTGTCTGCCACCGACTACATCGGCCACCGCTACGGCCCCGATTCACGCGAGCAGCACGACAACATCCTCCATCTCGACCGCGCACTCGGTGCCTTCATCGACTCGCTCTACAAGCTTCGCGACTCGAGCTCGATCGTGTTCGCCCTCACGGCGGACCACGGCGTGACGTCGTTTCCCGAGCTCGTCGCGCGACGCACGGGCCGGCCCGCCGTCCGCTTCGACGTGAAGCCTGCCGTGAATGAACTCCGTGCCGGTCTCCGCGCGGCGGGTGTGGACACCACGGCCATCGCGTTCGATGGCGCGGCCGTCTACGTGAACCGGAGCGCCTTCGCCGGCACCAAAGGCAATCCGGACGCGCTGCTGGCGCGCCTCGCCGCCACGCTGCGCGCGACGCCCGGCATCGCCCGCGTGGACTTCGTGAAGGCACTTGCCTCCCGCGACACGGTCAGGGATGCCGTGGCGCGACGCTGGATGCACATGATCCCGCCCGACACACCCATCGAGCTGGTGTTCACGCCGGTGGAAGGCGCCTATCCGAAGGAGGCGCGCATCGCCGAGCACGGCGTACCCTACGACAACGATGCCCATGTGCCCGTGATCTTCTACGGACCATGGATCAAGGCCGGCCGCTATGCCGAGCGCGCCCTCGTCGTGGACATGGCGCCCACACTGGCGCGGATCGTCGGCGTGCCGCCCACGGAACGTCTCGATGGACGCGTCCTCGAGCACGCCCTCGCCATCCCGAAGCCGTAACGCGATGGTCGAACGCCGCGTCAAGGGATTCACGGGCCTCGCGCAGGCCTTCGACGAGGTGCGCTTCGGCGCCACGCGCACGCTCAACCTGCGCGAGACGCTTCCGACGGCCAGCCAGGCAGCGCAGCGCGTCGAGAACTGGCTGCGGCAGCACCAGGCCATGCAGTCCGGCGAGGTGCTCGTCATCACGGGACGTGGCAATAACAGCGAGGGCGGTGTGTCCGTGGTGCGGGAAGCCGGCGTTCGCGTCTTCCACGAGATGCGCCGCAAGGGCGTGATCACGGAGTTCGTCGAACACACCGCGGGATCGTTCGTCGTGACGCTGGCACCGATGTCCGCCATGCTGGATGCCGGAAAACGCCGCCGCGAACAGGCACCCGCCCCGAAACCGGCGTCACCGCCCACGCTCGCCATCCTGAACGAAAACACCCGTCGCGAGCTTCGAAATCTCGCCGAGCGATCTCTCGATGCGCTTGGCGTGCGGGAGCGGGGGCCGTTCCTGGAAACGGAGATGCTGCGGTTGTTCGGGTCGCTGGCCGCCACCACGCAGGGCGACGACGACCCGGAAGCCGGACTCCGACGCGCCATCGCGGCCGCCATGAGCGACTACGACTGAGGTGGATATGGCGCCACGCGCTCACTCGACCACATTTACGTCAGCCCGCTCGTCGCCCGCCTCACTCTCTCCCCGCACCATAATGACACTCGTCAGGAACCTCGCCCGCACCACGTGCGCGGCGATCGCCGTCACGCTCGCTGTCGCCGCGCCGCTTACGGCGCAGGCGACTCCCGGCTACAGTGCCGCCGCGGCCTCGGCAGAACGCTCGCTTGAAGCCCAGGCCATTGCGCGCCCCGATCCGGCGCGCGCACGCGCGCACTCGAAGGCCCTCTCGATCGAGACGCACGTCGCCGGCACGCCGGCGCAGGCTCGCACGCGCGACTACGTCATCGCGCAGATGAAGGCGATGGGGCTCGCGACGGAGGTCCGCCGGTACGACGTATTCATCCCGCACCCGACGTCTGTGCAGGTGTGGCGTACCTCGCCCCGCCCGAAGTCGCTCTCGCTTGCGGAGCCCGCGGTGGCGGGTGACCCCACGTCGCACCTCGCGCAGTACCTCACCGTCAACGGCCATAGTGGCCAGGGCGACGTCAGGGGCGACGTGATCTACGTCAACTACGGCCTCATCGAGGACTATGCACGCCTCGACTCACTCGGCATCTCGGTGAAGGGCAAGATCGCCATCGCGCGGTACGGTCGGTCGTTCCGCGGCATCAAGGCCCGCGAGGCAGAGAAGAACGGCGCAACGGCGCTGCTCATCTACAGCGATCCGCAGCAGGACGGCTACGTCGCCGGTGACGTGTATCCGAAGGGCCCCATGCGCAACCGCGACGGCGTGCAGCGCGGCAGCGTGTTCAACGGCGCAGGTGATCCGGCCACACCCGGCTACGCGAGCGTACCGGGCGCACCACGGCTCACGGAAGCGCAGATGATGATTCCGCACATTCCCGTCGTGCCCATCTCCTACGGAAACGCCACTGAACTGCTCGAGGGACTCGGCGGCAGGGACGTCCCGCAGGACTGGCAGGGCGGCCTCCCATTCCGCTATCACGTCGGGCCCGGCCCGGTCACGGCGCGCGTGAAGGTTGTCGACGATCGCGCGACGCACGGCACGAAGCCCATCTACGACACGTTCGGCATCGTGCGCGGCACCGAGTTTCCCGACGAGATCGTGATGGTCGGCGGACATCGCGACGGCTGGGGACCCGGCGCCGCCGACAACGTGAGCGGCACCGTGAGCGTGCTCGAGGCGGCACGCGCCGTGTCCGATGCGGTCAAGTCCGGCCACGCGCCGAAGCGCACGATCATCTTCGCCACGTGGGATGCCGAGGAGTGGGGGCTGATGGGCTCGTCCGAGTACGTGGAAGACGATTCCCTCCGGCTCACGAAGGGCGGTGTCGCGTACCTCAACCAGGATGTCGCGGCGCAGGGCATCCGCTTCAGTGGCGGCGGCTCACCTTCGCTGCGTGCCACGCTGCGCGACGTCGCGCGCGCGGTGCCGGACCCGAGCGGCAAGGGCAGTGTCTACGCGGAGTGGCGGCGCGCCGTCGCCGTCGCCGATACCGCGGAACCGAACATGGGCGATCCGGGCGGCGGTTCGGACTTCGCCGGTTTCTACAATCACATCGGCATGCCCATCGCCGAGTGGGGCTTTGGCGGCCCGGGTGGTGTGTATCACTCGCAGTACGACGACTTCACGTGGATGTCGAAGTTCGGCGACTCGACCTTCGCATATCACGCCGCCGCGGCGCGCCTTGGCGCGGCGATGCTGCTGCGCATCGCGAATGCGGACATCCTGCCGTACGACTACGTCGAGTTCGCGCGCACCATGCGGCGCTATCTGCCGGCGATGGACAAGGCCTTCGCCGCGAAGCGATGGAACGGCACCAGTGCGACGCTGCGTGATGCGATCGGCCGGATGGAAGATGCTGCCACCGCATTCTCGTCCGCACGCGATGCGACGCTGGCCGCCGGCAGTCCGCCGCGCGCGGAACGTGAGGCTGTAAACAGGTCGCTGCTGCAGGTGGAGCGCGCGCTTGCTCGGCCGCAGGGACTTCGCACGCGGCCCTGGTATCGCAACCTCATCTACGTCGCGGACGAGGACAACGGCTATTCGAACATGGTGTTTCCCTCGGTGAACGAGGCCATCCGTGCGAACGACGAACGGCTCGCCGTGAGCGAGTTGGCCGATCTCGTGCAACGATTCGACATGGCGACACGCGCGTTGGTAAACGCACGGAGCGCCCTGCACTAGCGAAGCCGTCCCGTTCCGTTGCCGCGCACGCAGCATTGTGCGCGGCGACACAAACGGCCCCGATTCGGCCCATGTATTGCGTCGGCAAAATCGCCAGTGAACACGGGACGATCACATCTGGATCGGTGGCTCATGGACGGACGGACGCGACAAGACAACATCGTGCTCTCCAGCGATGAACGTCTGGCACTGGGTGAATACGCGGCGTGCGCGTTGTGGCCTGCCGGTTTTCAGATCTACGAGCGCGGCGGCGTGGCGGACGGAGTGTTCGTCGTCCTGCGTGGCCGCGTCGTGCTTCGAAGCCGAGTGCGCGCGAGTCGCGGCTTCGTCCCCTGGGTGGCAGCACCCGGTGAAACGTTTGGCGCGGAAGGGCTCTCCCCCAACGCGGTCTACGCCACCGACGCCCGTGCTGACGACGAAACCGAGACCCTCTTTCTCAGCAGCTCCAAGCTGCGCGCCTACATTCGCGAACAGCCCTCCCGCGCCCTTGCCCTCATCGGGCAGGTAATGGCTGAGCGCACCGTCCTGCTCGACAAGTTGCGCGAACTCACCACGCTGTCCGTCGAACAGCGCCTCGTCGCTGCACTGCAGCGCATGGCGTCGCACGAGGGGTTCCTCGATCGTGAGGGACGCGTCGAACTGTGCTCGTCGCGCTACCGCCTGCTGTGCGAGCTCGTCGGCGCCACACGCGAGTCGGTCTCGCTGGTGCTCAGCCGCCTCACCGGTGAGGGCCTGGTAGAGCGAGTTGGCAGCACGATCTTCGTCGCACCGTCTGCGCGCCTGTTCGAGCGGCTCGACGGCGGCGCGCTGCTCGTGCCCGCGCTCGTTGACGCCGGAGCGCAGGGCGCGGTCCTGTAGGTCTCCCTCGGCAACGTCACCGGAAGGTCGCATCAGCCGTCAGCCGTCAGCGGGGGCTATATTCTCATCCCACGCCCACGCCGACGGATGTTCCCAGACGCACCGAACACACTCACCGCCGACGAGCTGCAACGCTATCACCGCCACCTGATCCTGCCGGGCATCGGCGAGGACGGGCAGCGGCGGCTCAAGGCGGCGTGTGTCCTGCTCGTCGGCGCGGGCGGACTCGGTTCCCCCGCGGCACTGTATCTCGCCGCCGCGGGAATCGGACACCTCGGGATCATCGACGCCGATGTCGTGGAGCTGAGCAACCTCCAGCGTCAGGTGCTCCACCGCACACGCGACGTCGGCCGCCCCAAGGTCGCGTCGGCAGAAGATCGCCTGCGCGAACTGAATCCGCACGTCGAGGTCGCCGCATTCCATGCGCGGCTCACCAGCGTCAACGCGCTTGAACTGCTGCAAGGCTACGACGTGGTCGTCGATGGTTCGGACAACTTCGCCACCCGCTACCTCGTCAACGATGCCTGCGTGCTCCTCGGCAAGCCGAACGTGTACGGAAGCGTCAGCCGCTTCGACGGACAGGCCTCTGTGCTCGGCACCGAGTCCGGTCCATGCTATCGCTGCCTGTTTCCAACCCCACCCGCGCCAGGCGAGGTGCCCAACTGCGAGGAAGGCGGTGTGTTCGGCGTACTGCCAGGCATGATCGGTGTCATCCAGGCCACGGAGACAATCAAGCTGGTCACGGGAATCGGGGATCCTCTCGTTGGCCGGCTACTGCTGGTGGACGCATTGCGCATGCGTTTCCGCACCATCGAGGTTGCGCGCGATCCGGCATGTCCCGCGTGTGGCACGCGGGAGATGACGACACTCCAGGACTACGACAGCTTTTGCGGCACGCCCATCGGTGACACCGCAGTCGAGTCGCATGACGGGGTGAACGAGGCCGTCGGTCCAGACGAGATCACCCCTCGTCAGCTCGATGCGCGCCTCCGCGCCGGTACGCCCACCACCGTGCTCGACGTCCGCGAGCCCTACGAATGGGCGATCGCGCGGCTGCCCGAGGCACGACTCATTCCCCTCGGCTCGCTGCCGCAGGCGGTGCAGTCGCTCGACCGCCACGCGGAGATTGTCGTCTACTGCCACCACGGAATGCGCAGCGCCGCCGCTGTGGACTGGCTTCAGGACCAGGGATTCGCCTCGGTATGCAACCTGGTGGGCGGGATCGATCGATGGAGCCTCGAAGTCGACCCATCCATGCGTCGCTACTGACGTGATCCCCATCGTACTCGGCGCGCTCGCGGTGGCTGCATCGGCCGCGATCCTCAACCGCCGCCGCGTGCAGCGATCGGTGGAGGCCGCGTATGAAAGTCGGTTTCCCCGGAGCGACGACGGCATTGCCGCCGGCGCAGACGGGTTCGTGCTGAAGGGCTCGAACGGAAAGCGGCTGCTCCTGCTGCACGGTTCGGGCGACACACCGCAGTCCCTGCGATATCTCGCGGATCGACTCAATGCGGCCGGCTATACGGTGCATGCGCCGCTGCTCCCGGGACACGGGCGCTCGCCACGGGCCTTCGCCATGGCCACGGCGTCCGAGTATCACGCCGCGGCCAGCGCCGCGCTCGTGGCGCTCGAGCCGTCGCGGCACTGGGTCTCCGTGGTGGGACTGTCCATGGGTGGTGCCTTGGCAGCGCGGATCGTCACCGAGAACGCGGGCGTCCGCGCGCTGGTGCTGCTGGCGCCGTATGTGATCCCGCCCCGTAGCGTGCGCGTCGTGCGCGGCACGTCGTGGCTCTGGCGCGGAGTCGCTCCCTACCTGCTCGGACGGGGTGACGCCTCCGTGCGCGATCCCGCGGCCAGCGATGCAAGCCTGGCGTACGGGTCGTTCTCGGCAGGTGCACTGGAGGCCCTGGCAGCGACGGCTGATGCCGGCTACCGCGCCCTTCCCGCGCTTCGATTGCCCGTACTCGTGATCAACTCAGCGGAGGACAACCGGATCCCCCGTGCGCTGGCGGAACAGGCGCTTCGCGCTATCGCCACCCCCATGGAGCACCACTCGCTGGAGGGGTGCGGCCACGTGATCACGGTGGATTACTGCAAGGATGAAGTGGTGTCGCTGGTGGAGGCCTTCCTCGCGCGCCACGCCGGCTGATCTCCGGCGCGGCACGCAAGCGAAGGTCCGGTCAGCTGGTGACGCGATCGACGATGTTCTCGCCGAGCTCCTTCGCGGCATCGACGCCCTGACTGACGGCCGTCTGTGCCTGCTCCACCACGCCCGTGGCCACACGCTTCACGCGGTCGACGATGGAGGTGGACCGTCTCGGCGCGCTCTTGCGGGCGGGCGACTTCTTCGCCGGAGACTTCTTTGCAGCGGACTTCTTCGCCGGGGACTTCCTGGCCGCGCTGCGCGTCGCTGCTCCCTTCTTGGCCGAGGTGGACCGCTTCTTCGCGGCAGACTTGCGCGTTGCCGCTCCCTTCCTGGCGGAAGTCGAGCGCTTCGCTGCCTTCTTCGCCTTCGTCACGGCGCCCTTCCTGGCCGCACTCGAACGCTTGGCCGCCTTCTTCGCCGAGCGCTTCTTCGCCGCCGCCTTCTTGGCGCCGCTACGCTTCGCCGGGGACTTTTTTGCTGCACTGCGCTTCGTGCCGCGCCCCTTCTTTTTCGCTGCCATCGCTGCGTCTCCTCTGCCGGAAAGTGGCCGTCGGTACTGCGCGAATCACATTGATGTCGCTGGCAAGTTTCGGGCGCACTCTCGCACCCGGCGGACCTGCGGCCGCATGTGGCGACTGCATCACGTGCTGCATCACGCTGCGCTCGCGCATGTCTGGACGGGTGTCGCCTGCGATGCCGACGTTCCCCGAACTGTTCGTGCACGGACGGAATGTCATTGCGATTTCACGTCGGCTGCTGCCCGAAGGTAGTGCGCGCGGAGAGCATTGCGCGAATCCGGTGCGACCGACATTGCACAACATGGCGACACGAAGCCTGATCGGCCAGCACAACATGTTACGCGACCACCTTCGCGACGGGATTGTCGGCGGTGTCGTGTCGCGGTCAGTGCGCGTCCGGACGTTGCGTAGTGTCCGGCGGCCACTGCGTCTTGTTGGAGTACGGCCGGCCGAACACGGCCTCGAGCGAGGCACGCGGATTCTCGGTGCGCACCACCACGTCGAGCGAATCCGCGAGGCGCATGACGCGCGAGAAGTCGCGATAGCGCGCGTACGAGTGGAAAAACCCGAGCGGCCCCGGCCGGGTGAGTCTGCCGAGCAGGATGTCGATCAACCCGATGAAGTGATAGGCGTAGAAGGCGTTCAGGGTTTTCAGGCGCGGCAGGTCGCTCTCGATGATGCCGCGCGGCAGCGAGCCATGCTTGCCCCACTGCACGTCGATCGCCGGCGTGCCGCGGTCGCGCCAGTCGGTGTGCAGGATGGTGCCGTGCCAGAAGGTCCAGATGTCAGTGGGCGCGCCCGAGCGATCGTACCCGACCCACATCACCTCCTCGTCGGTCGGAACGGTGAAGGGGATCCACGAGCCGTGGACGTCATCGAGCCAGAGCAGGTGATACGCGATGATCGGCCGAGTAGGGTGCACCACGGCCACGGCCCGGCTCAACGGGAACATTTCGTCCCGCTGGATGTAGAGGACCGGCGCCAGCGCGCGCGCGAGCACGGCCGACGGATCGGCCGGGCCCAGCGCCGCGGGCACCACGGCAGGGCGGGGCGGAATGTGTGCGTGCGGGCCGCAGGCGGACCCGAAACACAGGCCGATGAGGGCCACTCCCCGGAGATCAATTCGCAAGACGATGCCCCACTGTGCTTTAGGCCCTTTGAGGGTTACTATTCGTCAAGGGCGTCCCGGCGCCTCGAAAGTACCGGGTTTGTGCGAAATCATTCTGGAGGGCCAATGCGCAAGCCGCGCCCGGCTACGTATAACCCAGTGCAAGCGCTTCACCTGATCGCGAACGATCGGAACGGCTCACCCCTGAGCTGTCCCTCCTGTTCCGGACAGATCGAGCGCACGCCTGACGACTTCCCCCCGCCTCCGCGCTCGCAGGTCACCCTGCAGTGCCGCGAGTGCGGACGCGTTGCACGCTATATCGCGGGCGCTGCGTAGGGACACTGGCGGTGACATCATTCACCCGCGACACGGGACCGAGCGATCGGTCCCGTGTCGCGTTTCCGGCAGTGACACCCGGAACCGGCCGGGCGGCTTGCAGAGCTAGCCGACTGATCAAATCACGCGGCACTTGTGCACAAAACTTGCCCGATTGCATCCCTACGACGCGCCCCGACGGCTGAAGGATCGCACGACGGGGCATCACAGCGGTCACGTGATACGAGCAGCGACCGGCGCACGGTCACATCCTCGGACGCGCGATCAGGCTACATAGCTCTGGTACGAGGTACGGTTCATGGCACGCATCAACGGTACGGTGAAGTGGTTCAACGACGCGAAGGGCTTCGGCTTCATCTCGCGAGAAGGCGGCCCCGATGTCTTCGTGCACTTCAGCGCCATTCAGGGAAACGGTTTCAAGTCACTGGCCGAAGGGGACAAGGTGGAATTCGAGATTGTCCAGGGGCAGAAGGGGCCGCAGGCCGCCGACGTGACCAAGGCGGAATGACCGCCTCGCGCTACCGCTGAACGCCGGCGCCTTGACCCGACGATCGACCGCCTCGGCTCCATGCCGGGGCGGTTGTTCGTTCCGGGAGGGTTTCCCCGCACAGCGCGTTGCATGGAGGGCACTTGTTTTGCCCGATTGCCGCTCGTGCCCGCCACCCGTGTTCCACTGCCCGAACCGATGTACGCCACGCTCGGCCACGCCCTGCCGGGAGGCGGGGGATGGACCTTCGAGCCGAAATACGATGGCATGCGCGTGGTGGCGCATGCCACCGCGCGAGCCGCCAGGCTCGTCACGCGCAATGGCAAGGAGAAGGGCCGCCAGTTCCCGGAAATCGATGGCGCGCTCCGGGCCCTTGCCGCCGCCGCAGGCCGCAGTGTCACGCTCGACGGGGAGATCGTGGCGCGTGGCCGCAAGGCGAGCGCGCCAGCGACGGGCGAGTTCCAGCAGCTCCAGTCACGCATGCACCTGCGCGACGACGACGAGATCGTGCGGCTCGCGGTCGAGGCGCCGACATCCTTCGTGGTGTTCGACCTGCTGCGTGACGGACGCGCCGACCTCCGCGGCCGCCCCTGGCACGAGCGGCGTGCGCTTCTCGAGGCCCTCTTCGACGAGGTCGCCCCTGCCAATCGCGCTCTTCGCCTGAGTGAGACCAGTCCGCGCGGCGCCACGATGCTCGCCCGCGCGCGCCGGGCTGGGTGGGAAGGCATCATCGCCAAGAGGTCAGACGCGAATTACCAGTCCGGCGCCCGCTCGCGCGACTGGCTCAAGCTCAAGCTCCAGTTCCGCGCCGAATTCGTCGTCGGCGGATTCACCGAGCCCCGTCTGTCCCGCCAGGCGCTCGGCGCGCTCCTGCTCGGCGCGTACGATGGCGATGGGGCATTCGTGTACGTCGGTCACACGGGCGGCGGCTTCACGCAGGAGGGACTGCGGAGCATGCGGGCGACGCTGGATCGGATCGCACGCCGGACGAGCCCATTCGTCACGACCCCGCACACCAACGAGACCGCGCACTGGGTTGCCCCGAAGGTCGTGGTCGAAGTGAAGTTCGCGGAGTGGACGGCCAAGCGGCTGCTCCGCCAGCCCATCTTTCTCGGCGTGCGGGACGACAAGTCGGCGCGCGATGTCACCATCGAGGGGGTGAGTGCGCAGCGCTGGGGTAGTGGCGAGGGGTCGGCATGACAGGGCGACGTCCGACGAGCCGGCCGAAGCCGACCAATGACCTGGAGTCGCAACTCCGGGTGATCGAACGGGGTTCGGGCGACGGCGACCTGATATTCGGTCGCGGCGTGTCGCTGCACGTATCCAGCCTTGGCAAGCCCTACTTCGCCAATGGCATCACCAAGGGGGCACTGATGCGCTACTATAGCCGCATCTGGCCCGTACTCGGCCCCCATGTGAAAGACCGCCCCCTGGTCCTCAAGCGCTACCCTGACGGCGTGGGTGGCCCGATGTTCTACCAGCAGAACGCAGGCGACCACGTGCCGGTCGCGGTGCGCGTGGAGACGTTCGATACACGTGACGAAGGCCCGAAACCGCGCATCGTGGGCGGCAACCTGGCAACGTTGCTGTACACGGTGCAGATCGGATCCATCGAGGTGCACCCGTGGCTGTCACGCGTGCGATCGATCGATACGCCGGACCGGTGCCTCATCGACCTCGATCCAGGGGACGACGTATCGTTCAGCGCGGTCGTGGCCCTTGCGCGCGATGTGCTCGGGATCCTCCGTCAGTGCGCGCTCACCGCCGCGGTGAAGACGTCGGGCTCGAGCGGCATGCACCTCGTGATTCCACTTCCGCCACGGACATCGTGGGACACCTCCGCCCACCTGGCGATGCTCGTCGCGCGGGCCGTCGTGGCGCAGCGGCCCGAGCGCGCCACCGTGGAGCGGACCATTCACTCCCGTCCACCGGGAACGATTTATGTAGACGCCATGCAGAACGCGCGCGGCAAGAGCATGGCGTGCGCGTACAGTGTACGCGCCCGCGACGGCGCCACGGTATCCGCGCCGGTGCGCGAGGGCGAGCTCACGGCGCGGCTGCGCACCGAGGCGTTCACGGTGGGGACGATGCCAGCGCGCGTGGATCGCGCCGGCGACGTGTACGGCGACGCGCTCGAAGCCGCGCCGACGAAGCGGGTACTGGCGACCGCGATGCGAGCGCTGGAGCAGGTGCTGGACGACGCGCCGGCGGTGGAGAAGCCGCAGCGCGGGAAGAAACGCAGCAGCCGTGGAGGCACGGATGTCCAATCAACCGTACGACGCCGACGCCGCACGGGCGCCTGAGCGCACAGGAGCGCAGTCGCTCTACTCCCGCCCCATGCCTGGAGGCGGATACGTTCGCGTCGAGATCCTGGTGAGTGAGCCTGCGGATCTGGCAGCGGAGCGCCTGCGCGGCCGCGTGGTGATGGAGCGGCGGTCGTTCGCGCCGCCTTCTCCCGACGACGAGGAGCTGGTGGTCGAGGAACTGGAGGGCGAGGACAAGGACGCAGTCGTGGCGGAGTTGTTCCGGATCGCACGTGACAACGCGGCGATTGCGCGCAGGATGCTGCGTCGCGCGGGACCTCCCCTGGCCGACTGAGTGGTCAGCCGCCCGCGGCGCGGAGCGGCATCTCGATCTGCCTGTCCATGCCCGTGCGCTCGGCGCCGGGCGCCTCGGTGCGTGCGCTCGCCGAGCGCGCGCCGAGGAGATGCAGCGTCTGGTGGTAGAAGTGCAGCGTCTGCACCGGCGCCCGCAGGCTTTCCGGGCGAGCTCGTGCGATGGCGTAGCCTTCCTCGCGCACGCGACGCGGCAGGGCACGAGCGAGGGGATGGCGCAAGAGGCGCCGAATCTCCGTGCCGTTTCGTGCCAGCAGTGCCGCACACAGCCCGTCCAGGTAGTCGAGCATGATGCCCCGTCTTGATTGGACCTAATGAACATATTGCGACTAATGTGCCACACGCAAGAGCGATTTTCGCAAGGAACACACTTGTGACGTCGCGATGAGCCGGCAGGACGCGGTCGGTGCCCGGGGAGCGATTCGAGCGTCCTTATTGGGGCGCTGGTTCAGTCCGTGAACAGGTCAAAGCGCACACCGCGGCGCAGCCCGCGGCGTTTCTTCGGGGCGTACCGGAACAGCTGCGCCGGCCGTCCGCGGCCCTCGCTGCGCCACTCGTCCGTGGGCTCCACGAGATAGCTCGCCTGCAGGGCGCGCCGGAAGCTTGCCTTGTGCAGCCGCCTGTCGAGCAGCAACTCGTACACGGCCTGCAGGTCGCTGAGCGTGAACGTGGGCGGCAGCAGGCGGAAGGCGAGCGGCGACTGGTCCACCCGCTGACGCACCACGGCGGCCGCGCGGTCCACCACGGTGCGATGCCGCGGCGCCAGCGCCGGAAGTCCCGACAGCGGAAACCACTCGGCGTCCGTACCGAGCGCGCTGTCCACCGCCGGCGACAATGCAGCGATGCCGACCGACACTTCCGCATCGCCAGGATGGCGGCGACCGTCGCTCAGCGCTCCAACCTGCTCGAAGAATGTCGGCGTGGTGCCGAGCACCTGGCGGGAGATGCGGGCCGCAGCGTCCTCGAGTCCTTCACCGGTCTGCGGCGTATCCCACGGCAACGACCACCGCTCACGCGCGCCGGTCGGCGAGCGAACGAGCAGGATGGCGAGTGCGTCGGAGCGTGGAGAAAGGATTACGACGTCCACAGCGAGCGTCGTCCGGCGGACGGCTGGCTTCATCAGGACGGGAGGAGTCTGAGCATGTGGCGCGAATTAGTAACAATTCGGCACCAATGTCAAGGGCAAGCAGCGATGGAATGCGATGAACCTGCGGGAAGCCGTGATCTGCGACGTTGGCGGGCTCGCGCATCGGTCTTCACCCCTGTGGCGCGCCACGTCCCGCATGTGCGGGGTGCTGCCGCCCGGTCAACTCATTTATTTAGTACTGAAGTATCATTAAATGAGTGGCACAGTGAGAATGATGATATAGGGCCTTCTTGCAGCCACGTCAACAGTCGATGTGGCAGTGTCATTCATGATGTGTGGCGTGCGCACCACCGATGACGATTGCCTCGGGAACCACACGCGCGTGAGCGCGTTGCGCGCCATCGCGCAACGGCGCGATGGCGCATCATACGGTGGTGACGGACTTTACGGTGTCAGCGGTCGCACGGTGGCCACTGAATCGCGACGCAGGCCCGCGCCGTATGGCGCAACGGTCGGAATCGTGATCGGCAGAAGACCCGAGATGGGAGCGAGCCCCATCAGGGCACGCGCCGCGGCGCGCTGCGAGAGCGGCGATGCGCTCCACGCCTCGAGGAACACCGGCGTGGCCGGCAGGCCGAGCGCGAGGTAGGGATTGGCGAACGACACGAGCACGACTCTCCGGCCTTCCTTCTGGAGCCCGTCGATGAGTTCCGGGAGACCGCCGGTTGCCGCCATCGTGGCGGTGCTCGAGCTGGCGCCGAAATAGGACGACACGATCACGACATCAGCCCCATCTGCCGCGCGCAGTGCGTTGTCGATGATGGCGGGCAGCAGTCGCGGCGTGGGACTCGCGACGTAGGCGCCAGTTCCGCCGGATGCCGCGCCCGCCGTTGCATCGAAGACGATCTCCGGCGTCATCACCTGCGTGCGCATCTGCGGAAACATGCGCAGCAGTTCGCCGTTGAACGACGCGCCGGCGCTCAGCTCCGCACGCGGTGCAATGGTGAGGCTCACGACCCGGCTGCCACGGGGGAGTCGCGTGAACGGCACCATGCCGAGCGAATCACGCACGAGCGTGATGGCACGTTCCGCTGCCAGGCGCGCCGGTACCAGGTTGGCGCTGTCGGCGACGATGCTGCGCACCTGCTCTACGTCCACGTACCGATTGCGGTCGAGTCCAAGGCGGTGCTTCGCCATGAGCAGCCGTCGTACGGACGAATCGACGCGCGCTTCCGTGAACCGACCGGAGCGCACCCCGGCCACCACGGCGTCGATCGCCGTCGGCACGTCGGTGGGCATGAGGAGGACGTCGTTTCCTGCGGCCACTGCAAGCTGCGTCACCTCCGTCATGCCCTTGTTGCCGAGCACGCCGTTCATGTCGAGCGCGTCGGTGACGAGGATGCCGCGGAATCCCATCTGGTGGCGCAGCAGGTCCAGCATGACCTTGGGGCTCAGCGTCGCGGCGGTGTGCGTGGTGTCGAGTGCCGGCACGTAACCGTGAAACGTCATCACGCCGGCGACTCCCGCCTTCACGGCCTCGCGGAAGGGCAACAACTCGACGCTGTCCAGCCGCGCCCGCGATGCATCCACGCGCGCGAGCTCGAGGTGCGAGTTCTGGTCGGTATCGCCATGACCGGGAAAGTGCTTCGCCGTGGCGAGCATCCCGTTGTCCTGGATACCGCGAATGAAAGCCAGCCCGAGCTGCGCCACGAGCTGCGGGTTCTCGCCGAACGAACGAGCGGCGATGACAGGATTCTTCGGGTTGTTGTTGACGTCCAGCACCGGCGCGAACGCCATCTGGATGCCCAGCGCGCGGCCTTCGAGCGCGGTGACGCGGCCCATCGCATACGCGAGCGCCGTGTCGCGCGTCGCGCCAATGCCCATCTGGTACGGGAAGGCCGTCGCGCCGCCGAGGTCGATGGCGTTGGGAATGAAATAGCCGCCGCGGGCGCGAAACGCCGCGCCGGTTTCGAGGTCCGCGCCGATGATGAGCGGGAGAGCCGCTGCGCGCTGGAGTGCATTGGTCTTGACCGCGATGTCGATGGGGCCGCCCACGGAGATGATCGCACCGCCGAGCTTCTGCTCGCGAATCATCCGTTCGACCCGCGTCCAGGCCGCGTTATCCACCGCGGTGTAGTCGCCGAGGATCCATGGCCACACCATCTGGGCCGCCTTGTCGCGCAGCGGCATCGTGGCGAGCACCGAATCGGCCCACGACCGATCGCTGCTGGTCGGGCGCAACGTGGTCACCTGGCCGCTGGCGCATGACGTGACGACAACGGCAGCCGCAGTCGCGAGGGAGACCCGACCGAGCATGCTCCAGCCCCGATTCACCATGCGATGGTTCCCTGTTTGGAGGTATCCACACCCTCTTCCCCACCTTTCTTGAAGAGGAAGGCTTCCATGTTCTTGGTAAGGAAGCTTCGTGCCTGTGGATCCATCACGTTGAGTCCGTAATGGTTGATCAGCATGGTCTGCTGCTTGAGCCACTGGCCCCAGCAGTCCGTGCAGATCTCGCCGACGACGCGCGCGCCGATGGGGCCGGGAAAGGGAGGACGCTCGAATCCCGCGCGCGTCTGGCCGCAGCGGGAACAGGTCACTTCAGCAGGCATGTGGGCCTCGTGGAATAGTGCGGGGGAATCTAAACGTGCGGAGAAGACGGGTGCCGGACGGCGCGCAAAACCAAACGGCCGGTGCGCGGTGTCGAGCATGGTTGCTCGACTGCACACCAGCCGCGATCTACGGCTCCCGACTGCCCCGGCCGTGCGCTAGGAATGCACGGCCAGCTCGTCGTGGCGCTTGGCGGCCGAGCCGTAGTTCCGCGCGTACTCGATCTTCGCGAGACCAATCAGCGTGAGCGCGCGGATGTACATCCACCCGATGTCGAACTCGAACCAGCGCGCCTTGAACTTCGCGCTCTTCGGGTCGGCGTGATGGTTGTTGTGCAACTCCTCCCCGCCGAGCCAGATGGCGATGGGCGAGATGTTGCGGCTCTCGTCCTTCACCTCGAAGTTCCGGTAGCCGAGCGCGTGCCCAATGCCGTTGATGACGCCGGCGGCCCACAGCGGAATCCAGAGCATCTGGACCGCCCACACCGCGGGGCCGGCAAAGAGGCCGAACAGGTAGACGTCGATTGCGAGCATGAGCAGCACGCCCGTGGAGCTGAAGGGGGTGAGCAGGTATCGCTCGAGCCAGTCGTTGGGCGTGCCCTTGCCGTACTTGTCCAGCATGCCGGGCTGCTTCACGGCCTTCCTGTAGTAGAAGGCGCCCTTGAGCATGATCTCGCGGAGCCCTTCCATCACCGGACTGTGCGGATCGCCCTCGCGGTCAGCGAACGCGTGGTGCTTGCGATGGCAGGCCACCCATTCCTTCGTGACGATGGCCGTCGTGAGCCACAGCCAGAGCCGCATCGGCGTGGCGGCGATGGCGTGGAGGCGCACGCCGCGATGCGTCTGCGCGCGGTGCAGGAAGAGGGTGACGCACACGTTGGTGATGTGCCCCGCGATAACGATGAACAGCACCGGCATCCACCACCGGTGTGCCCAGGCGCCAAACTCCGGCATTGCACGCTCCACATACTCGTGATGACTCGACCGGTGCAGCACCACCATGCGCGCTACCGGGACGGAAACAAACTCCGAACGACGCATGTGCGCCAACCGGAGCCATGCACTCAACATAACCGGCGCGTCAGCTCGCTTCCACACTAGGAACGTGAGAAACTCGCGCCGATGCTGCGAATGGCGGAAAGCGGCCCCGACATTGACAATACTCGCAACGACCCTTGCTCTGGACGCGGGGACTTCGTACCCTCACGCGTACATGTCACGACGCACGACCCATTCCGAACGACCCGATGGCGTAGGGAGTCTCGTCCCGCCGCCGGCCTCCAGGCCCGGGAAGGACTCCTATCAGGCGACCACCGCGGGCACGCGACGCTTTGCCGAGCGCGCGGTGGCCGCCGGCGAGGATTTCTACAACGCGTTTCCGCGCAAGCTCACGGTCGGCGCCCTGGGCATCGGCTCCTACCTCGGCGACTGTACCGACGAGGAAGACCAGCGCTACCAGCGCGCGGTGCGGCTGGCGATTCACGCCGGCATCAACGTCATCGACACGGCGAGCAACTATCGCTGTCAGCGCTCCGAGCGCGCCGTAGGCCATGCGGTGGTCGAGGCGGTCGCCGCTGGCGACGTGCGGCGCGACGAGCTCGTCATCTGCAGCAAGGGCGGCTACGTCGCCCTCGACGGCGAGCCGCCAGCCACGCGCGAGGAGTACGAGCGCTGGCTGCAGGAAACGCTGTTCGCGCAGGGCGTGCTCGGGCCGGCCGATCTCGTGCGCGGCGGTCACTCGCTGCGGCCGGCATTCCTGGCGCACCAGCTCCAGCAGAGCCTGAACAACCTCGGGTTGCCCACGGTCGACATCTATTACCTCCACAACCCCGAGGAGCAGCTGCTCGCGATGGACCGCGCCGAGTTCCGGAACTGCATGCGCGACGCATTCGCCCTGCTCGAGGAGCGGGCCGAGGCGCGGCAGCTCGTGGGATATGGGTGCGCGACGTGGCTGGGGTTCCGGGTACCGCCCGAGCACCGGCAGCACCTTTCGCTTGCCGACCTCGTGACGCTCGCCCGGGAAGTCGGCGGCACGGCGCACCATTTCCGGGCCGTGCAGCTTCCGATCAGCCTCGCGATGCCAGAGGCAGCGCGCCTTCCCACGCAGCTGCTGGGGCGCAAGCTGGTACCCCTGCTCGAAGCCGCCGAAGCGCTCGGGCTGGGCGTCGTGGCGAGCGCGCCGTTGATGCAGGGCCGGCTGGCCGAGGGGCTTCCGGCAGAAATGCACGAGCTCTTTCCAAATTGCCGCACCGACGCCCAGCGCGCGTTGCGTTTCGCCTCGTCGCTACCCGGCGTTGCCACGGTGCTCGCCGGCATGCGTCAGCAGGAGCACGTGACGGAGAACCTTCGCGCCTGGGGCACGGAACTGCCCGGCTGAGCACCGTGCATCAGCGATTGAACGCCGAAGCGCCTCGCGCGTGACTGCCGGTCCGTTTAACCCATCGGCTACGCCGGCGCGCCCGCCGCACCACGCTCTGGACGGAACCTTCCGGAATCCATGGCCTGACAGCGAACCTCGCGGCCTGGGCGACGTGCTGCGCTGGACGTGGCAGCGGCGCGGGACAGATCGTGCGCCGAATCCCGCGCGCGGGTCCTTCGCCGTCGCGACGCCGGACATTGCGCGACCACATGCACCGCCCGAGGACTACCGCGCCACGTGGATCGGCCACTCGACGATCCTGCTCCAGATGGCCGGCTTGAACGTGATCACCGATCCCATGTTCAGCGAGCGGGCGTTTCCCGTGCAATGGCTTGGCCCTCGGCGCATCATGCCGGCGGCGCTCGTCCTCGATGCGCTTCCGCCAATCGATGTCGTATTGCTCTCACACAGCCACTACGACCACCTGGACAAGCCGGCCGTGAAGCACCTGACCCGCGCGCACCCGGATGCAGCGTGGGTCGTTCCCCTCGGTCTTGGCACCTACCTGCGTGGGTGGGGCGTGCGAAACGTGACGGAGCTGGACTGGTGGCAGAGCATCGAGATGCGAGGCCTGCACATCACCGCAACGCCGGCGCGCCACTTCAGCGCGCGGCGGATCGGTGACCGGAACCGGAGCCTCTGGTGCGGATACGCCTTCGCGTCGGATGGGCGGCGCGCATATTTTGCCGGCGACACGGCCTATCATCCGGAGTTCGGCGACATCGGCGTGCGGTTGGGACCGTTCGATTTCGTGATGATGCCCATCGGTGCCTACGATCCGCGATGGTTCATGCATGTGGTACACGTCGATCCGGAGGAAGCGGTGCAGGCCGTGGCCGACCTCATCGCAGGCGCCGATGGCAGGCGAACCCCGCTGACGCTCGGCATCCATTGGGGGACGTTCCGCCTAACCGACGAGCCGATGGACGAACCACCGCGCCGTGCCGCGGCACGATGGCAAGAGGCGGGGCTGGATCCCGGCCAACTGTGGATCGCGCGGTTCGGCGAGACGCGCAGGTGGTGACCTACGGCCGGGTCGGTCTTGTGCGCATGCCGGCGTGCGATGCTGATTGGGTGCAACGTGTTGGTGAGGCGCGCGACCGTCCACTCGTCGTATGCGCGCCCGGCGCCGGCGTGGACGTCACGGCGGTCGGCGTTCCCGGTGGCGTACTCCGCGTGGTGGTCACATGACGACCCATCGCGTGCGCTTCCTCGCCACCACGCCCGGCGGCATCGGCAACCTCGGGCCGGGTCTCGACGTGCTTGGCTGCGCCATTACCGGTCCGCGCGACGAGGTCACCGCCGAGTGGTGCGACAAGCCGGGCGTCACCGTGCTCGATCCCGGCCATCCTGACCTCCCGCATTCAGCGCAGCGCCATACGTCGGCCATCGCGGCCGCTGCGGTGCTGCATGATGCCGTGCGGCTTGGTGCCATCACTGCGGCACCGGGGATCGCGCTCACGGTGCGGAAGGGGCTTCCCCTTTCGGGCGGCCAGGGCGGGAGCGCGGCGTCGGCTGTGGCAGGGGCGGCGGCGGCCAATGCGCTTCTAGGTAGCGTGCTGGACACGCGCGCCCTGCTCGCGTGCTGCCTCGTCGCGGAGGCCAAGGTATCCGGCCGGCATCTCGACAACATCGCGCCGGCGTTGCTCGGCGGCATCGTCCTCGTGCGCACCATTGATCCCATCGACGTCGTGCGCCTGCCGGTGCCCCCCGGCCTGCTCGTGGTGCTCGCGCATCCGGCGCAGCGGCTCTCCACGGCGGCCGCCCGACGTGCCCTGCCGACGGAGATCACCCTCGGAGTCGCCACCCATCAGATCGCGCAAGTCGCCGCGATGGTCGCGGCCTGCTATATCGATGACCTGGACCTGTTCGGCCGCGCGATCGACGACCGCATTGCCGAGCCCGCGCGCGGACCGCTGATTCCCGGCTTCGTGGACGCGAAGCGAGCGGCGCTCGCTGCCGGCGCGCTCGGCGCATCGATCTCCGGTGCCGGCCCAACGAGTTTCGCCATCGTCGCCAGCGAGGAAGTGGGACGCAAGGTGGCGGTCGCCATGCAGGATGCGTACGAGCGCCATGCCGTTGCGTGCAGCACCACGGTGACCACGATCGACCTGCAGGGCACCATCGTGACCGCATGCTGAATGCGCCACGCCCTACGCCGACCGAGACGATGACGACGAGCCAGGCTCCACGATCGATCGTGCGCTGCCCCGACTGCGGAAACACCCTCGACACACGAACGGCGGAATCGGCGTGTCCGCAGTGTGGCGGCCTGCTTGCAGTGCAACATGATCCCGCGCTGCGCGGTGTGGAGTTGCGCGCACGCTTCGACGAGCGCGCTGCCACGGCGGGCCGCACGGTGTGCGCGGCGGAACGGTCTGGCGTGTGGCGTTTTCGCGAGCTCGTGCTGGACGCGAGCGCCGCTGAGATCGTGAGCCACCCGGAAGGAAATACGCCGGTGATCGCACGCGATGCCGTTGCCGCATACACCGGCGTCGAGGGCCTCCTGCTGAAGCACGAAGGCCACAACCCCACGGGCTCGTTCAAGGATCGCGGGATGACCGTCGCGCTCACGCAGGCGCGCCGGATCGGCGCGCGCGCCGTGGCGTGCGCCTCCACCGGGAACACGTCGGCGTCCCTGAGTGCGTACGCCGCGCAGGCTGGCATTCCTGCGTTCGTGTTCGTTCCCGCGGGGCGCGTGTCCGCCGGCAAGCTGGCGCAGACTGTGGCCTACGGCGCGCGCACGCTCCAGATCACGGGTGACTTCGACGACTGCCTGCGTCTCGCACGCGAGGCAAGCGACCGGCTCGGTGTGTACCTCGTGAACTCCGTGAATCCGTTCCGGATCGAGGGTCAGAAGACCATCATGCTGGAGTTGCTCCAGCAACTGGAGTGGAACGCACCGGACTGGATCGCGCTGCCGGCGGGCAATCTTGGCAACACATCGGCGTTCGGGAAGGCGCTGGCCGAGGCGCACGCACTCGGACTCATCGATCGCGTTCCGCGCCTGCTGGCCGTGCAGGCTGCGGGTGCCGCCCCCTTCGCGCAGGCGTATGCCGACCACTTCGCCCGGCGAATCAGTGTGCGCGCCGAGACGCGCGCGACGGCCATTCGAATTGGCGATCCGGCATCGTGGGATCGCGCCGTGCGCGCGATTACCGCGACGAACGGCGTCGTGGAGTCCGTCACGGATGCAGAGATCTTCGCGGCGAAAGCCGTGATCGATCACTGTGGCGTAGGATGCGAACCGGCGAGTGCCGCCAGCGTGGCCGGCGTCCGCGCCCTCGCGGCTCGCGGGGTGATTCGGCGCGACGAGCGCGTGATCGCCGTGCTCACCGGTCACCTGTTGAAGGACCCGGGCGGTGGTGAAACGATCCGGGATACCGAGCCACTTACCGCTGCGGCCGCGCTGGCGCTCCTCGAACAAGTCGTCCGGGCGTGAACCCTGCGTCGCCGTCGCACGGCGTCGCCGCGGGAACTTCGCTCGATCGTTACGGCACCCAGTCCGCGATGAACAGGTTGGTCTCCGTGGTGATCGCGTCGTGCCGGTTCGATGCCCACACGAGCTTTCTCCCGTCGGGACTGAACATCGGGAATCCGTCGAACGTATCCGCCGTCGTGACCTGCTCGAGGCCACTGCCGTCGAGGTTCACGAGGAAGAGGTCGAAGTTGCCGCTGCGCGGCTGCCGATAGTTCGACGAGAAGATCAGCCGCTTGCCGTCCGGCGTCCACGACGGACCGAAGTTCGCGCCGCCGAGCTGCGTGATCTGGTGCTGGTCGCTTCCGTCGGCATTCATGACCCAGAGCTCCATGCGGTTCGGGCGCACGAGTTTTTGCGCCAGGAGGTCGCGGTAGACTTTCAGCGAGTCACCCGTGGGGTGCCACGCCCGGTAGGCGATCTTCGTCCCGTCGGGCGACCACCATGGCCCGCCGTCATACCCGGGCGTGGTCGTGAGCTTCCGGAGGTCGCTCCCGTCGATGTTCATCGTGTAGATGTCGAGATCGCCGTCCTTCAACGACGTGAACACGAGCCGCTTTCCATCGGGTGATACCACACCCTCGGCCGTATAGACGCCGTAGTTCGTCAGCCGGCGCAGCTCGCTGCCGTCGGGGCGTGCGGTGTAGATGTCGTACGGATCAAGCCCCCACACGTAGCCCTTCGACGGATCCGGCTTCGCGGGACAGTCGCGCTGTTCCGCGTGCGACGAGCCGAAGAGAATGCGCGTGTCGTTCGCGAAGAAGAAGCCGCACGTCGTCTTGCCCGTGCCGGTCGACACACGATGCACGTCCGTTCCATCGACGTTCATCGTGAACTCCTGGTCGCAGCTCCGTCCGTTCCGGGTGCTCTGGAAGATCAGGCGTCGTCCGTCGGAACTGAAGTACGCTTCGGCGTTCTCGCCGCCGTTCGTGAGCTGGCGGATGTTGCGGAGGTGCGTCTCGCCGGCCTCGGGCGCCACTGACGTAATGGCCGGGGACGGCTGGTGCGCACAGGAGACGACGACCGAGGTGATGCCGACGCACCACAGGAATGGGAAAGCTCGCATGCGGATAATGTAAGACGGGCGCCCCCCGACTGGGGACGCCCGTCATGTCATGAACAACCGGGCACTCAGGGCGTGCGCGGCTTTCCGGCCGAGAGGTCCGCCGCCGCCGGCCGCGCGTCCTTCGCGTGCGGTTCGGCCGCTGCGAGCGCGAAGAGATCCTTTTGCGACGAGCCACGGGACATCAGGTCGAGGGTCTTCAGGAGCGGCGCGTCGAACGCCATGTCGTGACGCTTCGCCGTGGAGTCGCCACCCACGAGTTGCGCGACGCGCTGGTCGAGCAGACGATCGACGTAGCGCGACGCGGCGGCATACTGCGCCTTGTCGAGCGTCACGCCCTTCGCCACCAGGCGGCGATAAAGTTCGTCCCGCCACGCGGGCTGTACGGTGAAGTCCTTCTTCAGGCCACGGGAGAGCTCGAGCGAGTAGTCGTAGAGCGTGACGTACACTTCCTGCGATTTCGGCGCGAGGGCCTTGGCCAGCATCTGCTCGGGCGTCGTCAGCGTGTCGTCGCGCACGAGCACGTCCGGTGCAACCCCGCCGCCGCCGTACACGACGCGGCCGGCATCGGAGCGATACGCGGGGCGTGCCTTCTTCTTCGCCTCCGTTTCCAGGGAGTCAGGCTGCACTTCCACGAAGCGGCCATTCACGAACTTGCGCTCCCGCTGGATGCTCCGTCCACTCGGCGTGTACCACTTTGCCGTCGTGATCTTGAGCGCGTAGCCCCCATCGAGGGGGAAGAGTGTCTGCACGAGTCCCTTGCCAAAGCTCGTCTGGCCGACGACGAGCGCGCGATCGTGGTCCTGCAGCGCGCCCGCCACGATCTCGCTGGCCGATGCCGTGTACTCGTCCGTGAGCACGGCCACCGGCAGCGACGGGAAGGCCGGCGCCCCGCGCGTTCCGTACGTCTGCGGATCGCCGGTGCGCGACCGCACGCTCACGATCTCCTGGCCGTTCTGCAGGAACAGGTTCGACATCGCGATGCTCTGATCGAGGATGCCGCCCGGATTGCCGCGCATGTCGAGGATGACGCCCTTCACGCCGTCCTTCTGCAGCGCGGCGACCGCGGTTTTCACCTCGCTTGCCGACGTCTCGTTGAACCGCTGCACCGGCAGGTAGCCGATCCGGTTGTCGAGGACGATGGCGTATGGCACGGCGGGAATGTGGATGACCCGCCGGGTGAACGTCGTGGTGATGGGCTCGGGGACACCGGGCCGACCGAACTTCACGGTGACCTTCGTGCCCTCCGTGCCGATCAGGTAATCGGAGACCTGCTGCGTCTTCCAGCCACGCGTGGAAAGCGTATCGACGAAGAGGATCTTGTCCCCCTCGCGCACGCCGCCCGCCTCGGCCGGCGTGTGCGGGAACACCTTGCTGATCGTGATCGCGCCCTGCTGATCCTCGATCTGCATCCCGATGCCCGCATACTTGCCGTTGGTCTGCTGCGAGAAGCTGGCGAGCTCCTTCGGCGAGAACAGTTCGCTGTAGGGATCATTCAGTTCCTTCACGAGTCCCTTGGCAGCCTTCTCGTACAGGGCGGCGTCGCTCACGGTGTCCACGTAGCGCTGCGACACCAGGTTCAGCACCTGGTCGAGTACCCGTGGCCCGTCAGTGGTGTCGCGACGCTGGATGAGGAATCCGCCCGCGACAATGGGAAGGAGCGCTGCGGCGAGGATTGCGGCACGACGACGTTGCATGACTGACCTGCGGTTGGGGAAAAGCGGCTGCACTAGATACGTCGGGTGGGGTCAGGGTGTTCCGTCAATGCAGGGGGAGTGCCTTCCGCTCCGGGTCCTCGCGAAATCGCGGCGTTCTCGTGCTCGCCTTGCTCCCAGAGCCCCCGCCAGGAGACCAGCCGTCCCTGCCGAAACCGCTTTCGGCTGAGGCGAAGGCCAGCGGGGGTGATGAGCACCGTGAACGGATTTCCGTCGATCTCGATTTCCCGCCGCAGCGGTTCGGTGAGTTTTGTCGTCATGGCCTCGTCGCCATTCATGGTGAAAGCCTCGTCCCCCTGCCTGCCTGTGTCATGCCGGACGCGAACCGAGCATGTAGTCCACGAACCACTCGCGCCGCTGCTGGCGCATGACGGCATTCCGCAGCACACCCGCGGCAATGAGCATGTCGTGCGCGGGCTGCAGCACTCGCTGCAGGTGCGAGGGATATCGCTGCGACAACGGAAGCTGCTCGGCCAGCTTGTCCAGGCCAATGCGCCAGGTGAGCCGCTCCTCGGCGCGTGCCACTTCCAGGAGCCGGTAGAGCCGTCGCGCCACCGGCGACGCCAGCGACCAGTAGCACGGCGCCGAAAGGCTCACAACGTGGCCCGCGGCGAGGTTTCCGCGCACCATCGCCGAGAGGACTACGCGCGCCACCCCCGGCTCGCTCGACGTCATGGACTGGAACAACGTCAGCTGCTCGCTGTCCGCTGCGCGCCGCCGCTCGATGGCCACGGCACTCAGCAGGGTGAAGCGCAGCGGCCCGTCGGGCTGCCGCGTCGCACTCTCGTACATGCCGCTCGATTCGAGCGTCGTGCGCTCCAGTCGGCCCAGTGCATTGCGCAGCTGCTCGTAGGTGCGTCCATCCACGCGCCGCCCCATGGCCCGCAGGAAGGAATGCAGCGTGAACGAGATGACCCCGTCCGGCGGATCATCGGCTTCGTTGAAGCGACGCAGGAGCTCGACGTACACGTCCTGGTCGAACGTGCCGGGCATCCGGTCGTCGGGCGCGGGCAGCACACGCCAGCGATTGCCCTGTGCGTCGGCGAGGGAGATCGCGTCGCCATCCGACGAGTCGCTCAGCCGGAACAGCGGCAGTGCCTCGAGCGACCGGTCGAGCCGGATCGTCCGCGAAGCCGCACGCCGGCGCGCTGCGACGCTCATGATGCTGCTCAGCGCACTGGCACGATCTGGCCGGTCACGGCGTGCGCATCCTCGGAGCAGAGCCACAGGACGACATTCGCCACGTCCTCGCGCGACACGTACGTGGCATCGGGTCCCATGCTGGCCAGGTTCGCCGCGGTCCTGATGGACGTCGGCGCCACGGCATTCGCACGCACGCCGGTTGCCTTCTCCTCGAGCGCGATCGACTGCATGAGTGCGACGAGGGCGCTCTTCGACGCGGCGTACGCGGAGATGCCCGCGGTCTGTCCGCCGGGCAGGATCGCCTCGGAAGCGAAGAACACCATGGCACCTTTCGCCGAGCGAAGCAGGGGAAGGAAGGCACGCGCGGTGAGATAGGCGGTTGTTGCATTGAGCGCGAACTGGCGATTCCAGAGCGAGGCGTCGCAGTGGGCTGGCACCGGTCGACGCCGGAGGGTACC
>JBDTYL010000405.1:0-14763 GCA_040005695.1 bacterium | reverse complement strand
ACCACAGCATGTTGCGCATCGTCTCGCGCTCGCCCCACACGAGCGGCGCCATCGGCACGCCCGCGCTGTTGTAGTCGCGCTGCTTGTTGAGCGCGAGCGCCCAGAAGTGCGGCGGCGTCCAGTAGAAGATGACGAGGAACAGGTAGATGGCGAGGAGGTCGATGCGTCCCGTCACGGCCGCCCAGCCGACGAGCGGCGGGAAGGCGCCGGCGGCGCCGCCGATGACGATGTTCTGCGGCGAGCTGCGCTTGAGCCAGCGGGTGTAGATGAAGACGTAGGTGTAGAAGCCGCCGAGCGCGAGCGCGGCGGTGAGCAGGTTCGCGAAGTGGGCGAGGAGGAACGTCGCGGTGGTTGCACACAGCACGCCAAACGCCAGCACGGCCTCCGCCTGCATGCGGCCGCTCGGGATGGGACGGAGGCGCGTGCGCGCCATGCGGTCGTCGATGTCGCGGTCCATGTACATGTTCACCGCGTTCGCCCCGCCGGCCATGAGGTACCCGCCGATGAACACGACGAGCACCAGCGTCCAGTGCGGAGAGCCGGCCACGTACATCGGCGCGATCGTCGTGACGAGCAGCAGCGAGATGATGCGCGGCTTGGTGAGCGCGATGAAGTCGCGCCACAGGCGCCGCGGCGCCGCGCCATTCACGATGGCGTCGCTCAACAGTCCGCGCCCCGCGCGACGATCACGGCGACGCTGTGCGACATCGTGGACGATGACCTCGACCGCGCCAGGCGATCCGGGTCGGGCGACGGCGTCGCCACGTCCGGCGGCAGGCCCAGCTCCGCGATGGCCTGCTCCACGGTGGCCAGGTCGCTCGGCGTCGTGAGGTCGGCGTTCGCCTCCGCGAGCGCGGCGGCGACGTCGTCGTCCACGATGAGCGCCGCGAGCGCCTCCTCGAGCACGGCGAGGTCCGCCTTCTTCCGTGCCTGCTGCTCAGGCGTCGTGGGCTCCGGACTCGGCGTCGCGTCGTCGCTGCCTGCAGCGCGCAGGGCAGGGAAGGTCACGGGCGGGCGCACGCTCGCCGCGCCGGCAAACGCGGCCGCGGATGACGGCTGCATGGGCGCCGGTTCATCCACGAGCGCGGGGACGCCGTCGCCCTCGCCCGCGCGCCGCGCGAGGTACGCCAGTGCGAACGTCGCGATCCAGATGCTGACGCCCGTGGCTTCGTGGAGCGACCGAAGCACCGGCGGCAGGTGCATGCCGATCATCGCGCCCGCCACCAGCAGCTGGAGAATGCCGAGCGAGAAGGAAATCTTCGCGGTGCGGAGGATGACGGCCGACTCGCGCCGCTTGCGCTGCGCCATCACGACGCCGAAGAGGTGCAGCACGAGCAGCACCGCGATGATGCGATGGGTGAGCTGCACGTGCACCGCCGCGCGCTGTACGTCGGGGTTTGGTCCGCACAGCGGAAACGCCTGGCAGGCGACGGAGGCGCCCGGATACTTCGCCGTGAGCCCGCCCATCACCACCGCCACGAGCGCGAGGCCGGCACCGGCAGCGGTGGCGCTGCGCGTCGCGCGCGACACCTGATGCAGGCGGACCGCCGCGCCACCCAGTCCGCCAGCGCGGATCACCGTCGCAACCACGGCGGCCACGAGGCTCATCGCCACCGTCCAGTGCGCGAGCGTGGCGAAGGGGGCGTTGCCCAGCTTCACCGTCATGGCGCCGAGCAGGGCGGCGGAGAAGCCGAGCGCGACGGCGAGCGACGCGCTGCGAAGGACGCCGCCGCGTCCGCCGACGCCGGCCTCTGCCCGCCGCCGATAGGCGGCGATCGCGAGGCCGATCAGCGAGAGCAGGAGGATCGACGCGAGGTAGCGGTGCGTGACCTCGATGATGAGGTCAGGGCGACTCAGCGGCGGGAAGAACGACCCGTAGCAGCGCGGCCAGTTGTCGCCGCAGCCCATGCCGGAGCCCGAGATGCGCACGATGGCGCCGAACACGAGGTGCGTGCACGCCACGGCGAAGGTGGCGTACGAGTAGCGGCGGAGGGTCGGCATGCTACGACGCGACCGCGGCGACCGGCGCCGGTGCGGACGTCGCGGCACCCACCGGATGGATGGCGCGCCACGTGAAGACGAGGAGCACGGCGAGTCCGATGGCCGGAATCACCGCCCACAGCATCTCCATCGTACCGCGCGAATGCGGCACGCCGGCGCTCGGCTCCGGTACGTACCGGGTCCCGCGAACCGAGCGGATGATGAAGACCTGTGCGATCGCACAGCACGCCACGGACAGCCAGAACAGCCCGTCGGCGAAGAAGAGTCGCATGTGCAGCGGCGGATATTGAAGGGGAGATCGAAAGGTCATCGGTCGTCGGGCAGGGGTCAACCAGCAAATCCCCTACGCGGCCCCGCGATTCGTTGCGCATCCTGAGCACGACGCCGTACCATTCCCGCATGGCGACCTCCTCGACAGTGCAGGGAACCGCTCCTCGACTCCAGCGACAGCTTGGCCTCTGGAGCGCGGTGGCGGTGCTCATCGGCTCCACCATCGGCTCGGGGATCTTCCGGTCGCCCGCGGGTGTCACCGACAAGCTGCCCGGGCCCCTGCCCCTGATGGCGGTGTGGGTGGCGGGCGGGTTGTTCGCGCTGTGCGGCGCGCTCACGCTCGCGGAGCTGTCCGGGGCCTTTCCCGAGACGGGCGGTGCCTACGTCTTCATCCGCGAAGGCTGGGGCCGCATGCCGGCGTTCCTGTTCGGCTGGTCCGAGCTCGTGCTCATTCGCGCCGCGTCGCTGGGCGCCATCAGCACGACGTTCTCCGAATACCTGCTGCGGGTGCTCGGATACGATCCGTCGGTGGCGCCGTACACCGACTACGTGCATTACGTGGCGGCACTCGCCATCGGGCTCACGGCGACGTTCAACTACGTCGGCCTGCGCTGGGGCTCGCTCGTGCAGAACCTCACGACGCTCGCGAAGTACGGCGGCCTCCTGTTCATCATCCTCTGCGCATTCGCGCTCGGGCTGCCGAAGACGGGTGGCCACTACACTCCGGCCGCGCCGGCGGGCTCGTTCCACATCGCGGCCTTCGGTCTCGCGCTGGTGTCCGTGCTCTGGGCGTTCGATGGATGGGCGGACCTCAGCTTCGTGTCGGGCGAAGTGAAGGACCCCCGCCGGACGCTGCCGCGCGCGATCATCATCGGCACGGTAGCGGTGATCGCGATCTACATCCTGGCGAACCTTGCCTATCTGGCCGTGATGCCGGTGGAGGAGATCCGGCACTCGAAGCTCGTTGCGGCGGACGTGGCCCAACGGCTCATTGGTGCGCCCGGCGTGATCTTCGTCGCGATCACGGTGATGCTCTCCACCTTCGGCACGCTGAACGGCACCCTGTTGACGTCACCGCGGGTGTTCTTCGCGATGGCGGACGACGGGCTCTTCTTCCAGAAGGTTGCCGCCGTGCACCCGCGCTACAACACGCCGTACGTGTCGATCCTGCTCGTCACGGGACTCGGCATCGTGTTCGTGATGCTGCGGACGTTCGAGCAGCTCGCGGATACGTTCGTGACGGCGATCGTGCCGTTCTATGCGCTCGCGGTGGCCGCCATCTTCGTGTTCCGGAAGCGTGCCGACTACGATCCGCCGTTTCGCACGCCACTGTATCCGGTGGTGCCCGCGCTGTTCATCCTGGCGACGCTGTTCCTGCTCGGGAACGCGATCATCGATCCGTCGAGCCGGTGGCCGACGCTCGCCGTGATGGGAATCATCCTGCTCGGCATCCCGGTCTACTACGCGACGGTGGGGCGGCAGCGGAAGACGTAATCCCTGGCGTCGAGTCCTGCTCGACGGGCGGAGTTCCGGCCTGCACGCCGTTCGGGCGCGCAAGCAGATCCTTCGCTTCGCTCAGGATGACGAGGGCGTCGAGCAGATCCGTCGCTTCGCCAGGGTGACACGCAACCCGTCGCGCGCGAACAGCCTAGAAGATCCGGAGGTTGATGTACTTCTTCGGATTGGCTTTCAAGTCAGCCAGCACCGAATCCGCCTGCGTCACCAGGCCACGCAGATCGCGATAGAGCAGGGTGTCCTTCATGAACTTCCCGACCGTGCCATCGCCGCGCTCGATGCCGCCCACCAGGCTGTTCACGCGCTTCGTCGTCGAATCGAGGTTGCTGGCGATGCGCGTGAGGCTCGCGCTCGACGTCCGGAAATTCTTCAGCGTCGAGTCGATCTGCGCCGAGTCCACCGCACTCGCCGCGCGACGGAACGACGCCATCGTCAGCGTCAGGTTGCGGTTCTGCTCCGCGGCAATGGCATTGAGCTGAACCGACAGCCGGCTCGCATTCGCCGAGAGCTCCGCCGCATTCGCGAGCGTCTTCCGCATGTCCTTGAAGCCACCCGCCGCCACCAGTTCCGCGTTCAGTGTCTTCGTCATCAACTGCACCGTCGCGCCAATCGAGTCCACGCGATTCATGATCGCCTGGATGTCCGTATCGCTCGGCCCCACCGGCACCGTGTCGTTCGCCGAGTAGGAGATATTGCTCGGTCCCTTCGGCGTGAGCGCGACGGCCGCGTCCCCGAAGATGCCGATCGGCTTGACGCTCGCGAACGAGTTCTTCGGCACCTTGATGTCGTCATTGACGCGAAGGATGACGTCGAGGTAGCCATCGTCGCGCAGCTTCACGTCGCGCACCCCGCCCACGTTCACGCCCGCGAGCAGCACCGGCTGGCCCGGCTTGAGGTTCTGTCCCCAGGCGAACTTCACGTAGAGTGGATAGCCCGACGACAACCCGCCGCGCACGAGCCAGAGTGTGCCGAGGAGCCCGATGGCCACCGCGACGATGATGAACACGCCCACGAGGACTTCGTCGCGCCGTTTCATGTCTGTAGGTAAGGGGCGAGAAGCGCCGCCGTCAACGTATCGAGCACGAGGATTGAGACCGAAGTGATGACCACCGCTTTCGCCGTCGAACGACCCACGCCCTCGGCGCCGGCTTCCGTGACGAACCCCTCGTACGAGCAGATGAACGCGATTGCCCCGCCGAAGAGTGTGGCCTTGAACAGCGAGTACACGACCTGAAAGGTACCGAAGCCGAGCCGCACACCGGTAATGAAGTCCTGGGGGGTGACGTCCGTGCCGTAGACCGAGACCGCGTAGCCGCTCGCGAGGCCGGTGAAGTCCGCGAGGATGACGAGCAACGGCAGCATCATGAGGCAAGCCAGCAGGCGCGGCACGATGAGGAACGCCAGTGGATCGTACGAGAGCGTCTCGAGCGCGTCGATCTGCTCCGTCACGCGCATCGTGCCGATTTCCGCCGTCATCCGCGCGCCGACGCGGCCGGTGAGCACGAGTCCCGTGAGGAGCGGCCCCAGCTCGAGCACCACCATCAGGCGGGTGGAGAGCCCGATGATGCTGAGCTGCACTCCCGGAAACAGCTGGTAGCGGGTCTGGATCGCGATGACGCCGCCGATGAAGGCGGCGACGATGACGGTGAGCGGGATCGAGTCCACCCCGATCCGCCGCATCTGGCGGATGGTCTCCGGCACGAACGTGGCCGGGTCGCCGAACGCCCGGCCGATGTCGCGGAGGAAGTACCCGCGCACGCCGATCTGGCGGAAGAAGTTGATGAACGACTGCGTGACCCGCCGGAAAAAGACGATGCCTTTCCGCTGGACGACGGGGAACGTCTCGGTCGGCCGTTGCGCCCCGAAGGGCCGGTCGACTTCACTCACGTGCGCACGCGGTACAGCAGGACGAGCCCGAACACGGCAAAAGCGGCGTTGGGAAGCCAGGCCGCGGCGTCAGGGGACACGAAGCCGCCCTTGCCGACCGCCTTGGTGAGTTGAATGAGCATGAGGAACGTAACCGTGGTCGCCAGGCTGATGCCGATGCCGTAGGCCGTGCCGCCGCGCTGCGTGCTCGTGGCGAGCGGTGCGCCGAACAGCGCAATGACCAGGCACGTCACCGGAATGGCGATCTTGAGCCCGCGCTCCACGCGCAGGAGGTTCGCATCCCCACCGGAGCGCTCCAGCGACGTGATGAACCGGCTGAGCTCCTCGTAGCGCATCTCGGCCGGGTCGCGGGGCTTGGCCATCAGGTCCGTGGGCTTTTCCAGCAGTCGCCGGTCGGTCATCCGTGCAAAGCTCATGTCGAAGCTCGGCAGCGCAACCGTCTCGCCCTTCTTGCCCTTGAGCAGCGAATCCCGGATCACGTGCATCTCGCCCTGGCCGAGCGTCCACTGATGAGTCGTATCCGAGTACGTTGCGCCGGTCGTCGAGATGAGCACCGTGGGGTAATCCCCTCCCACACCCTTCCGATGGATCTGGAGCTGGTCGAGCGTGCCCCGCGTGACGTCGAGGTTGATGGCTTCATACACGCGTCCGTACTCCGCGGCGAAGGCGAAGTTGGAGCGGATGGTGCCCGTGCCGACTTTGTCCTGTTCGAGCAGGTTGTTGCGGCGCGCGTCCGTGATGGGCACCAGCTCGCCGATGACGAGGTCGATTCCCGCCGCCAGCAGCGCCCCGAGCAGGATGGGCGCAATGAGGCGGTAGAAGCTGATGCCGGAGGCCTTGGCCGCCGTGACCTCCGAATGCCGCGTGAAGGCGCCAATCGAGAATACCGTCGCGAACAGCACCGCCGCCGGCAGCGCCTGGAACATCGACTGCGGCATCCAGTAGACGTAGCTCAGCGCGATGGCGGGCGGCGGGATCTTGTGGTCGAGGTAGCCCTGCAGGTGGTCCGTGAGGTCGATGATCACGAGCAGGATCGGGAGCCCGATCGCCGTCGAGAGGAAGATCTTCATCCACTCCGCGAACACGTAGCGGTCGAGGGGTCCGCCGATGCGCTTCATGTCGCACCCTGCTTCGCGGCGCGCCGCTCGTCCCGCAAGAAGCGGCGCTGGTCCAGCCACTCCCGTATCCCGCCACCGCGCGACGAGCCCGAGTCGCGCCCCATGCGGAAGAGCAGCACGATGCCCACGGCCGTGAGGATCACGTTGGTGCCCCACATGGCCCAGAACGGCGGCACGATCCCCTTGTTGGCCAGCGACTCGCCCCCGATCAACCCGACGTAGTAGAGCGCGAACACGGCGAGGCTCACCCCGATCACGAGGCCCACGCCGCCGCGCGGGAAACGCAGTGCGATGGGCGGCGCGACGATGCAGAAGATGAGGCACGCGGCCGCGAGGGAGAATTTCTTGTTGATCTCGATCACGTACCGGTCGCGCGCATGCTGCGCAATCTCGATGCGCATGCGGCCCTCGAGGACACGCGAAGTCACGTTGAATGGCGCGGCTCCCGACGACGGCGCGAGCTGCGTTGCCGGCCGCGCAAGCGCCGCACGTGCGCGCGCCGCGACCTGCTCCGCCGTGCGCACCGAATCCACCTTCACGGCGGCACTGCTGTCACGCGCCACCTTCGTCACCACCCTGGCCGTATCGTGCACCACCTTCTGTACCACCGTTCCGATCGCATGCACGTTCTTCACGGGGGTCGAGTCGGACGCCCGCGTGGTATCGCGCGCGTGCGTGAGCGCGGCCGAATCCCGCGCCGCCGCGGTCGCCGCCGAGTCCCGCCTTGCCCTCGGCGTCGTGTCCTGCACGACATGCAGCGTAGCCGCGGTCACTTCCTCCGCGTGCGCTTCCTGCACGCCGCCCACCGTGCGCAGCAGCGTGCAGTATGCCCAGCCCAGCCCGTGCGGCTCGGGCGCGCCGGCCGGTCGCGGCGGCGGGCCATGGATCAGCTGTGCGTCCGACGGCGGAGGGGCGCTGAACTCGCGCACTTCGGACTCGTAATTGTTCTGCGCGGCCCACAGCCGTCGCTGCATCTCGCACACACCCATCTCGCGATCGCCCTTGTACGACTCGGAGGGCTGCGTCCGCTTGATGCCCGCGCTGCCCACGTTCCGGATGCGGATCCGGTCCTGGTCGAAGAACAACCGGTTGAGCTGCGTCGGCTTGTCCGTGGAGACCTCCTGCATCTGTCCGTGGAACAGGTTCAGGTCGAGGTCCACCCGGTTCGACGCAAAGGCGATGCGCCCGCTGTCGGCGTAGATGGTGCGCCGGCGCGTGGGGTCGGCCAGGTCGTAGATCACGACCTCCTTCATGCGCCCACCCGCCTGATCCACCTTGCCCGCCTTCAGGTAGAACTTGCCCTCGGCAATGGAGTTGATCACCTGCTCCTTGAGGAGGAGGGTCGGCTTGGTCTGCTGGATGTCATCCGTGAGCGTCTTCAGCGCGTGATTCGAGCGCGGCAGCACCTGGTCGTTGAAGGCGAGCAGCGCGATGGACATCACCACGCCCCCCACGATCGCCGGCGTGACGATGGTCCACGGGCTCACGCCATTGGCCTTGAGCGCCGTGATCTCGTTCTCCGACGCCAGGCGGGTGTATGCGTACAGCACCGCCACGAGTACGGACATCGGGACCGTGAGCGCGAGCGTGAACGGGATGGAGAGCAGGAAGAAGGTGCCGATCACGCTCCAGGGAAGCCCCTTGCCCACCAACTCGCCGAACTGGCGCGAGATGAAGTTGAGCACCATGAGCGACGTCAGCGCCGTGAGCGCGAACGCGAACGGGCCGAGGTGCTCCCTGATGATGTAGCGGCTGATGATCTTCAAGCGGAACCCGGGGGTGCGCAAGACACGCGGAACTTCAAGCGCGGCACAAACTTGTCGCGTGCATCGCAGCCGGTAAATTCCGCACCGGCCGCGCGGAAATTCAAGTCTGGCGCATTGCGGTGCGCCAGGCGGCGGTTGTGGCCGGCCACGAAAACGCCGTACGACGGCTTCTCGTCGACGCGGTGTACACCGCCGGCCGCCCGAAGGTGCGGCCCGTGTGGCGACCCGGGACTCGCGCGTCGCCACGCCCGAGACCAACTTGCGGCAGGCGCCCGGCTCGCGCACCTCGCCCGCGCGGGGTGGAGCGTCCCGCCGGCCGACGCCGTCGAACGCCTGAGCCGCTCCCGTGTATCCACTTCGCCGTCCTCGCCAGCGCGGGGGCACCCCGTTTCCCGACTCCCCAAGGTCCTCGTCGTGCGGATGCTGACTCTGTGTGGTGCCCTCGGCCTCGCGCTTGCCGGCGCTTGTGACAAGCTGCCCTCGCGGCCGAGGACGGCGTTCAACGCCGACTCCGCGTTTTCCTATGCCAGGCAGCAGGTGGCGTTCGGCCCGCGCGTGCCGGGCACCGCGGGCGCCGTGAAGGCGGGCGACTGGATCGTGTCGATGATGAAGGCGCGTGCCGACACCGTCATCGAGCAGCGGTGGATGCACAAGACGCTCAAGGGCGACTCCATACCCCTGCGCAACATCCTCGCGCAATTCAACCCCAAGGCGACGCAGCGCATCCTCTACATCACCCACTGGGACACGCGCCCCATGGCCGACTCCGACCCGGTGCTCGGCAACCGTGGTACGCCCATTCCCGGCGCCAACGACGGCGCGTCCGGCGTGGGACTCTTCGTCGCCCTGGGTGATGCCTTGAAGAAGACGCCCGCCAACGTGGGCGTGGACCTCCTGTTCGTGGACGGCGAGGACTACGGGGCCAGCTTCGACCCGCCGTACGCCGACGTCCTGCTCGGCGCCCAGCACTTCGTGAACAATCCGCCCAGCGCCGATTACAAGCCGATGTACGGCGTGCTGTGGGACATGATCGCCGACGCGAACCTCAACATCACGCAGGAGCCGAACTCCATTCGTGCCGCGCCGGAAGTCGTCGCGCGCGTGTGGCAGAAGGCGGCGGAACTCGGCTACGCGAAGTACTTCCTGCCGCAGGCGTACGGCTACCCGGTCACCGACGACCACGTGCCCTTCCTCGAGAAGGGATACCGCGTGATCGACGTGATCGACCTCGATTACGGGCCACCGGGTCCGGACGGCAACCCGTCCCCGAACTACCACCACACCCTGCAGGACACCATGGACAAGATCTCACCGAAGAGCTTCCAGGTGGTGGGCGACGTGGCGCTGGCGCTCCTCATGGAGGGCTGACCGGAGGCGCGTCCGCATGCATTTCATCCGGCGCGCACGAAAGCGGTGACGACAACCGGGAGGAACGGAGCCATGCTCTGCCCATGCCCACACCATCCGAACAGAAGGCCCTCGCCTTCGTCGCCATCGTGATCCTCCTTGGAGGCGCCGTGCGCGTGCTGCGCGCGGGTGCGTCTCCGGCAGCCACTCCACTCGAGCAGCAGGGCCTCGCACGCCAGGCGTACGCCGCCGACAGCGCCAGCCGGTCCGGCCGGCAGGGCCGACCACGCAAGGGCAGGACGGCCCGCGGCGCGCGCGACACCATCGCGCGCGACGTGGCCGGCGTCGTGTCCGTACCGCCGTCGTATGCGCGGCCGGACCGTCCGTTCGACCACACGCCGTACGGCGCGCCCGTCGTGCGACCGGGCTTCTCTCCGCCCACCCTGCGCATCGACACGGATGCGCGCGGGAACCGGCCCTCACCCTCGCAGGCGCCCGTTGCCGCCGGGTCCAGGAAGGCGCCGCCAGGTGCGCCCGTGGACGTCGAGGTGGCGACGGCCGCTGAAATTGAGGCCCTGCCGCGCATCGGTCCTGCGCTCGCGCGCCGCATCGTGGCGAGCCGCGATTCGCTTGGTCCCTTCAAGTCGCTAGCCGGCCTGCGGCGGGTGAAGGGCATCGGGCCGGCCTTGCTCAAACAGCTGGCGCCACTCGTGGTGTTCGGCGGACGCCCCGATCCCGCAGGCGGTCCGTAAAAGGGCGGTGACGAGGTCGAGTGCGGCCCTGTTCCTGCACTTGCAGGCGCGGTGACTTCGGCAACCCCCTCCATCTCGATCCTCCTTGCCCGCCTTGGCGGGACGCAGGTCGGCTTTTCCGCGCTTGCAGTGCGGGAAATCGTGCGTGCGGTGACCATCGCGCCCCTGCCGGGCGCGCCCGCCATCATCGAGGGCGCGATCAACGTGCGGGGACGGATCGTGCCCGTGGTGGACGTCCGCCAGCGGCTCGCCCTGCCCGCGCTGGCCAATGGCCCCGAGCAGTTCCTCATCCTCCTCGAAGCAGCGGACCGCCTGGTCGCCATCCGCGTGGAGGATGTGGAGGAGGTGACCGACGTGCCGACAGGGGGTCTCGAGTCGCCGTCGGCTGTTTCTCCGGTCATCGCGCGCCTGTCCGGCCTGGCGGCCATGGAGACGGGCGCGCTCGTGATCTACGACGCGGGCAGCTTTCTCACGCAGGCCGAGCGCGAAGCGCTCGACGCCGCGGAGACTGCCGCCGAGTGACAGCCAGCATCGTGAAGTCCCCTCCGCCGGCTCGCAGGATCACGACGGGATTCACCGATCCCGCATTCGCGCGCATCGCCGCGCTCGCGCACCTGCTGGCAGGGCTCGTCTTTCCACCCAACCGGCAGCCGTCTGCCGAGGCGGGCATGCGTCGCGCGATGAGCGTCCTGCGCATCGGGCAACCGGCCGCGTTGCTCCGCGCGTTCGAGACACCCGGCGATGCACGCGATGCCGTGCTCGCGGAGCTCACCGTGGGCGAGAGCTACTTCTTTCGCGATGCCGCGCAGCTCGACCTGCTGGCCACGGACGTCCTGCCTGCGCGGCTCGCATCGTACGGCGCCAAGCGCCCGCTGCGACTCTGGAGCGCAGGGTGCGCGTCGGGCGAGGAGCCACATACGCTCGCCATCATGCTGCGCGAACAGCGCTGGCCGCATCCCGCGCTCATCCTCGGCACCGACATCGCGCGTCCGCGCCTCGACGCCGCGCGGCGCGGTCGCTATACACGCTGGGCGCTGCGCGGCGTCTCGGACGAGCGCATCGCCCGCTGGTTCTCGCGAAGCGGGACGTTCTACGACCTCGAGCCCGAGGTGCGCGACGCCGCGCAGTTCCGGCTCCTCAACCTGGTCGTTGACGATTACGCGCTTCCCGAGCAGGGCGTCGAGGGATTCGACGTCGTGCTGTGCCGCAACGTGATGATCTATTTCGACATGCCGACCGTTGCGGCGATCGCGACGCGCCTGCTGGCATCGCTCGCGCCCGATGGCTGGCTGATCCTCGGCGCGTCCGACCCGCCGCTCGTGCACGTGGTTCCGTGCGAGGCGGTGCTCACGCCGGCCGGCATCGCGTATCGGCGTGCGGACCGGCCGGGTGCCGCGACGACCCTCCGCGCGACGACCGTCCGCGTGACGCCGTCGCCGGGCGAGTTCGCGACGACTGGCGACGTCAGCCCACCAACGCCCACGCCATGGCCTCCCGCGTGGCCGGCCGCGTCGAATGCGCTGGCCGCACCGACCTTTGCCGACGCGCCAGAGAAGACCGCCGTGGATTCGGCGACAATCCTCCCTGCCGCCGAGCTACCCGCAACCGACGCGGCGCTCGCGCCCACGGCCCTGGCCGGGATCCTGCGCGCGTATGCCCTCGCGGACTATCCCGCCGCCGAGCAGCTCGCCGTCGCGGCGCTCGGTACGCCGGCGACAAACGCTGAGGACCTCCGCGTCTGGATCGTGTACGTTCGCTCCGTGGCGAACCAGGGACGGCTGCACGAGGCGGGAGGACTCTGTGCCCGCGCACTGGAGCTTCATCCCCTCGACGCCGAGCTGCACTACCTGCATGCGACGCTGCTGGCCGAGGCAGGGTGGCACGCCGACGCGGCGGCAGCGGCGCGTCGCGCCATCTACCTGGACCGGCAGTTCGTGATGGGTCACCTGCTCCTCGGCGACGCGCTGTCCCGCACGGGTGACTCCGCCGGTGCGCGCAACGCGTTCGCGAATGCCGCGCACCTCCTCGAGGCGATGGATGCGTCCGCGATGGTCACCGCGTCCGACGGCGTGCCGGCCGCTCGCCTGCGGCAGGTGGCCGCACTGCGGCTGCGTGCCCTCTCCGGGACCAGTCCATGAGCGGGACGAAGACCGGCGTGCGCGAGGATGTCTCGTCGGCGCTGGCTCGCCTTTCCGCGCAGTACGCGGCCAGCGTCGCGGTGGCCGATGATGGCGCGCAGCGGGCGACGCTCGAAGCGCGAGCACGCGTGCTGGCGACGCCGCTGTCGGTGCACGACGAGCTTGCGCGCGAAGACGAGCGCGATCGCCTCGTCTTCGTCGTCGGCGACGAGCGGCTCGGGATGTCGCTGGCCTCCATTGTCGCCATCGTGCGCGCCACGGTGGTGACGCCGCTGCCGCGCGCCGTCGCGCCGGTGTATGGCGTGACGGCGTGGCGGGGCAGGCCACTCACGGTATTGTCCGTTGGTGGAGGCGCCGCGACGCGGCATGCGGAGAGCCGCCTGATCGTGCTGGGCGATGGGCGTCGCGCCGTCGTCGGGCTGTTCGCCGATGCCGTCGAGGACACGCGCCTGGTGCGGAAGTCCGCGCTCTCGCCCGCGCGCGGCGGCGGGCGCGGGCTGTTCGCGATGGGCGTGACCGATGATGCCGTGCTGGTGCTGGATGCGCATGCGATGCTCGACGCGGCTCGGCCCGAGCCCTGATGCTGGTTTCTCCCTGGATGAGGTCCTGATGACGTGGACAGTCGGCCGGCGCATCGCGCTGGCGCTCGCAATCGAGCTGTTACTCCTTGCCATCGTCGCCGTGATCGGCGCCAAGGCGCTCGGCAAGACCACCACGGTGTACGAGGGGGCGCTCGCGGCGAGGCGGACGACACTCCTGCCAGCACTTCGTCTCGAGACGGAGCTGAAGGAGGCGCACATCAATCACCTTCGCAACCTCATCACCTTCGACACGCGGTTCGAGCGTGCGCGGGACAGCCTGCTCGCCGATGCCAGGTCGAAGATGGCATCGCTGCGCGACTCGGTGAGCACCGACCGGGAGCGCGAGCGCTGGACACGGGCGTCCGCGCTGCTCGAAGGGTGGGGCAGCGCCCTGCTCGCGGCCGACGCGGCCAGCAAGGCGAACGATCAGGCGGCAGTGCTGCGTATCCGCACGACGCGCACGCAGCCCATCGGCGACTCCCTTTACGCGAACATTCACGCCAGCGTTGCCGAAGCGGCCCGGAATTCCGATGAGGAAGCGCGGGGCGGCCAGGTGGCGGCGGTGGCGGCGCGGAACACCGTGCTCGTGACCGCAGTGATGGCGATCATCCTGGGCATCATTGCCGCATGGCTGCTGAGCCGTTCCATTACGCGCCCGCTCCAGGAAACGGCCAACGTCATCGCGTCGAGCAGCGCCGAGATCCTCTCGGCCACCACGGAGCAGGCGGCGGGGACGAACGAGTCGATGGCCGCCGTGACGGAAACCGTGGCGACCGTGGACGAAGTGGCGCAGACCGCTACGCAATCGGCGCAGCGCGCACGCGCGGTGGCCGATGCGGCGCAGCGTGCGGCCGAGGGCGGCCGCGCCGGTCGCCTGGCCGTGGACGAAGCCGTCGCCGCGATGCGCCTCGTGCAGGCACAGGTGGAGAACATGGCGCACGGTATCGTCGCGCTGGCGGAGCAGGCCCAGGCCATCGGCGAGATCACCACGGCGGTGAGCGACATCGCGGAGCAGACCAAGCTCCTCGCGCTCAATGCGGCGGTGGAGAGCACGCGGGCGGGCGAGCATGGCCGCGGTTTCGCGCTCGTGGCCGCGGAGATCAAGACCCTCGCCGGAGAGGCGAAGGAGAGCACGGTGCAGGTGCGCCGGCTACTGTCCGAAATCCAGCGCTCGACGAGCGCGGCGGTGATGGCCACCGAGCAGGGCACGAAACAGAGCGCGGCCGCGGTGCGGCAGGTCAACCAGGCGGGCGAGGTGATCGCGCAGCTGGCCACCGTGGTGGAAGAAGCCGCGCAGGCCGCGGCGCAGATCGTCGCATCGGCGGGCCAGCAGGCACTCGGCATGGACCAGATCCGCCAGGCCATCGCCAACATTCACGACGCCACGC
>JBDTYL010000404.1:0-2836 GCA_040005695.1 bacterium | reverse complement strand
ACGTTGTCATCCTGGGCGCCGCAACGTTGTCATCCTGAGCGGAGCGAAGGATCTTCCTTGTCATCTGCGCGTAGTCGAAGGGAAGGATCTGCCGTTGACGCCGCCCTGATCTGCGCCCGATGCCTGCCGCGAATCGGGGCGTCCAGCATGCCGGGAACGCCCTGAGGTGAGCCGGGATAGACAGCACGGGCGACGCCACTCCCTTCTTCGCACTTCGTCAGCCTGGTCATGCATCCCATCGCTGTCTATTACGAGCATCCCGACTGGTTCAGGCCGCTCTTCGCGGAACTCGAGCGCCGCCGGCTGCCGTTCGTGCGCCTCGACGCCGCCGCGCACCGCTTCGATCCCGCAGAGCGCGTGTCTCCGTACTCGCTCGTCGTCAACCGTGCGAGCCCGTCCGCCTACCTGCGCGGCCACGGCGGATCAACGTTCCACACGCTGCACTGGCTGCGACACCTCGAGCGCATCGGCGTACCCGTGATCAACGGCAGCAAGGTGTACGGATACGAGCTCTCCAAGGCCACGCAGCTGGACATGCTGTGCGAGCTCGGTCTGCCCTTTCCGCGATCCGTGGTGATCAACGCGCCTGCCCTCGCCGCTTCTGCGGCGGAAGACCTGCGCTACCCGGTGCTCGTGAAGGCGAACATCGGCGGCAGTGGTGCAGGCATCACGCGGTACGACAGCGCCACCGCACTCCACGACGCCGTCGCGCGCGGCGGCGTGACACTCGGCATCGACGGCGTGGCGCTCGTGCAGGAAGCGGCTCCGCTGCGCGACGCGCACATCACGCGCGTCGAAACACTGCACGGCCGATACCTCTACGCCATCCACGTCTATTCCGACACCGGCTCGTTCGACCTCTGCCTCGCCGACGCCTGTCAGACCACCAGTGGCGTGACACTCGTGGGTGCGGCGTGCGCCGTCGATGCGGTGAAGAGCGGTCTCCGCGTCGAGGCGTACACGCCGCCCGCGGAAATCATCGCGCAGGTTGAACGCATCTCGCGGTTCACGGGCCTCGACATCGGCGGGATCGAGTACCTCGTGGACGACCGCGACGGGAAGCACTACTTCTACGACGTCAACGCGCTCTCGAATTTCGTCGCCGACGCGCCCACCGTGATCGGCTTCGATCCCTGGACGAACTTCGTGGACTACATCGAGGAACGCATCGCGTCTGCGGTCGGGCTGCCCGCATGATCGCTGGTGTCCTGCGCAGTGACGCTGGCGGGGGTTGACCGGGTGCTTGCCGTTGGCCGGCCTGCTCCCGAGAATTAGGATCATCATGCGCGCCCCCACCGCGTTGCTCACCCTCGCGTTGCTGCTCGGTCCATTGGCCCGGGCCCAGATGGTGAGGGGCACGGCCATCACGCCGGATTCTCTCCTGGTGCCCGGGGTGATCGTCACCCTGCTCGACGAGCACGGGACGCCCGTCGCCCGCGCGCTCGCCGACGATGGCGGATCCTTCACCATGCGCGCACCTGCCACCGGTACGTACCGCATCGAGGCAAAGCGCATCGCGTTTCGGCCTACCCTCGACAAGCCGATCGCGCTCGTGGAAGGAAAGATCCTGTTGCACACCGTCGTGCTCACCGGACTGCCCGTGCAGCTCGCGGGCGTGCAGGTGACCGCGTCGCCCCAGTGCGAAGCCATCCCGGACTCCACCTCGGCGGCGTTCGCCGTATGGGAGGAGGCCCGCAAGGCACTGCGCGCATCGCAACTCACCCGGCTCACGCGTGCCTACCGTGCCGACGTCACCACCTTCGTCCGGAGGCAGTCCGCGGCGGAAACCCGCTGGCGCGTGACCGACAGCACCACGCAAGTGGGTCTGCCGCTGCGCCCGTTCGCGAGCCAGCCGGCCGAGGAGCTCGCGGAGCACGGCTATGTCACTCGTGGCGCGAACAAGGAGGTGTTCCACGCGCCGGACGAGGACGTGCTCCTCTCCGAATCATTCGCCGCGACGCACTGCCTGCGTCTGCTGGCCGACTCGGGCGGCCAGGACCTCGTCCGCCTGGGCTTCTCGCCCGTGCCGGGCCGGAGGCAGGCGGACATCACCGGCGTGCTCACCATCGACCGCTCGTCGTCGGAATTGCGGCGGCTCGATTTCTCGTTCGTCAACATCCCCGCGCAGAACGCCGAGGGCGTGCCCGGTGGCGAAATCGTCTTCCGCAGGCTGCCGGAGGGCAGCTGGCTCATCGAGCGGTGGGCCATCTGGCTGCCGGTCGCCGAGCGGCGGTCGGAATTCGCGACGTCGATCAGTCCGCCGAGTACGCGTGGCCCCCCGCCGGCGCCCGTCCCGTCAGTCAGCACGCGCTTCGGGCTCCAGACCACGGGCGGCCACGTCATCCGCGTGAGCTTCGGCGACGAAACCGTCTGGCGCGTAAACCCCCGCTCGGCGCTACCCTGACGCCCGTACCGGGACCCCCGCGAACCATCGGGAGCGCG
This sequence comes from bacterium, assembly GCA_040005695.1. GTDB lineage: Bacteria > Gemmatimonadota > Gemmatimonadetes > Gemmatimonadales > Gemmatimonadaceae > AG11. Next base: position 394 of record JBDTYL010000404.1, on the reverse strand, counting down.
GCGGAGTTAGACTGAATCATGCGAACACTGCTCCGCTACCTCCGCGCCTACTGGCGCTTCGTCGTGCTCGCGCTGGTGCTTGCGACGGTCAACCAGGTCTTCTCGCTGCTGGATCCCCTGATCCTGCAGCACATCGTCGATGATTACGCCAGCAAGCGCGACCAGTACACGCAGGCGAAGTTCCTCAGCGGCATCCTCACGCTGCTCGGCATGGCGGTGGGCGTGGCGTTCATCAGTCGCGTGGCGAAGAACTTCCAGGACTACTTCGTCAACGTGGTGACGCAGCGCGTCGGCGCCGACCTGTACTCGGATGGCATCCGGCACTCGCTGGCGCTTCCGTTCCAGACCTTCGAGGACCAGCGCAGCGGCGAGACACTCGGCAAGCTCCAGAAGG
>JBDTYL010000403.1:0-5806 GCA_040005695.1 bacterium | reverse complement strand
AGGGCGCGCGTCATGAGCGTGGTGGAGCACATGCCGTCCACGTCGTAGTCGCCGTGGATGAGGATCGTCTCGCCGTCGCGGATGGCGCGTACGAGCCGCTCCACGGATCGCGACATGTCGAGCATCTGTTCCGGTGGCAGCAGCTGGTCGAGACGCGGCCGCAGGTAGCGCTTCGCCGTCTCCGGCTCGCCGTGGCCGCGCACCGCGAGCAGGCGACAGATGACGACGGGCAGCTTCAGCTCCTCGTGCAGCGCCTGCACGAGGGCGGGGTCCGGCTCCACCGGCAGGATCCAGCGAGCACGCGGACGGGCGACGGGAGCGGCAGTGGTCATTGTCTCAACATGGGAGACATCCTGCGGTGGTTCAACGGCGGCCGTCGTCAATCCGCCGCGTACAGGAGCACGCCACATCCCTCGCACATCTCCAGCGCACCGGACGACGCCATGGCCGCACGCCGCTGCGTGGGGATGGCCGTGTCACAGGCGCTGCACGACTTGCCGCGCAGCGGAAAGACGGACTCGGCGCGCTTGCGGACGCGCACGCGATCGTACTTGCCGAGCATCGCGCCGGGGACGGCGCGCGCGGCGACGTCGCGCTTGGCGCGGGCGTCGGCGATCTCGCGCTCGATGCCCTCGTGTTCCGCCTGAAGCTCGCTCCGCGTGCTGGCCTGGCGCGCTTCCACTTCGGCGAGGCTGCCCTCGAGGTCGGCGACGTGGTGGCGGAGCTCGTTGATGCGGCCCTGCACCTGCGCGGCGTCGCGCTCCGCCTCGTCCACCATGCGCTTCGTCTGCTCGAGCTGCGAAACGGCGGCCGTGGCTTCCTTGGGCGACGTGACGTTCTCGAAGGCGTGCTGGCTGCGCTCCACGAGCGCGCGGTTGGACTCTACCCGCAGGCCGGCTTCGCGGTGGTGCGCCGCTTCGGCGGCGATGGAGGCCCGGGCGCGATCGAGCTGGGCGGCCACCTTGCCGCGTTCCCTCTCGAGCGCCGCGAGGCGCGGCGCGAGTGCGGCCAGTCGATCCTCGAGTACGTAGACCTGAAGGTCGTCGTCCTGCACCGCAAGCAGGGACTTGACGTCGGGATGCATGAGGACCGGGAGTCGTGGAGTCGGTGGAACGACTGCGGCTTTTACTGCTTTTGCGCGGGTAGCCATACTGAATCATAGCCCCGGGAAGCTCGTCTCACCGAAATTTCTTCCACCACTGGCCTCCCAGGCGCCGGAGCTCCGCCGTGAGGCCCACTTTTTCGCGGGTCAACTCGTCCTTCTGCGTGTCCGAGGCGATCGGCATCTCGCGGTCGATCTCGGACATGCGCTCGGTGAGGTTGCGCTCGTGCATGGCGGCAAGGCTGCCGGCCACGGTTTCGTCGGCATGGTCGAGGCCGCCCGTTTCCTCCAGCAGTTCCTGCATCACCACCACCGCATCGCCGTCGAGGTGTACGGCGAGGCCGTCCGGGCCTGCATCCGCACCGAGACTGACCATCGCGGCGAAGATCCGCCGCAGCTCGCCATCCCGGAAGCTCTCCACGCCTGCCCGCTCGATGACCTGCTCGAAGTACGCCGGCCGGTGGAGCAGCACGCGCACCAGCTCGCGCTCCGCACTCGCCACCCGTTCACCAGCCACACGACGCCGGTCGCCGTTGCGTGGCCGGACGACTTCCGCGCGCGGCACCGGGCCGGCCCGCGCCTGTGGCTCTTCGTCGATTGGCGCGTGCGGTTGCCGAGCGGCGACGCGCCCGGACCGCGTGCGCTCGGGCGCGGTGAGCTCGCGCTCGAGCAGCTCGCGCGTGACACCGGCGGCGGTGGCCGCGTAGCCGAGATACATGTCGCGCGTGAGCGGGTCGCTCGTTGCGCGCAGTGTGGGCAGCAGCCGGTCGAGTGCCTGGCGCTTCTTCCGCAGGTCGGCAAACCAGCCGCCGCGCTCGAGCAGCTGGATCTTGCGCTCGAACACGTCAATGGAGCTCGCGAGCTGCGCCTCGAGACCCTCGGTGCCGTGGGTACGGACGAAGGTGTCGGGATCCTCACCGTCGGGCAGCGTCACCACCTGCACCGACGCGCCCTGTCCCAACAGTTCGTCACCGGAACGAAATGTCGCCTTGAGGCCGGCCTTGTCCGAGTCGTACAGGAGAAAGACGCGCTGCGTGTACCGGCGAATGAGCTTCGCCTGCTCGTCGGTGAGGGCGGTGCCCATTGGCGCGACGACGCTCTCGACTCCGGCGCCAATGAGGCGCATGACGTCGAAGTAGCCCTCGACGACGAGCATCCGCTCGTCGCGCCGCGCGGCCTGCTTCGCCCAGTTCAGCCCATACAACAGGCGGCCCTTGCTGAACACCGGCGAGTCGGCGCTGTTGAGGTACTTGGGCTCGCCGGGTCCCAGCAGCCGGCCGCCGAATCCCACGACGCGGCTGGAGATGTCGTAGATGGGAAACATGAGCCGGTCGCGGAAGCGCGGACGTGGCTCGGTGCTGCCCTCTGGCGTATGCAGCAGCCCGACCTCGACCAGGCGGTCGTCGTCGAAGCCGAGCGTGTTCATGTGCGCGCGCATCAACCCGATCTCGCGCGGCGCGAACCCCACGCCGACTTTCTCCGCCAGCTCGCGCGCGATGCCCCGCTTGTCGAGATACGCCCGCGCGGCGGCGCCGAGGTCATCGTCCCACAGGATGCCGTGGTAGTACTCCGCCGCGGCGCCGTTCACCTCCCACATCGGCTCGCGCGTGTCCTTCTCGTCCGGACGCCGCGACTGCGTCTCGATGATCTCGATGCCCGACTTCTCCGCCACCATCCGCACTGCGGTCGGCCAGTCCACGCCCAGCCGCTTCATGAGGTAGTTGAAGACGTCGCCGCCCTCGTGACAGACGAAGCAGTAGTACATCATCTTCTTCGGCGACACCGAGAAGTTGCGCCCCGTGCCCTGGTGGAACGGGCACGGTCCGCGAAAATCCGACCCGGTGCGCTTGAGCTGCACGTACTCGCCGATCACGCCGACGATGTCCGCACTCTCGCGCACGCGCTCGACCGTCTCGTCGGGAATCACGCGAACACCGCGACCGTCACGCCGGCACCACCTTCATTCCAGCCCGCCATGTGGAACTCGCGCACGCGTGTGTCCTTGCGCAGCATCTCGTCCACCACCTGCCGCAGCGCGCCAGTGCCCTTCCCGTGAATGATGCGCAGGCTCTTGAGGTCGGCGCGAATGGCACTGTCGAGCGCCTGGAGCACCGCGCCCTCGGCCTCGTCGGCACGGAGTCCAAGCAGGTTGATTTCCGTGCTCGCGAAGACCTCGGGCGCGTCGCCGATGTAGCTCACCGCCACCTCCGCGGGGCGCTCGGTCTTGTGCAGGGTGGCGAGCTTCACGGTGAGCTTCATCGAGCCGACGACGATGGAGACGTCGTTCCCCCGTACCGACAGCACGCGGCCGATCTTCCCGCCCAGCGTGCCAACTTCCACCGCGTCGCCCTCGGCGAGCGGGGTACGATCCGCGGGGCGCACGGAGCCGCGCTTGCGAAGTGCCGCGCGCTCTTCCGCATCGAGCCGGTCGAGCACGCCCGCCTGCTTCGCCGCGAGCTCCTCGGCCCTCCGGCGCGCCTCGCGTCCCATCTCGTCGATCGCGGAATCGGCCGCCTCGCTGCCCTTCTTCTTCAGCTCCTTGATGGTGCGGTCGATCTCGGCGCGCGCCTCCAGCACGTACTTCCGTGCCTCCTGTCGGCTGGCCTTTTCCACCGCGCGCTCGCGCTCACGCACCGTGTGCTCGCGCTTCACCACACCGGCGATGCGCGTACGCGCATCGTCGATCATCGTCGTCGCGTCGCGCTCGCGCACCGACAGCTCTTCCTCCTTCTGCTCCAGCCGCTCGATGAGCGCCGCCATGTCGCGCTCGCCCTGCGGCAGCCGCTCCTCTGCGCGCGCCACCACCTCCGCCGGAAGGTTGAGCCGGCGCGCGATGCTGATGCCGTATGACCGACCCGGCACGCCCTTGATGAGGCGATACGTCGGCGCGAGCTGCACGGCGTCGAACTGGAGCGACGCATTCACCACGCCCGGCACCTGCGTCGCCAGTTCCTTCAGCTGCCCCAGGTGCGTGGACGCGAGCGTCGTCGTGCCGCGCGCCGTGAGCGTCTCGAGGATGGCCCAGCCGAGCGCGCCGCCTTCCTGCGGATCGGTGCCCGAGCCCAGCTCGTCGATGAGCACGAGTGAATCGCCCGTCGCGCGCCGCAGGATCTCCGACAGGTTCTTGAGGTGCGCGGAGAACGTCGAAAGACTCGCCTCGATCGACTGCTCGTCGCCGATATCGGCGAGCACGTCGTCGAACACGGGGATGCGGCTCTCCGTTCCGACCGTGGCGGGAATGCCGGCCTGCGACATCATCGACACCAGACCGAGCGCCTTGAGCAGCACCGTCTTCCCGCCCGTGTTCGGCCCGGACACGAGCAACGTCCGCTCATCGGGGAACATCGCGAGGTCGAAGGACACGACGTCAGCGCCCTTCGCCAGCAGCAGCGGATGCCGTCCGTCGCGAATGGCGAAGCCAGCACGCGCCGGTACCAGGTCGGCCGGCGTACACGCGAACTGGATGGCGTACCGCGCCCGCGCGTGCAGCGAGTCCAGCTCGGCCAGCGCATCCAGCGACTCGGCCAGGCCGTCGCGATGCGGACGGATGTCGTCGGTGAGCTCGGCAAGAATGCGCTCCACTTCCTCCTGCTCGTCCGACTCGAGCTCGCGTATGCGATTGCCGTATTCCACCGCCGCCGGCGGTTCCACGAACATCAGGCCGCCGGTGCCGGACGTGCCATGCACGATGCCACCGACGCCCTTCACGCCCTCGCGCCGCACCGGGATGACGTAGCGGCCGTCGCGGATGGTGACGGACATGTCCGGCGCGCGATGGTGCGACTCGAGGCTGCCCATCACGCGCTCGAGGATGCGAATGAGCTCGCCGTGCGACGCGCGCAACTCGCGACGGATCCGGCGCAACGCCGGCGACGCATCGTCCTTCACGACGCCGTCCTCGGCCAGCGCGCGCTCGATGCGCTCCTCCTGCGCCTTCGCGACCACCATCCGGTCGGCAAAGCCGCCGAGCACCGCGCGAATCACCGCCGGGCGCCGGTCGTCGCGCAGTGCATCGCGCGTCCGCCGCGCCGACCGCAGCAGCACGCTGCCGGCGACGAGCTCGGGTCCATTCCACACACTGCCCACGACACGGAGGCGCTGGATGGGTCCGGAGAGTTCGGGCACGGGCTCGGGCCGCCACGCGGGCTCGCTGCCCAGCAGTGAACGCACCGCGGCGACACGCCGATGTTCGCCCTCGAGCCAGGCCAGATCCGCACTTGGCGCGAGCGCACGCACGCGCGCCGCGCCGGGTCCGGAAGCGGCGCGCTCCGCCACGAGCTCGAGGAGCCGTGGGAACTCGAGGATGCCGAGGGCGTGCGCGTTCATCACTGGCGCACGGTCATCACCCCTGCCTGCCCAACTCCTCGCGCGCGATGGCGTTGATCGTGCTGCCTTCCGCGCGGCCCTTGAACTGGGGCAGCACCTTGCCCATCACGGCGCCGATCTGTGATGCGCCGCCCGCGATGGCGACACGCACGGCCGCGCGCAGTTCCTCGTCGCTCACGGACGCCGGCAGGTACGCTTCGAGGATGGTGACCTCGGCGCGCTCCTTCTCCGCCAGGTCATCTCGCTTGCCGGTGTACATCTCGATCGACTCGCGACGCCGCTTGATGCCCTTGCGCAGCACGTCGATGACTTCGTCATCAGTGAGGTCGCGGCGCAGCTCGATCTTCCGGTTCTTGGCGTCGGAGTAGATCGTGCCGA
>JBDTYL010000402.1:0-2186 GCA_040005695.1 bacterium | reverse complement strand
CTCAACCTCACCGACATGGAGACGTGCTACAAGGCGATCCGCGGTGACCTCGCGCGCTCACTTCACCTCACATCGGACCGGTTCGGCTTCGAGCCGGAGGTGACGGCGCGACTCGCGCAGCGCGACGCCCGCATCTTCGAGGTGCCGGTGTCGTACGCCGGCCGCACGTACGCCGAGGGCAAGAAGATCAACTGGCGTGACGGGATTGCGGCGTTCTGGCATACCCTGAAGTTCAACCTGACCCGATGACGGCAGCGTTTCGCCGGTGGTTGCCCGTCGTCACGCTCGTCCTGCTCGCGTTCGCCGCGACGGGAACCACGATCGGCCACGATTTCACGTACGACGACCGTGGCGTCATCTTCGACAATCCGCGCGTGCACGACCTTGCGCACCTGCCGAAGCTGTGGAGCGAGACCTACTGGCCACCGAAGTACGGCGGTGATGGCTACCGGCCGATCGTGCTGTCGCTCTACGCACTCCAGTGGGCGGCGGGCCACGGTGCTCCGTGGATCTTTCACGTCGTCAACATCCTCCTCGCCGTCGCCACCACGGTGGCGGTGTACTGGTGTGCAGCCGCGGTGCTTCCCGCGGTCGGTGCGTGGATCGCGGCGGCGCTGTTCGCCGTGCATCCCGTGCACGTGGAGGTCACGGGCAACGTCGTTGGACAGTCCGAGCTGATCGTCGCCCTGTGTCTCGCCGTAGCGGTCGGCTTGTACGTCCGTCGCCGAAAGGCACATGCGCTGGATTGGCGGGCCGTGGCCGGGTTGGGTCTGTTGTTCGCGGTCGGCCTGTTCACCAAGGAGCACGCGATCGTCCTGCCCGCGCTGCTGGTGGTGGCGGAGATGACCGTCTTGCCCGGCGAAGGCTGGCGATTGCGGGTGCGCACGATGCGGCCCCTCTTCCTCGTCCTCATCGCGGTCACGCTCGGCTACCTCTACATGCGCGGCCTCGTGCAGCACGACCTCGCCGGGTTCGTGCCGTATCCGATCTTCACGTTCCTGCACATGAGCGGGATCGACCGCATCGGCACGATGATGAACGAGATGCCGCGCATCGCGCAGCTCATCCTGTTCCCGACGCGCCTGAGCGCAGACTATTCGCCGTCGGACGTCGTCGTGGCGGATGGTCCTGCATTGTCGCAGCTGCCGGGCCTCTTCATCTGCCTTGCGACACTCGGGCTCGCAGTGCTCCTGCGGACGCGCGCGCGCGTCGTGAGCTTCGGGCTGCTGTGGCTCATCGTCGCCTTCCTCCCCGTGAGCAACCTGCTGGTGCCGGCCGGCTTCGTGGTTGCGGAGCGCACGCTGTTCTTCCCGAGCATCGGCGCCGTACTGATGGCGGGTGCGCTCGCCGAACATGTCCGGCGCCATGCCTCGGCGCGACGCCGCCGGCTGGCGACCGTCGGCCTGGGCCTCCTCCTCGCCGCAGGGCTGGCGCGCAGCATCGACCGGCAGCGCGTGTGGAAAAACAACGACGTCTTCTTCACCGCGCTCATGCACGACGCACCGAACGGTTATCGCGCACACTACCTGTTTGCGCGGCATATCGGACTCAAGGGGCGCCTGAGCCAGATGGAGATCGAGTATCGCCGCGCCATCCGCATTTTCCCGTACGACGCGGGCATGACGATGTCGGTCGCGGACGCCTACACGCGTGCGGGGCTGTGCGCGCCGGCCGTCGCGCTGTTCGAGTGGACCTACGGCGTCGAGCCGGAAACGGGAGAGGGACGATACGAGTACGTCTACTGTCTCGCGCGCCTCGGGCGCTGGACGGACGTACGGCGCGAAGCACTCGCGGGACTCCGCCTCGTGCCGCCGCGAGACGTCCGTCTGATGCGGCTCGCCGTGAAGGAGGCGAATCGGCAACTCGCGATGACGCGTCAGTGACGTTGCCGCATTGTGCCCGGCACGTCGCAGAAAGCCCCGTGTCCTTGCCCGTCGCGCCGCTGGGCCAATTCCGTAACTCGTTACGCCCACCGTGATTACAGACTCGCCGAAGTATGGTCCGCAGGTTGCCTAGGAGAGCCTCGCCAGCCAGCCGTGTTGGCACCCGCCTACGTCCTGTCACTCCCTGCCCCACCCCGGAGTTCCCTCATATGTCGAACCGCACCCGTCGTGGCTTCACGCTCATCGAGCTCCTGATCGTCGTCGTCATCATCGGCATCCTGGCCGCGATCGCGATCCCGAAGT
>JBDTYL010000401.1:0-16810 GCA_040005695.1 bacterium | reverse complement strand
TGATGTCGGCGTCGTTCACCAACCAGGTGATGGCGCAGCTGGAGCTGCACCACAATGCCGGCAACCTCGAGAAGAAGGTGTACACGCTGCCCAAGCATCTCGATGAAAAGGTGGCGCGTCTCCATCTCGACAAGCTCGGCGTGAAGCTGACAAAGCTCTCAGCGGATCAGGCGTCCTACATCGGCGTGCCGGTGGACGGGCCATACAAGCCGGATCACTACCGGTACTAGATCCCGCCCACGAAGGCCAGCGGGCGCACGGGCAAGTTGCCCGTGCGCCCGTTTCACTTCTCCGCACGTGCCTTGAGCGCCCTGCGGGAAGGCCGTCGGCGTGCATGCGCTGAGGTCGCCCTAACTCCCTGCGCAGGAAAGGCTTGCAGTTGCGGCCCGGTTTTCGCTTGGTTGCTGGGCTTCCGCCCGCCGCCTGTTCGCTCTTCGTCCGTCCGCATGCCCGTCTCGCGTCACCGCCTGCTCCTCGCGGCGTCATTGCTCGTGTCTTCCACGCGGGTCGCCCGTGCGCAGGCCGCGCCGCAAAGGCGCGCCTTGCACGACTCGATCACTGTCACCACGGTGACCTTCCCGGGTGCCACGAACGTCTCCACCGACGACCTCAAACGCGTGGTGTTCACGCGCCCATCGCCGTGCCGACTGCCGTTCCTGATCCCGATTTGCAAGTTCACGATGTCGCAGCTGGTGGTCGACCGCCGCCGCACCACGTCGGCCGCACTCGGCGAGGACATCACCGCGTTGCGTGTGTACCTCTGGCAGCGCGGTTATCGCGATGCGCAGGTCGATACCGTGCTCACGCCGCAGGCTCGCGGCACCGCGGTCGCCTTTCGCATCGTCGAAGGTGAGCCGGTGCGTATCGGCACGTTGAGCGTCACGCAGCGTGTGCCCGTGCTCTCGCCCCGCGAGCTCGCGGAGGCCGTGACGCTGAAGGAAGGGGATGCCCTCAGCCTCATCTCCCTCGACACCACACTCTCGCGGCTGCATACCGCCGTCTGGAACAAGGGCTATGGCGACGTCCGCATCGATACGACGGTGCCGAGACCCGATGCCTCGCGGGTGGTGCCAATGCGGATCGATATCGCCCCCCACTGGATCACACGCGTGGGGTCCGTGAACTTCGAGGGCAATTCCTACCTCAGCGCCGCCACGCTGCGGCGCGCGCTGCTGCTGCAACCGGGAACGCTCTACACGCACGACGCGGTGCTCGAGAGTCAGCGCCGACTCTTCCAGTCGCCCGCCATCGCGCGCGCGATCGTCATCACGCCGGTGGCCGGCGACAGCGTCAAGACCATCACGGTCGCCGTTGCCGAGACGCCCGCGCATCAAGCCTCGCTCACCGTGGGATTCAACACGATCGAGTTTGGCCAGGCCGCCACCGAACTCCGCCTCAACGACCTCGGCGCCGGACGCTGGCTCTCCCTGCGCGCGGCCGCAGGCAACCTGCTTGGTGAGCAGCTCGATGGACGCGGCATCTTTCGGCAGTCGCTGCCGGACGACATCACCGGCGATCCGCAGGGCTTCCTGCAGCCAACCTACCAGGCGTCGGCCACACTCACCCAGCCGTGGATCGCCGGCGCGCGCACATCCGCTGCGCTCACGGCGTTCGCCGGCCGTCGCTCCATTCCGAACGTCGTCATCGACGAGGACGTCGGCGTCTCCCTCGGCCTCGTGCACGAACTGGCCCTTCGCACGCCTGTCGGGATCAACTATCGGCTCGAGGCCACACGCGTGCAGGGCAGCGCCGTGTACTTCTGCGCCGGCTACGGCATCTGCGACGCCGCCACACGCGACGCGCTCACGCGCCGCCAGCGACTTTCACCCGTTGGCGTCAGCGCCTGGATCGACCGCTCGGACGACCTCGAGGTGCCGACGTCCGGCTATACCGCCGTCATCGACGCGGAACATGCGTCGAGCTTGACGCGCTCCACGTTCGCACACAACCGCGTCGCGGTGGATGCGTCTGCCTACCACTCGTTCGGCACCGTGAAGGAAGTGGCGGGCCAGGAAGCGCCGCGTCGTACGCTCGCCGTGCATGGTCGGTTGGGCTACGTCCGTCCGCTCGCGAGCGACCGCGCCAATCTCGGCATCGCGAGCGATGGCGAAGGTATCCTGCATCCGCGCGCCCGCTTCTACGCCGGCGGGATGCAGTCCGTGCGCGGCTTTGCCGAGAACGAGCTGGGACCAACAGTGCTGCAGGCGCGCCATGCGTCGCTCATCGGCGCGGGGTGCACGGATGTGACCATCCTCAGTGGCCAATGCGATCCGTCCGGCGTGCCGAACGACGAGTTGTTCGCGCGACCAGTCGGCGGAACCAGCCTCATCGAAGGCAGCGTCGAGTTCCGCATTCCCCTGCTCAAGGCACTGGGCGCCGTCGCGTTCCTCGATGGAGCGTATGTGGGCACTGCGGGGATTGCGTCGCCGGCCAGCGGCAAGGGCGCCGTGACGCCCGGCATCGGATTTCGCTATCGCTCGCCACTCGGCGTGCTTCGCCTGGACGTCGGGCTGCGTCCGGTGGGCGACGAAATGCTGCCCGTCGTCGTCTCGGTGCTCGACACGCAGGGTCAGGAGCAGATCGTGCGGCTGGCACGTGAGAAGAGCTGGTCGCCCATCAGCCCCTCGACGGGCACGCTCCACTCCATCGCGCGGCGGCTCGTCGTTCACTTCGCCATGGGCCAGGCCTACTGATGACAGTGGCCACGCCCCCGTCGCCGCGCCCGTCCGACCGCGGTCGTCGCATCGCGAAGGCACTCGTCGCGTTCGTGTTCGGTCCCTTGCTGCTCGGCATTCTCATCGTGGTGGTCTTCGCGATGACACCATGGGGCAACGAGCGCGTCCGTCGCCTGCTCGTCTCGCAGGCCAACCAGCGGCTCACGGGTGAGCTGGTCGTCGACCACCTGCGCGGCAACCTGTTCACGGGCGCAACGCTGACGAACGTCCAGCTCATCGACAGCCTCAAGCATCCCGTGTTCGCAGCGCGCCACGTGAAGGTCCGCTACGGGTTGTTCGCCGCGCTCCGCCGCGAGGTGGTGATCAAGTCGCTCGAGCTCGACACGGCGGTCGTGGTGCTCGACAAGCGACCCGGTGCCCGCTGGAATTTTCAATCGCTGATGCGGCCGAGTACCACGCCGAAGGATACGAGCAGGCATGGGGTGCCTCCGCAGCTGAGCGACATCACCATCCTGCACGGCCGCTTTCTCTATCGCCGTCCGTGGTCGCCCGATTCCACGCTCAGCCCGGCCGCGCGCGACTCTGCCGTCGCGAAGGCGCTGGCGCCGGACGCACGTCGCCGCACGATGCGCGTGCCCGGCGGCTACCAGCGCGTGCTCGACTATCGCAACATCGACGCGAAGCTTCCTGTCGTCACGATTGGTCACGACGGACAACCAACGGCCGTGCACATCGGCGCGCTGTCGATGATCGCCGAGCCGTATCGCCCTCCGGTCATCGACGTGCGGTCGCTGGTGGGAACGCTCTATGCCGGCAAGGACTCGATCTGGTGGCGTGGCGCGCGCATGGTGATGCCGGGCTCCAGCGTCAGTGGCGACGGCACGATCGGTTTCCACCACAGCGGATTCCGGCTCGACCTCACCGGCTCACCGGTGGCGCTGGCGGACCTCCAGTGGCTCGATCGGAAGCTGGCACCGAATGGCGGCGGCACGCTGCGCTACCGGATGAACCTGCACGGTGACACGTCGGACTTCGCCATCACCAATGCGAACGTGAAGTACGGGGTGGCGTCGCTCGTTGGCAACGCGTCGGTTTCGCGGATCGCCGCCGGTCATCACGCCGACCTCCTCGTGCGCAACGCCGACCTCACCGTCGCGCGCCTCAGCACGTCGGTGATTCATGAGCTTGCGCCGTCGCTGAAGCTGGCCCGCAGTGGGACGTTCGATGGGCATGTCGTGGTGAGCGGCGCTCCGAGCGACCTGCTGCTCGATGCCGACGTCCGGTTCGACGATACGCGCGCGGGCCGCAGTCACGTCATCGCGCGTGGCGGGATCGGCATCCGCGGCGGCGTGCGGGCGCGCGACCTCGAGGTGCAGCTCCTCCCACTCCAGGTGGCCACGCTCGGCGGCACCGGGCTGAAGATCCCGCTCGGCGGAACGCTCAGCGGAGATGCCGTGGTGAGCGGTGCACAGCGCGAAGGCTGGTCGGTGCGCGGGGACCTCACGCACGTGGAGCGCGATGCGCGGTCGCACGTGGTCGGCAGTGGCCGCTATCAGGTGGCGGGCAAGCGGATCGTGGCCGATGCGACGTTGAAGCCTCTTTCGCTCGTGACTGTGGGCAGGTTCGCCCCGTCGGCCGAACTGCGCGGCAGCGTTTCGGGTACGGTGCACGCCGAGGGCACGACGCGTGAGCTGCACATCTCCGGCGACCTTCGCTCGCCGGATGGCGGTCGGGTCGATGGGCGCGGCACGGTGATGCTGGCGGGCTCCCGTTCGCGGTACGACATCGCGGTGGCGCTCGACGCACTGAATCCACGTGCCTTTTCTCGTCGCGGTCCTGTCACTCGACTCACCGGCACGGTGATGGCGCGCGGCGCAGGCACCGCACCGGCTACGGCGAATGCCGTCTTCGCCGCCAATCTGGTCCGCTCGAGCTACGACACCTTCACGGTGGAGCGTCTTCTCGCGCGCGGCTCGGTCGGCAACGGGCTGCTGCGACTGGACACCCTGACAGCCATCGAGCGCGGCGCCTGGGCAAGTGCGCGTGGCACCCTGGGGCTCACCAGCGCGCAACACGGCACGCTCGCCTTCACGGTCCGCGTCGATTCCCTGAAGACGCTGCGCCCGTACATCGGCACTTCCGACTCCGGCATCGTTGCCGTCGCGTCGGGACGGCAGGGCGCCCTGCTGGCGGCCGCACGTGCGGACTCCGCACGGCGGGCGGAGGCGGTGCGGATCGAGCAGCTCGCACTCGGCCTGCCGTCAGGCGTGGCGCTGGCCGTCGATACCCTGCCATCCCTGCGGCGGGATTCGCTCTCTGGTTCGCTGGCCGCGTCGGGGGTCCTGCTCGGAAACATCAAGGAGCTCGGCATCGATGCCACGGTGCACGGATCCGGGCTTGTGGTGCGCGGTAATTCCGCGCGCACCCTCGACGGTGAGCTTCGCTCCGCGAACCTGCGCGATGGCGGATCGCCGCTCACGTTCCGTCTCGGCGCCGACACGGTGCAGTACGCGGGCCTCGGTTTCCAGCGCGTGGATGCGCAGGGCAACCGCGAGCACGGCCGCATCGCCTCCGACCTTCGCATCCGTCAGGATTCGCTCGTCTCGTACGCGGCGCTCGGCAGCTATGCCAGTCCGTCGAAGGGAGTCCATGACATCGGCCTCGATTCGCTTCGCCTCACGATCGACACGCTGGTGTGGCGACTCGCGCATCCCGGCGGAATCCGCCTGGCCGATGGTGGCATCCGTGTCGACTCGCTCGACCTGCGCAGCTCGACGGACGGCCGACTCTACGCCAATGGTGTGGTGCCGAAGGACGCGCCGATCCGCCTCGATGTTGTTGCCGAGGCCGTGCGCGTCTCGACGGTGTTGCGGGCGCTGCAGCGGGCTGCCGTCGCCGATGGCGTGATCGGGGCCGCGTTGCGGTTCTCGGGAGTGCGCACCAATCCGGCGATTGCCGGGCGTGCGACCCTGCGCGACGCGGTCTACAAGAGCACCCGTGCGCCTGACGCGGACGTGGCGGTGGACTACCGTGGAAAGCGGCTGGCACTCGACGCCACGGCGCGTGACAGTTCCGGCCGTCGTGTCCTCGTCGGTACCGCATCGCTGCCGCTGGACCTGGCCTTCACGGGCGTATCCGGTAGCCGAAAGCTTCCGGGCGCGCTCGTGGCCGACGTGGTGTTCGACAGCCTTGCCCTTGCCGCGCTGCCACTGGACTCGCGGACAATCGAGAACGTTCGCGGCATGCTGGTCGCGGACGCGCACGTGCGCGGTAGCTGGGCCGCACCGGTCTACAGTGGACGGGGAGCGCTGCGCAACGGCGGGGCAACCTTCCTGGCCACCGACCTGCGCGTGGACAGCGCGATCGCGGACCTCCACCTGGTCGGCGACTCGCTCGTCCTCGACTCGCTGGTCGCGCGAGCACACGGCGCGTTGCGCGCCAGCGGCTCCGTCGACTTCGCCGACCGCGCGCATCCGTTCGTCCAGCTGACGGCGAGTGGAGAGAACCTGCGTGTCATGAACCAGACGCGCGGCCTGCTGGATGTGAATGCCAGCATCGTCGCCCTCGGTCCGCTGGACGCCGTGCGGGTGACCGGTCGCGGGGAGATGCTTGGCGGCTACCTCGCGCTCAAGCAGTTCAGGAAGGACCTCCTCCGCGTGAAGGCGCCGGGCGACATCTCGACGTTTGCGGTATTCGATACCAGCGCACGCCCCAATGATGCGGCTCGGATCCGGAAGGAGCTGGCGCTTCCGCGGAAGTTCGCCGTCATCGCCGATCTCGAGCTCGTGGTGGCTCGCGGCAACTACTATCGCAACCGTCCGGACGCGAACACGGAGTTTTTCACGGGCGATGGGGAAGTCGTTCGGGCGCACATCGACCAGCGCACGAGCGACCAGTGGGCCGTGGGCTTCGTGCGCATCGGCGATGGAGTGGCCTTCTTCCGCACGCTGGCGTTCGTGCCGGCGCGCGGCTCCCTCACGTTCACTCCACACACGAACGCGGCGGGCATCGTGCAGCAGGTCGGTGAGCGGCCCATCTGGGAGCCGGGTCGCGGTTCGTTTCCGTTGCAGTTCCTCACGGGCGGAACCTCGAAGGCCCCGTCCGTGGCACTCGAGAGTGGAACGCTCTTTCCCATTCGCGGGCGCGAGCTGAACTCGTACCTCACGATCGGCCTGCACGCCACGTCATTGCTGCAGCAGTCAGGCACCTCGCTGTCGGGGAGCGAAGGCTGGAGTGGGCAACTCGGCGGCGAGACGGGCGCGCTCGCGCACCGGCAGCAGGGCGCCACCGCGCTCGGCGTCGTCCTGCACGACATCGGCACGGGCGCGACGAAGGAGTTCGGGCTGGATGCATTCAGCGTGTCGCCGGCGGATGTGCCCACCGAGCTCGTATTCGGCAAGACCGGCGGCGTGCGCGGAGCGCGCATCGAGGCGGGGCGGTATGTGACCACCGATCGCTACATCGCGGCGCAGCTGCATTTCACGTCGGGGATTCCCGGCCTGCGGATGTCGCAGAAATTCGGTACACACTACGTGTTCGACGTCGGGCTCGAACCGCGCTTCCTTTTCAAGGAGCCGGAGGAACTCGGCATCACGCATCCCACCGTGCGCAGCGGTGCGTTCGGCGCGTTCCTCACCAGGCTGTGGGATTTCTGATCTTGAGCGCAGCAGAAGGCTCTGCTTCAGTGTCATCCTGAGCGCAGCGAAGGATCTGCTTTTTCGATGCGGCCAGTGTGATGATGCTCGTGCTGTGGGGCGCCGTTACCGGGCGTACGGTTGCCCCGCACGGCGTGGCGCCTGTGTGATGACCGCCATGGAGGCCGCGGGCGTGGCGAGCGACCGCACACCAGGCGCCCAGAGCAGTACGCGGTCGCGTCCACTGCGCTTCGCCATGTAGAGCGCCTCGTCCGCCCGGGCACGAAGTGACGCGCTGTCGCCGGCGGATTCCACCGGCTCCACCGCGATGCCGACGCTCATGGTGATCGCCGCATCGCGACTGGCGTTCGTGGGCTGGTGTGCACGTACGCGCGCCATCAACCGCTCCGCCACGACGCCCGCGTTCTCCACGTCCGCGCAGGGAAGCAGGACCGAGAATTCCTCACCGCCCAGCCGCGCCACCACGCCCTCGGTGCCTACGGCGTCCACGAGCACGGCGGCCAGGTGGGACAGCACCGTGTCGCCCACGTTGTGGCCGAGCTGGTCGTTGATGCGCTTGAAGTGATCGAGGTCGATCGCGAGCAGGGCGACGTCGCAGTGGGTCGTGGACGCCGACGCGAGCGCCGCATCGAGGGCGCGCTGAAAGCCACGTCGATTCAGGCAACCTGTTGCCGGGTCAGATTCGGAGAGCCACTCGAGTCTGGCGATGCGATCTGCGACGCCCGCGCGCGCGGCGATGATGCAGCCCGCCGTGAGAAGCTCGAGGACCACGACGAGCGCGAGGAGGGCGGATGGCGCTGCGCCCATCATGAATGCCGCCGTCGCTGCAAGGGCGAGGACTGCAGCGACGAGGCTGGCCATCATCGTCGTCGAGTAGCGGTCGCGCGCGAGTGACGCTGCGCGATCATCCTGCGTACCCCGGTCCGACGGAATGAGCTTCACTGGACGCGCGAACGAGAAGGCAACCCTGGATTGCGGCCGCCGGTAGGCTCGCCGCTGTTTGAGCGGCGGCGTGCGGCTGGCCGGAAATGCTACGTCAAGATCCGTGCTGCATTGATCCTGGGTAGCGGACCCGATCATCCTCGCGCGTGGTCACATCGCTGCGACCTGCGTGGGCGGTGCCGGTTGTTTACACGGATGTTGCGTACCGTGCTGGCGAAGTGCGGCAGGCGCGGCTTACGCGACCGTGCGGTAGCCGCTCGCGGGCGTATTACGCCAGGTGCCGCGACGCACAATGCCCTCGAATGCCGTGAACAGCGCCGGATCGAATTGCCGCCCGACGTCGCCGCGCATGATCTCCATCGCGTCGTCATGCGTGAACGCCTGCTTGTAGCTGCGCTTGGACGTGAGGGCGTCGTAGACATCGGCGATGCACAGCACGCGCGCCGTGAGCGGGATGTTCTCGCCCGCGAGGCCATGCGGGTAGCCCTTGCCATCCCAGCGTTCGTGGTGGCTCTCCACGATCGGCCGCACGTCCCACGGAAACTCGATGTCCGCGAGCAGCGCGACACCGGCCGACGGATGGCTGCGAATGAGTTCCCATTCCTCGTTGGACAGCTTCCCGGCCTTGTTGAGCACCTCGGCCGGCACCATCAGCTTGCCGACGTCGTGCAGCAGCGCGCCGATCCTGAACCAGAACAGGGAGGTGTCATCGCCCGCGCAGACCCGCGCCCAGAGCGCGCAGGCGAGGTCCGCCACGCGCACACAATGACCCTGCGTGTAGACGTCCTTCTCCTCGATCGACTCGCCCCATTTGCGGACGACGTCGAGGAAGTCCGCTTCGAGTGCGGCGGTGCGGCGATCCACGTCGGCCAGCTCGCGACGCGCGCGCAGCTGGACGAACAAGCGGTGCGCCTGGTTCAGGCGCTGAAGCGTGTCCTTGTTGCGGCCATTCCAGCGATACAGCTCGGCGAGCTCGCGAGCCGTTTCCCCCTCGAGGATGAGGTCCTTGCGCTCCACCGCGACCCGCTCTGCGCGCAGGAAGTGCGACTCAGAGCGGGTGACGTCACCGTCCATGCGGGCGATCAGGCCCGCAACATGTTCCGAGTCGCCATCGGAGAGCGTGTCGCCCGTCTGCTCGGCGAGCGCGCGCGCGCGCGCGCAGGCGGCGTCCGCGGCATGGCGTTCACCCTGCCTGATGCGGAGCCTGGCTACCTGGAGCTCGATACGAATGAGGCGGCTCAGGTCACCGACCGTCTCGCAGACGACACGGGCTTCGGTCAATGCACGATCCGCGTCCGGGTGGCGGCCCAGGTGCGTGTGCAGCATGCCGATGTTGACGAGCGCGTTGGCCACTTCGTCCACCAGACCTGCGCCTCGGGCGTCGCTCAACCCCGATTCGTAGTACTTGAGCGCATCGCGATCGTCGCCACGGACAGTGGCGATGATGCCAAGGTTCAAGGCCGTCATCGATGCCAGGCGCGCGTCGCCCATGCGAAGCGCGCTCGCGCGAGCCTGGAGGTAAAGCCGCAGTGCTTCGTCATGCGCACCCTGCGTCCAATGGATGGCAGCCAGGGTGTTGACGCCACGCGCGGTGCCTGCCTCGTCTCCGTTTTCCTCGGACACCCGTACGGCGATCCGAGCGCTCGCTTCCGCCGCGGAGAAGTCACCGTCATCGGCGTGCGTACGGGCAACAAGCCGATGCAGTTGTGCTACGTCGCTCGGTGAGGTGATGCGTGGGTCGGCCAGCGCCGACGCGTACGCGGCGCGCGCCTCTTCGCGCTGACCACGTCGTTCCAGAGAATGTCCAAGCTGGATCACGTCGTCCGTGGGCGAAGACGACCCTGGCGATGGAATCGCGCGGACGAGTGGTTGTGTCGGCCTGACTTTCATCGCAAATGCATCCTGGTCCCGGCCTATTCTACCGCGTCCAGGGCGGACGACCACGAAATGAAGCGCGAGGCACCCGCCTTGTCGACGGACGCCTCGCGCTCGTGACGGCGCGAAATTGACGCGCCTCTCCAGCTTTAGGTCACAATTCGGTCGACCGACCCATGCTCACCATGTACCCGGAGAAGTGCCGGATATTCGACGTGAACGTCCACGAGAGCAGGTTGACTGTTCCGCCAATGAGTTCTGACACGAGCCCACCCACCGCCGTCAGGAGGCTGGGGTCCGAGTAATAGCCCAACTGGAGCAGCGGCGCCGTAAGCAGCGACGCGCTCGTGCCGGACAGGCTCTGCGTGAACACCAACGGCTTGGCGAACGTGATGCCATGCGGGGCGAAGTCGTACGCCAGCAGACTGCCCGACCGCGCCGTCATCGTGATCAGCGTAGGGGACGACAGGGCGCCTACGGGAATGGTCACCTTGACCCCAGCGGCGGGGATACTCAGAGTTCCGCCCGCATACCCGATCGTCTGCGACACGGTGATGTTCGACGCGAGCGGCGTAGTCCGCTGCACGCCGGCCACCGAGGTCAGCGTTCCGGTGAGCGTCTGGGTCAGTCCACCCAGCAGGTCACGCGACCCGGCACTCGGAATCGCCGCGGTCGAGACCGGTGCCGGATTGGTCGGCTCCGAGGAGCAGCCCGCCACGAACGCCAGGCCTGCGACGGCCAGCATACCGATACGACGGAGAGAGGTGATCATTTTCTTGACTGTGGGGGAATGAGACGGCGGACGCGCACCACGCGGACTGAAGCGTGGATGTCCCCGCTGCTGATGGTGTTATCTGGCCCGTGCTGAAGGCATGCACGATGCCATCGTTGCCGCGCGTCCACCCTGCGTCATTCTGTCCGCCTCTCACGCGTCCTTCTCTCCATCTTGTCATTTTGTCCGACGCGCTCCGGACACTGCGTCCGCTTCAAATGGAAAGGCGATTTGCAGAAAGCGGCATTCCATTGCAGAATGCAACAAGAAATGAGGGCGATCGACCTGTCCGGCCGACCGCCCTCCCTTCCATTCTGCACTCGCGCCCCGCTACGGCTTCTTCGGCGCTTCCTTGATCTCCTTCCCCGCTTCCGTGGCTTCTGCGTGCGCATTGCTCTTCACGCGATTCTTCTCGGCCTTCGTATCGCTGGCGGCCCGCTTCGACGCGTTGCTGATGTCGTGCGCCACCTTGTTGAGGCCGCCCGGATGGGCGTTGTGGGAGCCGTGAATTCCGGTCGTCTTCTTGAGCACGGTCTTGGTGTTGTTGCCCGCATCCTTCAGCGTATTGTGCGTCTTGCTGGCGTCGCGGTGGACTTCGGCCTTCGTGTCCCGACCGGCCTTCTTCATCGTATTGCTCACGTCATGAGCAACCTTGTTCAGGCCGCCAGGCTTGTGATCGTCCTGGGCATGAGCGGGAAGGGCAGCGAAGAGCGTCAGCACCGCAACCGCGGCGAAGCGAACATGGTTCTTCATCTAGGACATCTCCTGCAAGGGTGATGTTCGATCAGAAATGCAAGAGACGGACTCAATCCAGTGCCGAGTCCGCCGTCGTGCCGTAGGGCCTCCCCGACACTCGCTTTCGCGCGGCCCTGCGGGTATCGCGGGTATGGCAGGTCGCTTGCGTCGCGCACGGGCGCACTCGATCATTGACGAATGCACCCACCGCTCCCGCACGGCACTACATGAGCGAAACAGACGCGAAGCGCGACCCTGCGCCGACGCCGTCACCTGCCGAGCAAGCCGACCTCGGGTTTGGTCGCGTGGTCGCCCAATCGGTGCGCGGACGGTTCATCAGGCGCGACGGCCGCCCCAACAGCACGAAGTACGGCCTGGGCGCCCAGCGCACGGCCCGGATCTACCTCGCCGCGCTCGAAGCGAGCTGGATCGCCTTCATCGCGTGGATGATGGGCATCCTCCTCCTCATCAACGGATGCTTTGCGCTCGCGTACCTCGCGCTTGGCAACGATGCGCTGCGCGGTGGCGTCGACATGGGGGTCACCGACCCGTTCCTTCGTGCCATCACGTTCAGCATCGGGCTGTTCACCACCACGGGTTCGAGTGCCATGCACGCGTATGGCTCGACGGCGAACTGGCTCGCCAACCTGGAGTCGTTCGTCGGGCCCATCACGCTGGTCGTGGCGTTCGGGCTCCTCATCGCGCGACTCACGCGCCCGCGCATGCGCATCGGGTTCAGCGAGTCCGCGATCGTCGCGCCCTACGAAGGCGGGCGTGGCCTGATGTTCCGCACCACCAACCTCGAACCGGGCGAGCTGAGCGACGTTCGCGTCCGCGTGAATCTCGTGCGCTTCGAGGAAGTCGACGGGGTGCGCCAGCGCAACTTCCACGAGCTCGCGCTCGAGCGAAACTCCGTCGAGTCCTTCACGCTGCACTGGACCGTCGTGCATCCCATTACGGTGGACAGCCCCCTCGCCGGCGTGACCCCGGAGCGCCTCGCCGAATCGCAGGCGGAGTTCCTGATCTTCGTCAACGCCCTGGAGGATACGTTTTCCACGCACGTATCCACTCGGAGCTCCTACACCTGGGACGAAGTGCGCTGGGACGTGAAGTTCGCGAGCATTTTCGCGGACGGGCCGGATGGCATCATCGCGATCGACGTGGACCGCCTGAGCCGCACCGAACCGCTCGAGGACGGCGCCACGCGTACGCCGGCCGCCCTCGAATCCCGCCGCTGACTCAGCGCTCGTCGCCGGCGCCAGCCCGTACGGCCTCGAGATCCAGCTCCTGCTCGAGCGCGCGAAGCACTTCGTCCGAAATCGCATCCTCGTTGCGCAACCGGATGAGCATCCTGCGCTCGGCGCCGATCATCGCGAGTCGCAAGCGACGACGGCCGGCGAAGCTGCCGCCATGCTGCTCGTTCATCAGGTTCCGCTCATGGACTTCATCGCGCAGTGCCTGGACGTCACGCTGGTCCACCCACGGCTCGTGCGACAGGTCCTCCAGCGCCTCGGCGCCTCGACGTGTCGCCTCCCGGCGTGCCAGCCGCTCCTCCGCGCGATGCGCCTGCTCGGGCTCGAAGTGCAGGGCGCGAATGAGGGGGCCCAGTGACAGTCCCTGCACCAGCAGCGTAAGGATGATCACGCACATCGCGATGAGTACCACTTCCGTGCGAAAGGGAAAGGGCTGGCCGTTCGCGAGCACGCGTGGCAGGGCGAGCGCGGTCGCGAGCGAGATCACGCCGCGCATGCTCGTCCACGACACGAGCGCGAGCGGCTTCCACTGCGGCTTTGGCTCACGGCGGCGGTGCTCGGCACCCAACCGCGGCACGAGCACCACCAGCGGCACCCACAGCATGCGCACCACGATCGCCACCACGGTGATGATGGCGCCACCGAGGAACACGAAGCCCAGCTCGCCCGGTGGCACGAGGGCCAGCAGCGTGTTCACCTGGGCGCCGAGGAGGAGGAAGATGACGGCGTTGAGGAGGAAGGCGACGAGGTCCCAGACCGTGCGCGTCTGGAGGCGCGACGTCGGCCCGACAGCCGTGGACAAGTGCTGCTGGAGATAGACCCCGCCGGCGACGCACGCCAGGACGGCGGACACGTGCAGCGATTCCGCGGTGACCCACGCCACGTATGGGCCGGCGAGCGTGAGGAGCGCCTCCGCAAGCGGATCCTTCGTGCGGCGCGCGGCCTGGATGATGAGCCACGAGACGAGCAGGCCGATCAGTGTCCCGACCCCGGAGTCGATGAAGAACCGGACGATCGATTCGCCCCAGCTGAAGGAGCCCGTGACGGCAGCGGCGACCGCCGTACGGTAGAGGATGAGCGCGGACGCGTCGTTGACGAGGCTCTCGCCCTCGAGCACCGTGATCACGCGTCGCGGCACCGGCAGTCGCGAGACGATGGCGGCAGCAGCAACGGCATCCGGCGGCGAGACGATGGCACCGAGGGCGACCGCCACCGCCCAGGGCATGCCCGGGAGCAGCAGGTGTGCGGCGACGGCCACGACGGCGGTGGTGACGAACACGAGCCCGATGGCCAGCCTGCCGATCGCGCCGACGTTGCGCTTGAAATCGCGCACGGAGGTGAACATCGCTGCCGACCACAGAACGGGCGGCAGGAACACGAAGAACACGAGGTCCGGATCGAGATCCGGTATCGCGATGCCCGGAATCATGGCGACGAGGAAGCCGGCCACCACCTGAATGATGGGGGTCGGCACCGGGAGCCGGCGTGCGAGTGCGGTGAGGGAGACCACCAGTGCCACGAGGACGATCGCGGCAACGACCGGGTCGCGGTGGGGCATCGGTGGGTGTGGTTAGCCTACTGCGCGATGTCTCCGGCACACTGCGAGCCGGCAAAGAACCCCTTCCGCAGTACGGTCGCAGCAAGACCATTGTCGATCTGCACGACGATCTTGGCGCTCTGGCCGCCGGGCAGCGTGACGCGCTGCGCCCGGGTCGCCAGGTCCCATCCCACGCGATAGCCGTTCGGCATCTGCCGCCATTCGTCGGCCGCGTTGAAGAGCTGGAACACCGCCCACGGTCCGCTGTAGGGTCCCACCATCGTGAGGTCCGGTCCGCCGTTGCCGGCCGACAACCGAGCCTCGTGACCGGCACCCGGCCAGTCGATCCGCACCGACGCCACATTGCCACCGGTGGTGGAGCGAATCATCTCGCCGTCGAGGCTCACGCTCACACTCGAAAACGGATCGGACGGCACCGGCTGTACCGTGAACGTGAGATGCGGTTCGGGACTGTCGTCCTTGAACAGCACTGCAGCGAACGACGCCGCGCGATTGAGGAACGTGACGAAGCCGGCGCTCAGCCGGACGCTCCCGCCTGCGTTCGGCACGAACTGGTTTCCCTGCCGCTGCATGGCGGTCGCGAGGGAATTGTCGTAAAACCGCCACAGGCTTCCCGTGCCCGGCCGCAGCATCGCGGTCACTTCGGCCAGCGACGCCTGCTGCGTCGACGCCGGTGCGAATGGGAACTTGGCCAACAGGGGCCGTGCCGCGGCGCAGAAGGCACGCGCGCGCACATTGATCTCCGCCGCGCCGAAGTTCCTGAGGAGCGGCTCGGCGTAGGCGATGGGGGCTTCCATCAGGTTCTGCACGACGGAATGAAGTTGGCCCTGCTGGTCGATGGTGAAGCCGGCCGCAATCTGACGAGCGGCGGTACGGGCCGCGGTCGCATTGCCTGCGGCCTGACCGGCGGCCTGCTCAGCGGCGGGTCCCTGCGCGTTCGCTGTCTGGTCCAGCGAGGACTGGAGCGTGAGCAGGGCGCTGACGTACGGCTCGTTACCCGGGCCGATCAGCCTGTCCTTCGTTGCGGGCGGCGTGACGAGCTGCACCGGCTGAAACACCGCCGACACTTCAGGAATGCCGATGTCCGTGTTCTGCGAGGCGATGGAGAACAACGCCAGCAGTGGCGACTGGTTGCCACTGAGGGCCCGGAGCTTCTGGGCCGCATCCTTCACGCTGGCGTAACGCGATACCGACGCGGACGCGAGGAACTTGCGCCACTGCGTGACATAATCGGCGATGTACCGCGCGCGCAGATCCGCGACGAGCCTCGCCTTGTCCACGGATGCCGCCCCGTCACCCACGACCCAGTTCTCGCCGGTGAGGTACTTGTCCACGGTCTTGAAGGCGCTCAGCATGAAGACGGCGCCTTTCTTTGTGTAGGCCCCCGGCACCTCGTACGCATCGACGACGTATGGCGCGGACCCGGCGACGGTCCGGTTGAACTGTACGCCGGGATTCGCCTTGCCGGCTTCGGCGAGCATGAATTGATAGATGCGCTCCGAGCCCGCGAACTGCCGCAGGAACGTCCGTGCTCTCCCCACCGCCGCCGCATCCGCGGTGTCGGGGAGCGGATTCCCGTACCGCAGTTCGGTGGCGTACGTCTCGAACTGGCGCCGCGCGATTGCCGCTCGTGTGCTGTCCACCGGTCGCCCGGCAAGCCATTGCGTCATCAACGCGGGTGTGAGAAACTCGCTCGTGCCCTTTTCCGGGTGCGATGTGGTGATGATGTAGGTCTTGAGCAGGCCGTACGTCGCACCGTAATCGTCGGAGGGCCGCGTGGTATCCGGCAGCGCGCGCAATGTTGCGAGCATCGAGGCGCGTGTGCCGGCGAACATCAGTTTGTTGAAGGCGGCGAAATAGGCGTTTCGCACATCGGCGTACAGCCTGGCGCCCGAGTACAGGCCCCAGCGCAGGTGCATCGGAGCGCCTTCGTGCGAGTAGCTGCTGAGGGTGTCCACCTGTGCGCGAAGTGCGTCGAGCTTGAGCAGCGCCTCGGCGGGCGGCAGGTCCACCGGATTCGGGGCGAGCACGGCGATGCCCTTCGTTGCCTCGAGGGCGGCGCTCTCGAGCGACCGGTTGCCGGAATACGAGACGATGAACGCCGTGCCCAGCAGGACGGCCAGCACGATGACGGCGGCAAGTCCGAACCGGCGCCAGAAGCCCACGCGCGCTCCAGCCGACGTGAGCCGTACGGCGGCCTCGTCGCCGAATACGACTTCTCGCATCACGCGTGGCAGGAAATCCCATCGCGGCACCTTGCGTGCACCACCGGCCGGCCCCGCCGGTCGCGGCGCCGCACCGGCGGCCGGTGCGCTGAACACCGCCGTCGCCGACCGCACGGCGGC
>JBDTYL010000400.1:0-11637 GCA_040005695.1 bacterium | reverse complement strand
CTAGCGGCGGTCGTCCATCTGTGCACGCTGCGTGCGATCGTGCGCGCGGCGGCTCGCATCGGCGGCCTGCTCGAGGAACCGGCGCGTGACGCCGATGGCTTCCGCGACCATGGCGCTGGTGGCGGGCGTGGGGAAGCAACGTCGGATGGACGCTTCCACCTCCTCGCGCAGGATCTCCGCCTCGCGCTCGAGGGCCTCGGGTGACCACCCGAGTCGCGCGCGCTGCGAACCGTGCCGGTCGGCGATGAAGCGCTGCAC
Organism: bacterium; assembly: GCA_040005695.1. Taxonomy (GTDB): domain Bacteria; phylum Gemmatimonadota; class Gemmatimonadetes; order Gemmatimonadales; family Gemmatimonadaceae; genus AG11. Next base: position 11,379 of record JBDTYL010000400.1, on the reverse strand, counting down.
GTCCGCGGCGTCGGCGAGCAGGGTCGTCGGCGATCCATTGGCCTCGTCGATGGAGATGAGCGCCGAGGCGACGTCCGCCAGCAGGCAACCGATGTGGTCGACGAGCTGTGTATGCTTCAGCGTCGCGGCCGCCGGCATCGTGGCCTCGTGGCGCAGCCGGCTCACGAACGCGTCGAGGATGCGCTCGATCTCGCGCAGGAGCGCGTCACCCACCTCACCGATGCCGCGCTGGCTCGTCGCCGCGCCCACCCGGTCGATCGCACCGACGTCACTTGGCGCCTCGTCCGGCGCCGCGGGCAGCCAGAGCGAGAAGGTGGACCCGGCACCATTCACGCTCTCGACGGTGAGATCGCCGCGCATGAGGCGCGCGAGGCGCCGGCTGATCGTCAGCCCGAGGCCACTGCCGTCGGTGCGACGCGTGTGCCCGCCTTCCACCTGCACAAACGGCGCGAAGATGGCGTCGCGCTGCGCGTCATCGATGCCGATGCCGGTGTCCGTCACGCGAATGGCAGCCCACGGCCCGTCCCCATGCAGGTGCCGCGACGCCGCGCCGGCCGCCACGCACTCGGCACCAAGGCGGATGTCCGCGCCCGGTTCGCTGAACTTCACGGCGTTGGACAGCAGATTCGAGAGGATCTGGAGCGTGCGCTCCGGATCGCACAGGACGCGGAGCGAATCCGGGATCCCCACCGCCGCGTGCAGCGTGATGCCCCGCGCCTCGGCCAGCGGCTGCGCGAGGACGATTGCCGAATCGACCACCTGCGCGACACTCGTGGGCACGCGTACCACGATGAGCCGTCCCGCCTCGACCTTCGCGAGATCGAGGATCTCGTTCACGAGGCCGAGGAGGTGCTTGCCGCTGGCCGAGATGCGTGCCACCTGCTGGCGCTGTTCCACGCTCATCGCGCCCGCCACGCCGAGGTCGAGCAGCTCGGCGTAGCCGAGCACGGCGTTGAGCGGCGTCCGCAGCTCGTGCGACATGACGGCGAGGAATTCCGTCTTCGCCTGGTTGGCCGCTTCCGCCTCCGCGCGCGCCGCACGCTCGCGCTCCAGCTGGCGCTCGTGCTCCTCGGCGCGCTTGCGGTCGGTCACGTCGCGGAGCGCCACGAGCGCGGCGGATTCGTCGTCCCACACCGCCTCCACCACGCGCAACTCGGCGACCACCGGCGCGCGGCCGCGGCGCACGATCTCGATCTCCGCCGCCTCGGGGCCCGTGAGGGCGTAGCCGAACTCCTGCCCGATCAACTCGCGCGCCGGTCGCCCGAAGAGCACTTCCGCGGCTGGATTGACGAACCGGATGGTGCCGTGGCCGGCGACGACGACGATGCCGTCGGGCAGGCGATCGACGATGTGCCGCAGCACGGCCTGCGTGGACCGCCGCGCGGCGCTCCGGCGGTCGAGGCCCCGCCGCTCCATGCGCTCATCCCCGGACATCATGCGTCAGGTGCCCCGGACCGCATTGTCGTTCACGAGCGTCGAGCTGCCGGTCAGGATGCCGGCCACGCCGGAAAAGGGCTCGCCAATGTGCATGCCGTCGCCGTCGATGACGTACTCGCGCAGGTTCAGGTCGTGCGGCGAGCCACGCATCTTGAGGAGCACGATGCTGCGTCGCAGCCGGCCTGCCGACTCGACGTACCGCAGCAGGATGATCGAGTCGGTGAGCGTCGAGATGTGCTTCTCCGTGACGGAGCTGCTGCCGAAGAGCGAGGGGGTAGTGGAGGAGAAGAGCCCGGCCGTCTCGCGCGCCTTGAGGAACGAGGTCAGGCTGATGACGAACTCGCGGAAGCTGCGCACGGACGAAACACGCTCGAGCGCAGAGAGGCTGTCCACCGCGACGCGGTTCGGCGCGAAGTCACTGATGATCTGCTGCATTTCCACGAGGTGGTCTTCCATTGCCATCGCGTGTGGATAGCGGTTGACGACCTTCAGTCGTCCGCTCGCTTCCATGGCGGCGAGGTCGTGCCCCCACGCCGTGGCGTTGCGGAACAGCTGGTCCTTGCTCTCCTCGAAGGCGAACAGCAGGCAGCGTTCGCCGGCCGCGAGGCCGCCCGCCATGAACTGCGTGACGACGAGCGTCTTGCCGGTGCCCGTCGCGCCGGAGACGAGCACAATGGAGTCGCGAAAGATGCCACCGCCGCACATGCTGTCGAGCTGCGCGTTGCCGGACGTGACGCGCACCGTGGACGACGTCTGGGTCAGCTCCATCCGCGACAGCGGGATGACGATGATGCCGTCGCGCGACGTGATGGTGAACGGGAACTCGCCACGCTGGTGCGGGGCGCCGCGCAGCTTGAGGATCTCGATGGTGCGCCGCCGGCGCTCGTTGTCGAGCAGGTTGCGCAGGATGATCACGTTGTCCGCCACGAACTCCTCGATGCCGTGGCGTGTCACCTCACCGTACTCGTCCACGCGCTCGCCGGTGAAGACCACCGTCACGCCCATCCGCTTCAGCGCGGTGGTGATGCGGAACAGCTCTGCGCGCAGGATGTGCTGGTCGGGGAACTGCACGAACAGCGCGTTGAGCGAGTCGAGGGAGATGCGGGTCGCGCCGACCTTCTTCACGGCGCGCTCGATGCGCACGAGGAGGCCGCTGAGGTCGAAGTGCCCCACGATGGGCGTGGGCTCCTCGGGATCCGGCGCCGCATCGACGAAGATCCACTTGCCGTCGCGCTCCCACTGGGCGATGTCCCAGCCGAAGCCGAGCATGTTCGCGCGGAGGTCTTCCACGCGATCCTCGAACGTCACGAACACGCCGGCCTCGTTGTCGTTCATGATGCCGGCGGCCAGGAAATGCGTCGCCATGACGGTCTTCGCGCTGCCCGCCGAACCGGCCACGAGGGTGGCGCGGGCGCACGGGAGGCCACCGTCCGCGATGAGGTCCAAGCCGGGGATGCCCGTAGGGCGCTTGGGGACGGTCTGGGGCACGCCGGTCATGCGCTGCGGGATGAGGGGTAGAGGGCGAGCGCCGCCAGCACCTGGGCCGCGTCCCGCAGGTCGCCGGTGACGCGGCGCCTGGGCGCCGGTCCGTCACGTACGACGGTGGGCGTGGTGAGGATGCGATATTCGTCCGCCGCGTCGGGATCGAGCAGGACGTCCACGGTCTCCACCTGCGTCGGCTCGTCCAGCAGCTCGGCGCACATGCGCATCAGGTTCGCCGCCGCCTCCCGCGAGCGCGGCGAGTCGCCGGCGACGAACAGCTTGAGATGAAGGTTGGGCACCAGGCGCGGGCGTTGTGTGTCCGTGTCGAGCGCGCCGATGACGGCACGCCCACATTCGGAAAAGCACAATGCATGCCCCTGTGTGGCGGCATTTTGGTCCCCCAGCGCCGGAGGCCTCCACCCTGCGTGAGGCTGAGCCCGCCCCCTCGCCGCGCGACCCGCCGACGCTCATCTTCCGCCCACGTCATCGCGCACGCGTCCTTCAAGGGCCCATCATGGCCAGCTCCGCACTCCGTCCACGCTCGGCAACCGAGATTGTCGACGCCTCGTTCCAGATCCTGCGCGCCCACTACGCGCAGTTCGTCATGTGCTCGGCCCTGGCCTACCTGCCGTGGCTCGTGCTCGAGCTGCTCTTCCTCAGCGATCCGCTGCGCTGGGCTGATGCCGGTATCTGGGTGGGCGTGCTGGCCGGCATCGGGGTGTGGACGACCTTCGCGCTCATGAGCTCCGTGATCCTCACGTGCGCATCGCAAGCCTACCTCGGCGACACAGTGGACGTGTCGAGCGCCGTGCGGCGTGCGATGCCGCGACTCCCGCGCGTCATGATCTGCGCCGTGCTGCGCTACCTGCTGATGATGCTGGGCCTGCTGTTCTTCCTCGTGGGGGCGCTTTACATGGCGGCGCGGCTCTTTGCACTCACGGCCGCCATCATTCTCGAGGATGCCAGCGTGGGACAGGCCTTCGCGCGTTCCACGCAGCTGGCGAACGGGCGCAAGTGGCACATCCTGAACACACTCGGCCTGGTGGCCATCATCTACTGGGTCATCGCCGCGGGCATCAGCCTCCTCTCCCTTACGGCGGGCAGCTTCATCGTGCAGGCGATGGCGGGCGCCTGCTACACGATTCTCGCGTACCCGGTCATCGCGATCACGGAGTGCCTGCTGTACTACGACGCGCGCATCCAGGCCGAGGGGCTGGACATCGAGATGATGGCGGCGGAGCTGGATTCGTCGTCATCAGCGGGCACGGTGACCCGCTGATCATCCGCATGCTGTCGCTGCAGGCGGTGGAGCGGACGTGGGCGGCCGGCGCCGTGCACGACTCGGTGCGCGCCGTGCTGCGCGACCCGGCGTTCAATCGCTCGCTGCGTACCTCGCTCTTCGACCGGCTGCTGCTGCAGATCCAGCAGTGGATGGAGTCGTTGCGCCTGCTGCTGCGCGGCCTGCCGTCCACAAGGAGCCTCGCGCTCGGCATCGTCGCGCTGCTCGTCCTGTTCGTGGCGCTGCGCGTGATGCTGGCCGCGCGGGCGCGCGACTCGCAGCGCGAGGTCGGGCGTCGCCGTCGCGCCGCATCGTCGACGGAAGATCCATGGCTGGATGCCGACCAATGCATCGAAGCGGGGCGCTACGAGGATGCGGCGCACGCGCTTTACCGCGGCGTCGTCCTGACGCTCACCCGTCAGGAGCGACTGCGCCTCGACCCCGCGAGAACGAGCGGCGATTACGCGCGTGAGCTGCGCCGACGCGGAGCTGCCTCGCTTGCGCCGTTCCGCGCCTTCACGCGGCGTTTCGACGTCGTCGTGTACGGGCACGGGCGTGCGGACGCGCAATCGCTCGCGGAGCTGTGTGCGCTGGCGGAGCCGTTTCGCATGCGGGCTCGCGCGGCATGACGGGCACACGCGGTTCGGGTCGCGAGTGGTGGACGCGGCCGTCGGTCGTGCTGCCTTGCGTTGCGGCGGTCGCGTTCATCGTCGCACTCCTCTCGCCGCAAGCGTCGAGCGGCCGGTTCGGCGACGCGCGGCTGTCGTCACACGCCACTGGCTCACTCGGCGCACGCGTGCTCCACGACCTCGCGGTGCGGCTTGGCTGGATGGTGGTTCGTGAGGACACCGTCACCGCCCCACGCGGCGCCGACGGCGTGACGATTCACGCGTTGCTCGCCCCGGTCGTTCCCGTGACCCCTGCCGAGGCGCATCGATATCTCGAGGCGGTGCGCGCGGGCGACGGGCTGCTGTTCGTGCTCGAAGGGCGCACGCCACTCGCCGATTCACTCGGCGTGCAGGTTTTTCCGCGCGGAGGGCTGCTGCCGGTGGGCAGCGCCGCCCATGTGCAGTGCGGGCGGCGCTTCGAGATCGCTCCCTCGATCTGGCCAGACGGGCGGGTGCATCTCAATGGCCTGCGCTGGATGCGCAGCGCACCGAGCGATCGCGTGACGTTCGCGACGCTCGGGCCCGACGAGCTCGGACAGCTGCCGCCCGGGGATGCGGCGGTGGGTTTTCCCTACGGCCGGGGCAGGGTGGTGGTCGTCGCCGATCCCGACCTCCTGCGCAACGACGTGCTGCGGTATTGCCGCTGGGGCACCGACGTGATCGCGGTGAAGATGCTGGAGTGGCTGCGGGCCGGCGGCGAGGCGCCGCGCGTCACGCTCGCGTTCGACGAATACCACCAGGGCTACGGCGGGCGCAGCAGCGCGCTCGGCGTCACGGCCGGCTTTCTCGTGGGTCATCCGCTGGGACGCGCAATTCTCGTGTGCGTGCTCGCGGCGCTGGTGCTGCTGCTTGCCGAAGCGCCGCGACCCATCGTGCCGGCCGACGTGCAGCGCGTGGAGCGTCGCGATCCGCTCGAGCAGGTGGATGCCCTCGCGCACGCCTACGAGCAGGTCCGCGCGACGCGCACGGCGACGGCGCTCCTGCTTCGCGGCCTGCGCTGGCGCGTGGAGCGCGGCGGCGCCGCCGCCCGCGCCCGCACCGATGACCAGTTCCTCGACGCCGCCACGTCGCGCGCGCCCGCGCTCGCAACGGACGCCGGCGTCGTACGCCGCGCGTTGAACGACGCGCTGCCCGAGCGCGACCTTCCGGCGGTGGGCGCAGCCCTGCGTCACATTGAAGACACCCTCACGACGAGCCCCACATGAGCACCAGCAGCACGCCCGCACAGGGCGCCGACCTCCTCGATCGCGTCCGGCAGGCAGTGGCGACGCGCGTCGTCGGGCAGGAGTCCGCCGTTGCCGATACGCTCGTTGCATTCCTGGCGCGCGGCCACGTCCTCATCGAGGGAGTGCCAGGCACGGCGAAGACCCTGCTCGTGCGCTCGCTCGCCGCGGCGCTGGGGCTCCGCTTCGCGCGCATCCAGTTCACGCCGGATCTCATGCCGTCGGACGTCACGGGTGTGAACGTGTTGCGCGACCAGGCGAAGGGGTTCGAGTTCCAGCCTGGTCCCATCTTCACCGACCTGCTCCTGGGCGACGAGATCAATCGCGCGCCGGCGAAGACGCAGGCTGCGCTGCTGGAAGCCATGGCGGAACGCCAGGTCACCGTGGACGGCGTCTCACGCCCGCTCGGCGACACGTTCACGGTGTTCGCCACGCAGAATCCCGTGGAGCACGAGGGCACGTATCCGCTGCCCGAGGCGCAGCTCGACCGCTTCCTCATCAAGGCCATGATGCCGTATCCGTCTCGCGAGGCGGAGCTCGAGCTGCTCGCGCGGTACGAACGTGGATTCGACGCGGAGCGGCTCGACGATGCGAAGCTGCCCGGCGCGTTGAACGCATCGGAGGTGATGGCGCTGCGCGCGCTCGTGGACGGTGTGCGCGTCGCGGACGACGTGCGCGCCTACATCGCCGACATCACGCGGACCACGCGCGAGGAACGCATGCTCGCGCTCGGCGCGTCGCCGCGCGCGACGGTGGCACTCTTCCGCGCGGCCCGCGCGATGGCCGTGCTCGAGGGGCGCGACTTCGTCACCCCCGACGACGTGAAGGGCATCGCGCCCGCCGTGCTGCGGCACCGCATCGCACTGTCGCCCGAGCTGGAGGTGGAGGGCCGTACGGCGGACGACGTACTCGTGGCACTCCTCGATCGGGTGCGCGTGCCCGGATGACGATCGCCGGCTGGCGTCACGGCGCGATGGATGTCCTGCGCGCCAGCGTGGGCGTCGTGCCCACGCGGCGCCTCGCGCTCGTCGTGGCGCTCGTCGCACCATTCTGGCTGCTGGGCGTGTGGAGCGGGGGCACGCTGATCGCCGCCTTGCTGCTGATGGGAGTGCTGGTCGCGTTGCTCGTGGACGTCGCCCTCCTCCCCGCGCAGGTGGATATCGACGTGCAGCGCGAGTTGGAGGACACGGTTGGTGTCGGCGACCGGGCGGAGGGGCGCTACACCGTCGCGTCCTCGTGGGGTCGAGCACTCTTCGTCACGCTGTTCGATGCGCTGCCGGCGCGCCACCTCACCGGTGCGATGCCGTTCGACGAGGCGCGCCTCGCCGCCGGCGGGACGATCGAGCTGCCGTTCGAAGTCACCGGTGCCGATCGTGGCGAGGCGGCGCTCGGGGCCATCGCCGTGCGCGTGCGGACCCCGCTGGGACTCGCGGCACGCACCTTCCGCTACGCGCCCGACGACCAGGTGCTCGTCGCGCCGTCGCTCGCCGGCATCAAGCGCTTCCGCTGGCTCGCGGTGCACCACCGGCTGGCCACGGCAGGCGTGCGCGACACGCGCCGACGGGGCGAGGGACGCAGCTTCGCGCGCCTGCGCGATTACGTGGCCGGCGACGACCCCCGCCACATCGACTGGAAGGCCACGGCGCGGCGCGGCCATCCCATCACGCGCGAGTTCACGGTGGAGCAGGCCCAGACGGTGTTCGTCCTGGTGGACGCGGGACGCACGATGACGCAGCTGGCCGGCCGCTACCCGCGGTTCGAGTACGCGCTTTCCGCCACGCTGCTCCTCGCGGACGTGGCGCTCACCGCCGGCGATCGCGTGGGGGCGCTCGTGTTCGACGACCGTGTGCGCGCCCTCGTGCCGGCGCAGCGCGGCGCGCGGGCACTGCATGCGTTGCGCACGGCGCTCGTACCCACGCAACCCACCATGGCGGAACCCGATTATGCGACGGCGTTTCGCACGCTGGCCGAGCGACAGCGCAAGCGCTCTCTCGTGGTGCTGGTGACGGACGTAATCGATGCGCGCGCGGCGCGCGCCCTGCTCGCCCAGCTCACGCGCGGCGCGTCGCGGCACCTCGTGGTGGTGGTGGCGCTCCGCAACGATGCGCTCCGCATGGCGGCAGTCGCACCGCCCGCCGGCGCGTCGTCCCTCTACACGCGCGCTGCGGCGGAAGAGCTGATTGCCGAGCGTCTCACGGCCCTCCAGCGCATGCGCGATGCGGGTGTGGTGGTGCTGGACATCCCGCCCGATGCGATGGCCGCGGCGGTGGTGAACCAGTACCTCGAGCTCAAGACGCGCGGCGCACTCTAGCCCTGTGCCGGCTGGGCCGGCGTAGCCAGCGCCAGGGCCGTCGGCTCCTGCTCGTCTGCTGCAGAAACGGGTTCGCGCCGACGCCGTCCGCCCGACAAGTATACCACCATCCACACGAGCGTCACGCCGCTCACGGCCAGCTTGCCCTCGAGCGGCCACCAGGGAATCGGCGACACGAACCCTTCCAGCGTACCGGCGATCACGAGGAGGAACGTGGACGCCGCGATGAGCCGGACTGCGCGGCGGCCATTCTCGACGAGCGCGCGCGACCGCGGTCGCGCGCCGGGGACGAGCAGCCCCGCGGCGATGAGGAACGCCCCGCCGCCGGCGATGCAGATGGCCGACAGCTCGAGCACGCCGTGCGGCGCGACGAACGCGACCAGCAGTCGCGCGATACCCTTGCTGGCGTACAGCCCGAACACGCTGCCGATGGAGATGCCGTTCGTCACGAGCATGAGGACGCTCAGCAGGCCCGCGGTGATGCCGCCCGCGAAAACCGCGAAGGTGACCTGCACGTTGTTCGTCACGATCCTGCTCGCCATCACGGGCCGGAGGAGTTGTGGATCGTCGATGTAGCCTTCGTCGGTGCGCGCGCGGCGCACGCCGTCGTCCGCCCGCTGGAGCATGCCGGGCGGCAGCAGCCGCTGGGCCAATGCGGGCGCGCGCGCCACGCCCACGCCCGCGATCACGGCGGGCCCGAAGAGCAGGAGGGCGGCAAGCCCGATGGCGGCCGCGCTGCGGCGCACTTCGCGCGGGACGTCGGTGAACAGGTAGTGCATCGCGCCGCGCAGCCCGATGCCACGGTCGCGATAGAGTACGTTATGCGCGCCCGCCACGAGGCGGCCGAGGTAGAACATCTCGTCGATGGACTCGCCGGCGGACGCGGTGCGCAGGCGCGCGAGGTCCGACGAGAGCGCACGGTAATCCGATGCGAAGTCGCGCACGCGTGCCTCACCGAGCGACGCGAGGCCGTTCTTCTGCACGAGGGCGAGCGTGGCGGCGAAGGTGGTCCAGCGTGTCATGCCCGCGGCGACCAGCGCTCGCCGCTCGCGGCCGGCGCCGGTCTCGTTGCGCGACGACACGCCGCGCGCGCGCGCCTGCTGCTCGCGCTCGTGCAACTCGAGCAGGCGCGGCGCGGCGGGACGACCGTCGTCCGGGAGGGCGGCGGAGAATCGCGTCGCCAGTTGTTCCGTGAGTGCCGCGCGGCGCAGTGGCTCGAAGGTGCTCCATCGCGCGACGAACCGCGTGAGCACGGCGAACTCCGCCTCGCTGAGCGCGGTCTGGAGCGGCGCGGCGGTCTCGACGCGCCCACGCGGCTCGCGTCCGCGCGCGGCGACGGGCTGCACGTCCTCGCGCACGACGATCGTGCCCGCCACGAGATCGCCGAGTCGGCGGCCGCGCTTCGTGAAGAAGAGGCTCGTGAGTCCGACGAGGTACAGCACGCCGGGCTGCATGTCGATCACGCGCACGAGGTTGCGCACGGCCGACACGCCGAACGTGACGGAGTATCCACCCTCGCGCACCACGCGCAGCCGGTGGATCCGCTTGCCCGGGGTCTGCCCGTCCATCAGCCCCTCGAACAGCACGTAGTAACCCCAGAGCACCACGAACTGCGCGAGGATGAGGAGTGCGAAGCCCCAGCTGCCCGATGTGTCCGACGAGAAGGAGAGTGACGGGCCGAGCATGAGGATGACCGCCGCCACGGCGAACAGGGCGGCGACGCAGATGACGAGGTCCGTGAGGCCGGCGAGCACGCGTGAGCCGACCCCGGCGAGCGAGTACGTCAGGACGACGAGCTCGGGGGTTTCGACGTCGACGGTCTGCTCGAACGGACGTGCGGTCATGGAGCCGGGAAGGGGACGCTGCAAGCTCGCGTCCGGCCTGCTCGCGAACAAGCCGACGAGTATCTTTGGCCGATGCGTGTCCTCCTCCAGCGCGTTTCGCGCGCCGACGTCCGCGTCTCCGGTCGCGTGATTGGCCACATCGGCCGCGGTTACCTCTTGCTCGTCGGGCTCACCGCCAGTGACGCCGAGGACGTGCTGGTGTGGATGGCGGACAAGGTCGTTGGCCTTCGCCTCTTCGCCGACGCGGACGACAAGATGAACCTCGCATTGGCGGACGTCGCGGGCGCGCTGCTGGTGGTCTCGCAGTTCACGCTCTATGGCGACGCGGCGAAGGGGCGTCGGCCCAGCTTCATCGATGCCGCGCGGCCCGAAGTGGCCATTCCGTTGTACGAGCGGTTCATCTCGTTGCTCCGCGCGCGCGGTGCGCCCGTGGAGACCGGCGAGTTCGGCGCGATGATGGACGTGGAGCTCGTCAACGACGGACCCGTGACCCTGTGGCTGGAGAAATGACCGCACTGCACGTCGTGCTCGCCTCGCAGTCGCCCCGGCGTCGCGAGCTGCTCACCCTGATCGGGATTCCGCATACGGTGCGTCCGGCGGACATCGACGAAGCCTATCTCGCCGGTGAGGCGCCGCGCGCGCATTGTGAGCGGCTCGCGCGCGAGAAGGCGGACGTGGTGGCCCTCGTCGAGCCGGATGCACTCGTCATCGGAAGCGACACGATCGTCGTCGTGGACGGCGACGTGCTCGGCAAGCCGCGCGACGCGGCCGACGCGGCCGCCATGCTGGCGCGGCTGTCCGGCCGGTCGCACACCGTCATGACCGCCGTCGCCGTCCGCTGGCGCGACACCGCACGCTCGGCCGTGGAAGAAGTGGGCGTCACCTTCCACCCGCTCACGGCGGGCGAGATCGCGGCCTACATCGCCACGCGCGAGCCGATGGACAAGGCGGGCGCCTACGGGATCCAGGGTTTCGGCGCCACGATCGTGGAGCGCGTGGACGGCGACTACTTCGCGGTGATGGGACTGCCGTTGCAGCGCATGGTGCGCCTCATGGCGGACATCGGCGTGCGTTACCGGTTCGGTGCGCTCACCTTGGACGCATAGGTTGCGCGCCAGTACTCGACCTTGTCGAG
>JBDTYL010000399.1:0-8171 GCA_040005695.1 bacterium | reverse complement strand
ACGCACAGCATCGTGGACCAGCGCGACGTGACGAACGTGCTCACGGTGCTCGAGGATGGCGTGCGCATCACGTACCACGCGACGGTGCTGGCCGGCGTGCACGTGGGCGAGGAGGGCATGGTGGGCGCGAGCGCGGTGGCCACGAAGGATGTGCGCCCGTACCACGTGTACGTGGGCATTCCGGCGAAGAGCGTGCGGGTGAAGCCGAACCACCCGGAGCCGGGCACCATCCTGCGGACGTCGGAGCATAGAGTGCCGCGTACGTAGGGCGGCGGACCCGGCGAACAAACAGATCCTCCCCTTCGGCTACGCTCAGGGCAGGCGCTTCGCACAGGATGACAAGGTGCGCTGACATCAGTCGGCTGACCGGCGCCAAGCAGATCCTTCGCTTCGCTCAGGATGACAAGGTTTCGCATCGCGCAGGATGACAAGGCTTCGCGTCGCGGGATGACAAGGGTTCGCGTCGCGCGGGATGACAAGGGTTCGCGTCGCGCGGGGATGACAAGGTTTCGCGCCGCTCAGGATGACAAGGTTCTCAGTGGGTGCCGTGCATGCGCATGCGCATGTGGTCGGCGTGGGCGTCGCCCCAGATGGTACGCGGGTCGTTGCCGCCGAACAGGTACACGTGCGCCATCCAGCCGAAGAGGCGCGGCACGAAGACGCCGCCGGCGGTGGCACATGCCTCGGGTGTAGTGATGCGGAGCCATCGCGCCACGGCGGCCCCATCCACCTTCACCACAGGCGTCCCGTCCACCCTGCGCGCGGTGACGCGGACGGAGTCGGGCCGCGGGCCGCAGAAGTTCACGTGTTCGTGCCAGTGGGCCACGCCAGTGGGGAGTCGCGCATCGAGATCGTCGGGAGTCGATCCGGGCACCGCGATGTACATCGCGCCCACGAGCTCGAGCTTTCCCTTCCGCTTGCGATAGAGCAGCGAGGCGGGACGCGTGGCGTCGAAGTCCGACAGTGATTCGTAGACGTTCTGGACGTTGTTGTAGTGGTAGATATCCTGGTCGGCGAGCCAGGGGAGGAAGCGCACGTATCCATCGCGCTCCGCGGTGGCCACGTTCGCGTACGGCGCGAGCGCAGTGCGGGCCGCCTTCACGATGCTTGCGGCACGAAGCGAGTCGGCATGCGTGGCGCGGCGGCGCGGCGCCATCCGCATGTGTGACGTGGTGTCGCTGAGGAGGCCGTTGATGGCCGGTGCGAGCTCGGGCACGTTCGCGACCTGGAGCGACTGCAGCATGGTGAGCAGCTGCATGGTTGGCGGCCGCTGGCTTCCCTGCTGCGCGTGCGCGACGCTGCCGCCCGACGCGAAGAGGGCGAGCGCGAACAGCAGCGGTGAAGCGCGTCGGGAATGGAGGATCGCCATGCGCCAGCGGTGAGAGACGACGAGACGTGCGGGTCTACCGGCGAACATCGGACGGTTGCGTCGCGCGATAAGGTGTGCCCACCATGCGCTGCGCCGAATCGAGCAGCTCGATCGTGAACAGATAGACATCACCGCACGCGCAGCACGTCCTCTGCCTCTCCGCCGTCGCCCGTGCGGAAGAGGTGCAGCACCTCCGCCAGCGCCGCCCGCTCGCGCGGCCAGAAGAAGCGTTTGGACGCCGCGTCTGCATCCAGCCACTTGTAGTGCGAGTGTTCATCGCCGAGCGTGACGGGGGCGCGTGGGTCCACAAAGGCCGCGAATACCACGGCCAGCTCGACCGTGTGACTCCCGTGCAGGTAGAACGGCTGCACCGTGACATTGTAGAGCCGCTGTACCGCAAGCCCGGTTTCCTCGTGCACCTCGCGGATGGCGGCGTCTTCTGGCTCCTCTCCCGCCTCGATGCGCCCGTGCACGGTCTCCCACGCGTTCGGGCATCGCGTGGTGAGCGAGCGCTGGAGCGTGAGCACGCGCCACGCGCCGTCCTCGAGCGCGACGAGCATGACGTCGATGGTGCCGACGTTGACGGTGGCCATCTGTGGCGAAGGCAGGGGTGAGGACGAGGCGTCGGCGCGGAGCGGCCGGCCACCCGGAAATGTAGGCCCGTCGTCTTCCTCACGCCGCGCTATCACTGTGTCGGCCTGCGGTTCGGCGGCCACGCGCCGCAACTCGTCCATGGTCGTCTCGCCGCGGTGCACGAGTGCAAGCCCCGACTCCCACAGCGATGCGCACCCACTCGCCCGCGCCGCCTCGGCCAGCGAGTCCGTGGACGCTCCCGCGGCCACGCGCCGCTCGAATTCGGGCGACGACAGCAGGATCTCGGCGATGGCCCGACGTCCGCGATAGCCCGCGCCGTCGCACGCATCGCAGCCGAGCGCGGCACACTCCGGGCAGATTCGGCGCACCAGGCGTTGCGCGATCACGCCCTTTACCGCGGTGGCGATCTGGTAGCCCGCGACGCCAATGTCCACGAGTCGCGTGACGGCACTGACGGCATCGTTGGTGTGCAGCGTGGAGAGCACGAGGTGCCCGGTGAGCGATGCCTGAATGGCGATCTCCGCTGTCTCGCGGTCGCGGATTTCGCCCACGAGGATCACGTCCGGGTCCTGGCGCACGATGGAGCGGAGCGCCGCGCCGAAGGTGAGGCCCGCGCGTTCGTGCACCTGAACCTGCACGATACCGGGCAGCCGATACTCGATGGGGTCCTCGACTGTCACGACGTTCACGCCGCGCGCCTGGATTTCGCGGAGCGCGGCGTACAGCGTCGTTGTCTTGCCGGAGCCGGTGGGCCCGGTGACCAGCAAGAGTCCCTCGCGTTGCTCCAGCAGGGTGCGGATCCGGCGCAAGTCGCCCTCCGCGAAGCCGATGGACTCGAGCGTGCGGAGGCCGGCAGTACCGTCGAGCACGCGCACGACGATCTTCTCACCGTGCGACACCGGCAGTGTGGAGACGCGAAGGTCCACCACGCTGCCGAACACCGCGACACGCGCACGGCCGTCCTGGGGGCGCATGCGATCGGCGATGTCCAGCCCGGAAAGGATCTTCACACGCGACACGAGCGACGCACCCACCGCGCGCGACAGCAGGCGCACGTGGCGGATGACACCGTCCACGCGGTGGCGCACCGCGATGCCCTGCTCTTCCGGCTCGAGATGCAGGTCGCTCGCGCCGGCGCTGATGGCTTCCGCGAGCAGCTGGTCCACGAGCCGCACGACCGATGCTCCAGTGTCCGACGCATTGCCGGCATCGCCTTTGTCCGCACTGAACGGCAGGTGCTGCACCTGCACCGGGGGCGCAACGGGATCTCGGCGCGAGGCGGTCTCCACGTACGCGCGGTCGAGTTGAAGGTTAAGCTCCTCCTCGGAAGCAAGCACCCACTGCACGCGCAGTCCCGTGGCGAAGGCGACGGCGCGCTCGGCGTCCCAGTCGAGAGGATTCGCCGTCGCGACGACGAGGGTGCCGTTGTTCACCGTCAGCGGCATGACGCGATGACGCCTCGCCCACCGCTCGGCGAGCAATGCGACGGCGCGCGGATCGACGTGCGTAAAGTCGGCGCGGGGGATGTCAGTCCGAAGTGGCGCGGCCATGGGTGCACGCTAATAACCAACAGCATCACGTTCGTGCGCGTCGCATCCTTTCCGTCTACAGGATGCCCCAGAAGTCGCGCGTCACGTCCACGTTCATGCCCCAGCCGCCGTTGCGCAGACCGCGCGCGACCTGGATGCGCAACAGGTCGAAGAAGGGCTGAATGGCGACGCCGACGCTCGGATAGCCGCCCGACGCCCGGCCGGCGCCCGCGGGCGAACGGACGAATGTCCCTTGCACGAACGGCGCGAGCGTCGCCTGTCCGGGAATCCGGCCGAACCGGCCGAGATTCATCGAGGGGGCCGGCACGGGTACGCGCCACTCGAGCCGTGTCGTCGCCCCGGCGAGCGCCGCGAGTTCGTGCACGCCGTAGCCCGGCGCGCTCACCGGACCGCCGAAGAACAGCCACTCCTGCGGCGGCACCGGTGCCGAGCTGCCGACGGCGCCGAGCGCCGCGGTGAAGGCGAGGCGCGAGTGCTCGTACGGGCGTTCGACGGAGACCGCGGCGAACGCGCGGCCGACTGTCGCCGGGGAGATGGGCATCGCCGCATCGTCGGTGGACACGCGGGTGGCGCGCAACTCGGCACTCGCGCGCACTTCGGTGCCGAGGACCGACAGCGCCGTGGGTCGCTCCGCGGCGAGCGAGACGCGCAACGCGCGAAGCGGTGTCGCGGCCACGAGTGGCGCGAAGGTACCGCTCGCTGGAGTTGCCCGAATCGTGAGCGGTCGCTGCCGCTCGAGCGACGCATCGAGGCGGAGGTTCATCCCTGCGAAGGCATGCGCATCGAGACCGAGGCCCGCCGCGCGGACCTCGTAGGGGTCGCTCATGTCGGACCCGAATTCCTGCGCCGCGAATGAGTTCATGATGCGCGAGCGCTCCTGGATGTCGCCGGCCTCGCGATAGTCGCTCATCCCGAACGCACGGATGCCCCACGCAGGTGATTGCCACTCGACGGTGACCGTACCCTTGCCACGCCGGTCGTCGATGCCGTATCGCCCGCTGGCCCGCGCGCCGAAGCCGGCCCCGAACCGCGACGCCGCCCCGAGGCCGACCGCCAGTCCCTCGGCGCGATCGAAGCGGATGAAGTCCGAGACGCCGCCGGCCGCGAGCATGAGCTTCTGCGGACGACGCAGCGCCTGCGCGCGCACGAGGGAGCGCGCCTCCTCCTGCACCTTGCGCACTTCCGCATCGCTCACGGCACGGACGCCGAAGGGCAGCGAGTCGAGGATGCGGCCGGAGAACTTGAAGGTGTCCGTCGAGGCCTTGGGAGCGATCATGATCTCGGGACCGCTGAAGAATTGCGGCGACAGACCGATGTTCACCTGGTAGTCGCCGATCTCCCAGCGGCCGCGGATGATGCCGCGAATGGGATAATCGAGCCACGTACCGCCGCGGCGGATCTCGAGCTCCTGCCGCGCAGGGAGCCAGAACCGTCCGTTCACCAGGCTGTTCTCGACGATGACGAAGAGATCCTCCAGCGCGGGGTCGCGGAACGCGGCGCGTGTGAAGTTGAACGCCATGCGCACGACCTGCGCGTCGTCGGGATCGATGTACACCGCGCCGATGATGCGCGAGGCGCGATCGTTCTTCGGGCGGACCTTCACCTCGAGCACGCGGATGGTCCGGCCCGGCAGCTGGAGGCTGAACGAGTCCGGCGTAATGGCGAAGTCGTACGCGAGGAGCCCGTCGGCGGACAGCGGGTGCGGCACGTCCACCACCTCGTCGCCATCGCCGAGGCGGATGATGGCGGGGAAGTTGTTCTGGACGATGCCGAGGTGGTCGCGGTGGTACGCGATGTCCGTGGGGAGCAGCAGCGTGTCGCGCCGCCCCACGATGTGCTGCTTGCTCAGGTTGGGCGCGCGCCAATAGACTTCGTTCACGAGCTCGTCCGCCTTCACCACCTTCGGTGGTTCGGCGAGTCCCTCGCCGACCTGCGCGAGGAAGGTGACGTAGCCGTGCGCCACCGCCTTGTAGTCCTTCAGTCCCGTGTCCGCGAGTTGCTGCGCGCGGCGGGCGGTGGCGCGCTCGACGAGGGTGCGCGTTCGCGCGTCGTTCCATTCCTGGGCCCCCGCCCGCTGCGGCGCGAGGGCCACCAACCACAGACCGCAGGCGGCGCAAGCCGCGGCGAACAGACGATGCATCGATGAAAGTTCGCCCGCGTGTACACCCCGGACAAGCGCGCCGAGTCGCACGATGAGCTTCGCCGAATTCCAGCGCCGAGCGCGGCCGCGGCATCTCGTGCCCGTGTGGCGCGATTGCCTGCTCGACACCGACACGCCCGTGACCGCGTTCGCCAAGCTGCGCGAGGGGCCCTTCGCCTTCCTGCTCGAGAGCGCGCCCGCCGGCGGCGAGACGTGGGCCCGCTACACCTTCCTGGGCAGTGCGCCACGGGCCGCGTGGCGGCTGCGCGACGGCGTGGTGGAGGACTGGACGCCGGCACTCGGCTGGCACAACCGGCGCACGCCGACGCAGCCGCTCGAGGACCTCGATGCCCTCGTGCGCGCCTGCCCGCCGGTGGACGCCCCCGAGCTCGGCGCCTTCTGGAGCGGCGCCGTGGGGTTCTTCAGCTATGACGTCGTGCGGCTCATCGAGCGCCTGCCGTCGCCTCCGCCACGCGGCGACGCGGCGCCCGACGCGCTCTTCGTCTTCACCGACGCGCTCGTCATCATCGACAACCTCCGCGCGCAGGCCCGCGTGGTGGTGGGCGCTGCCATTGATGATGACACGAGCGGCGCGGCGCTGCGACGGGCCCACGACGCCGCACTCGCGACGGTGGAGCGCACGATCGCGCGTCTGCGCACGCCCATCACGCTGCCATCGCTCGACCTGCGGACCGACGCTGCGCCCGCGGAGGGCGTGTCCTCCTACGAGCGCGCGAAGTTCATCGCGGATGTAGACCGCATCAAGGAATACATCGCCGCCGGCGACGCCTTCCAGGTGCTGCTCGCGCGGCGCATCCGTGTGCCGTTCGACTTCCCGTCTGACGAACTGTATCGCGCCCTCCGCGCGCTCAATCCCTCGCCGTACATGTACCACCTGGTGCTCGACGGCATGGAGCTCGTGGGCAGCTCGCCCGAGTTGCTCGTACGCGTGGACGGCGAGCGCGTGACCGTGCGTCCCATCGCGGGTACGCGTCCGCGCGGCGCCACGCCGGAAATCGACGCCGAAATGGCGGAGGAGCTGGCCAGCGACGAGAAGGAGCGCGCCGAACATGTGATGCTCGTGGACCTGGGCCGCAACGACGTGGGACGGATCGCGCAGTACGGCAGCGTAGCGGTCACCGACTACATGACCGTCGAGCGGTACTCGCACGTGCTTCACCTGGTGAGCCAGGTGGAAGGTCGGCTGCGTCCCGGGCTCGACGCGCTCGACGCCTTTCGCGCGACCTTCCCCGCGGGCACGATGACCGGTGCGCCCAAGGTGCGCGCGATGGAGATCATCGACGAGCTCGAGCCCGAACGCCGCGGCGCCTACGCCGGCGCGGTGGGCTACCTGGCCGCCGGCGGCGCCCGGATGGACATGGCGATCACCATCCGCACCTGCGTCATCGCCGACGGCGTCGCCTCGGTGCAGACCGGCGCGGGCATCGTTCAGGACTCCGTGCCCGCCAGCGAGTGGACGGAAACGGAGAACAAGGCCCGCGCCATGCTGACCGCCATCGGGCGGGTGCGCGAGGCAACGGCCCGGGGTCGCCGAAAAGCGTCCGACTAGGCATCCCGCCTCCACCAGCGCATATTCGACGGCGATGGCACTCCGACTCATCAGCCCAGACGGCACGCAGTCGTACGACCTGCGGGACGGCGTCCCGCTCATCGTGGGACGCGCGCCCACCTGCGACCTGCCCGTGTTCGACCCGACCATCTCGCGGCGGCACGCGGAGTTGGTGGCGGAAGGCACCGCGATGCGCATCCGGGACCTCGGGTCGAGCAACGGCACGTTCGTGAACGGCGCGAAAATGGACGAGGGCACGGCGGCGCCGGACGACCTCATCGCCTTCGGCAAGGTGCCCTTCCGCCTGATGGAGTACATCGCGGCGATCCCCGAGTTCGAGCTTCCGCCATCCTCGCCGCCCGGCGCGACGATCGTACGGCAGATCCCCATGCGCGACCAGAATGCCGCGCTCGCCTCGCTCGGCTCGCCGCCCACGGCGCCCGGCGGGCTCACGCGCATCGGCTCGATGCCACTCACGGCACCCACCGGGGACAAGAACCAGCAGAAGCTCGCCACGCTACTCGAAGTATCGAAGGGGCTCACACGCGCCGTGGACGTGGACACGATCCTCGACAAGATCGTCGGCTACGCCTACCAGACGCTCGAGGTGGATCGCGTGGCGATCCTGCTCTGCGATGCCCAGGGAGAGCTCACCCCCAAGATCTCGCGCGACAAGCGCGGTGGCGACGCGCCGCGCGCCGTTCCGCAGTCGATCGCGAAGAAGGCCGTGGCCGAGAAGGTCGCGCTGCTGTCGGACAACGCGGGGGAGGACCAGCGCTTCGGCGGCCAGTCCATCCTCATGCAGCAGGTACGCTCGGCCATCTGCGCGCCGCTCATCGGCAGCGAGGATCGCGTGCTGGGCGTGCTGTACGTGGACAACCCGAGCATCACGCACCGCTTCAGCGACGAGGACCTCGAGTTCCTCGTCGCGTTCGCCGGCATCGCGGC
>JBDTYL010000398.1:0-11853 GCA_040005695.1 bacterium | reverse complement strand
ATGCGATCGCGCGCGCGGGCGTAGTGCACGTCGTTGGTGACGACCCAGGGAATGTCGAGCGCGCGGGCGACCTCGATGAGGCGTCCTGTCGTTACGCGCTCCTCGGGCAGCCCGTGGTCCCAGCACTCGATGGCGACGCGCCGGTCGAAGATGTCGAGCAGCGTCGCGGCGGCGTCACAGGCGGCGTCCGGCTCGCCGCGTTCGGCGAGCGTGGCCACCCAGCCGCGTGGGCAGCCGGTGAGCGCGAAGAGGCCACCGGCGTGGCTCGCGAGCTCGTCGAGCGAGACGGCGGGACTGCCGCGCGGCCGGTCACGTCGGCCGATGGTGACGAGCGTGGAGAGGTTCGCGTAGCCCTCGCGCGATTCGGCGAGGAGCGGCAGGTGCGTGAGCAAGGGCTCGGCGTCAGCGTCGTCGCGGCCGGGAATGGCGACGGTGAGCTCCGCGCCGATGAGGCCGGGCAGGCCGGCCTCGTGCGCCGCGATGGCGAAGCGCACGGCGCCCCCGAGCTCGTCGTGATCGGTGAGCGCGAGTGCGGCGAGGCCCAGCTCCGATGCGCGCGCCACGAGTACCTCGGGCAGCGCGGCGCCGTCGAGGAGGCTGAAGCAGGAGTGGCAGTGGAGCTCGGCGTACAGCATCAGAGGACGAGAGGGCGAGAGGACGAGAGGGCGAGAGGACTTCAGTCTGTCCACGCCTGCACGCGCCATGCGTCGTCCGCGCGATCGAGAAACACCACCATCTCGCCGATGCCGCTCTCGCACCGCCAGTAGTCCCGGCGATAGCCGTCGTCCCACCAGTCGCCGGACAGTCGCTCTGGCCCCAGGGCGCGCGTGACGTCGATGTGGCGTCCGCGCCAGGTGATCGCGCGCGGCACCTCGTCCGCGCAGGTCACCTCGACCTGCTCCGGAGGATCGAGCGCACGATGCGCGGCCGGTGGGAGCGGAAGGACGGGATCGGGCTCCGCGAGGCGCAGGAACGCAGGAGAAGCAGAGATGGTGTGGGAACGATCGGGCAGTTGTCGTCCCGTCGTCCTCTCGCCCTCTCGCCCTCTCGTCCTCTCGTCCTCTCTCTGTCCCTCTCCAAAATCCCGCCACACTCCCGCCTTCTCGGGCCGGTGCGTGTCCTGCGCTTCCGCGCGCACGATCGCGCCGGCGCCCAGCTCGGCGCGCAGGCGCTCGATGGCGGCGTCGGCGGCGCCGAGGTCACGCCAGGATGTCGTGAGCAGGTCGCCCTGTTCGCCGGAGAGCGGCGCGGCGGCGACGATCGCCACGCGCACCGCACTGACCGGTGCGTCGAGCGTCCAGCTGTCGAGCAGGGCGCGGCAGCGCTCGAACAGCGGCAGCACGCGCGCCAGCGGACGCGCGGTGCGCGCCTCGCGGGTGACGGTGTGGGCCGGCGCGTCGACGCGCGCACCGCGCGCATCGTCGAGCGTGAGCGTGATGGCCACCGCCGCCACGGCGCGCCCGTGCGCGATCATGTCGTGCACCAGCCGCTCCAGCGCGGCGCGGACGAGGAAGAGGACGGGCTCCATCGTCGCCGCGGGAATGGTGAGCTCGACCTCGACGGCGGGCTGCGTCTGCACGCGGGCCAGCACGGGACGCCGCGCGTCGTCGGCATTCGCGAGGCGCCAGGCCCGCAGCCCGGTGTCGCCCCAGCGGCGCTCGACGTCCTCCGCGCTCAGGGCGGCGAGCGCCCCAACGGTGCGCAGGCCGAGGGCGTGCAGTGCCGCGCGCAGTTCCTCGTCCATGGGAACGAGGGCCAGCGGCGCCGGCGCGAGGTAGGCGGCGTCGTGGTCCGGCGGGATGACGTGCGTGAGCGCACGGTCGCCGGCGCCCTGCTGGAAGCTGGCGCCTGCCCACGTGGCCGCACGGGCGGCGACACACGAGCTCGCGATGGCGACGCGCGGGCGCGGATGCCAGCGCCGCGCGATGCGGAGCAATGCCTGGGCGAGCTCGCGCTCGCCGCCGATGCCATCGAATCCCGAGGCGCCCACCCACCAGAGGCCGGGCGCGCCGGCCACCGGCGTCACCTGCGGGCTCGCCTCCACGAGCGCCGCGGACAGCGCCGTCGTCGCGGCGTGGAGGGCCACGTCGTCCCACGCGAGCTCGTGCAGGCCGGCGCACAGCGCCCGCGCTTCCGTGAGGCGCATGCCGGCGCGCACGCCCATGCGTCCCGCGGCGGCGGAGACCGCGCGGACCTGCTTCCGCGCGCCCACGCCGTCCGTCAGCACGATCGTGCGATCATCCCAGTGCGCTGGCGGGAGGTCCGATGACGATGGGGGCGCCGACGGCGTGAGCGGGAGGAGCAGCTGCGCGCCCGCGGCGGCCGTGCCGGAGTCCCCCGACTGGACCGCGCGCCACACCGCGCCGATCGGGAACCTCGGGATGCGCACACAGGCGACGCGCCACAGCGAATGCACAGCTCACCTCCACCGTCCGAAGCGTTCCGCCCTTCTCGACCCGCACGCCGATCGTGTGTGTCGCCCTCTCGCCCTCTCGTCCTCTCGTCCTCTCGTCCTCTCGTCCTCTCGTCCTCTCGTCCTCTCGCCTTCTCACCCTCTCGCCCTCTCGCCCGTGGCGTTCGTCGCTCGACGATGAGCCGCACGGCGCCGCCGAGCTGCGTGCCGCCACCGGCCCGGTCGCCCATCACGACGAACGCGGCATTCGCCTCGCGCGCCAGCCGCGTGAGCCGCACGGCGGCTCCCTTGGACAGCGTCGGCGCGCCGTCGAGCACGACGAGCGCGAAGGCACCGCTGCGGAGCAGGATGTCGGCGCTCCATGCGGCCCGCGCGACATCGTGGGGGCGGATCATCCACATGCCTTCCGCGTCGCCCAGGTGCACCCAGTCGCGGGCGTCGAGCGTGCGCTGCGCGTCGATGTAGGCCACCCATCCGCTCGAGGCCACCGTGGCCTCGACGATCGCGCGGACGAGGGTGGTCTTGCCGCTGCCCGTGCTCCCGACGATCTCCGTGAGCCGGCCGCGTGGCAGCCCTCCGCCCAGCAGCGCGGCGTCCAGCAGTGCGATCCCCGTGGGAAGCGCAGGCGTGGCCGGTGCAGGTGGTGGAAGGAGCCGGACGAGTTCGGCGAGGGAGAGTGCCATGAAGGGCGAAATCGTGACTGAACCGGTGGGCGGAATGATCCAGCAGGGTGCAGATATGATGCCGTATACCGAACAAATACCGAAGCACAAAGGCAGCGCGAGCGGCCTATCTTTGGCATGCGCTCGCGCCCCACGAGCATGAGGCGCCCGGTCTATCTACCGAATAAAAACCGAAATCGCAACCGCTGCCTCGATGGCAGCGACCTGCCAGTCCCCATGCGACCGAACCACCCCACCCACTGGCATTCCTGATGGAAGTACGCTGGCAAATCGTTATCAGGAAATCACTTCCGGCCATCGCACTGGGTGTGCTTGCCTTTACCCTCGTGCTCGTCATCACCGATCCGCCCGGGCCCGGCCTCGACCCGGACGCGCTCTCCTACATGGGCTCGGCAGAGACCCTGGCCGCTCATGCCGAGTACCGCGTGCCGACCGCGGCCTGGACGAGGGCGGACAGCATGGCGCCCCTCGCGCACTTTCCGCCGGGCTTCCCCACGCTGCTCGCTGTGCCAGTGCGCGCGGGGATGGCGCCGGCGCAGGCTGCGCGTCTGGTGGAAGCCGTTGCAGCCTTCACGACGATCACTACGCTGGTGCTCCTCGTGGGCGGTGCGGTGGGGCAGGGCGCCGCCGTGCTCCTCGCCCTCGCCCTGTTCGCCATGACGTCGATGCAGGAAGTGCACGTCTCCATCCTGAGCGAACCGCTGTACCTCACGTGCACGGTGCTGGTGCTCGCTGCCCTCGTGCATGCTCCGTTGCGGCCGCTGCGCGCGGGTCTGGCGGCGGGAGCGGCGGTGATGACGCGCTACGCCGGCGCCTCGCTCGTGGGAGCGGTGGCGCTCTGGGCCCTGCTGCAGCCAGGCCGCTGGCGTGCGCGCCTCCGGCGCGTGGCGCTCGCCCTCGCGCCCGCAGTGGTGCTGCAGGGCGCGTGGGTCATTCGCACGCGCCTGGTGGCCGGCCCTGGCGAGATCAGGAGGTTCGCTCTCTACGGCAACCTCGGACCCACGCTACGAGAAGGTGGGTCGACGCTCGCGGCGTGGCTCATCCCCGAAGCCGGACCCGATCCCATCCCATATCACGTCGCCCTGGCCCTCGCTGCCGGACTCGCTCTCGCCACGCTCGTGGCCGTCGGCGCATGGCGGGCATGGCGCGCGACCGCGGGGGCGCCGCTGCTGGAGCGCCCGGACCCGCGATCACCCGCCGCGTGGCGATTGCTGACGGCGACATCCCTGCTGCTCGGGTGCTACGTCGCGATCGTCGCCGTCTCGCGCGTGCTGGCCGATCCCAGGATTCCGCTCGACGAGCGCATCCTTGCTCCTGCCCTGCTGCTCCTGATGACACTCGCGGCAACCGGGCTCGCGCTCTGGTGGCGCAGCCCCCGATCGACGGGCGTCCGCATCGTCGTCGCAGCCGGCCTGCTCGCCTGGTGGGTTGATGCCGCGTCCGCGACACGGGAGGAGGTGCAGTACGCGCTGGAATGGGGCTCCGACTTCGCCGGTTCGCAGTGGCGCGAGAGCGAGTTGCTCGAATGGGCGCGCACGACAGGCGCAAGCGCGCCACTGTACTCCAACTGGCCGCCGGCCGTGTACTTCTACCTGCACCGTCCGGCGCGCGAGGTGCCGCGCTCGGGCGATCCCCGCACGCTGGCCGCGTTCGCGGACACGCTGCGCGTTCGCGGCGGGCGCGTGCTGCTCTTCGACGCGCCGTCCGAGGAGCAGCCGCCCGCGGAGTCCTTCCGTCGCGCCCCCGGGCTGCGCGAGATCGCCCACCCCGCCGACGGCGTGGTGCTCGGCGCGCGCCCCTGATCACGCGCCGTCGCCGCTACTCCGGCGACAGCTGCACGCCAACGCGCAGCCCGCGGCCCGCCGCGCGATCCGGGCGCACGAAGAAGTCCGCGTAGCGGCCATCACGCCGGATGCGCACGATGTGCATGGCGGCGACGCCGCCGTAGATCAGCGCGATGTCGGTCTTCGTGAGCGACGAGGTGCGCGCCATGTAGTCGACGTCGCTCACGGCGGCCGTGCGGCCGATGGTGATGTAGAACAGCGCCGTGGCAAGGCCGCCCGTGAGCATGCCGCGCTCGAACGCCGCACCGCGATTGTGCGGGACGTCGAGCACCGTCTCGTCGATGGCCGCCTGCACGTTGAGCCCCATGCTCGAGAAGAGGAACTGCTTGCGCCGGTCGCGCGTGGCGTCGAACCCGGAGTAGACGGTGGGACGTCCCTTGTCGAAGCCGAACGTGGGATGTCCGCCGAGCACGAGCGCGGTGACGACGTGGGCGGATTCGTGCGCGAGGAGGCTCGCGGCGAAGCCGCCGGCCATGTCGCGCCAGTAGTGCGGCGCGCGGTGCACCGCGCCGCCGGTATCCGCCGCGACAGGATCCTGCGCCGCCGCCGGACGGACGCCCGCGCCGACGAGCGTCAGGGCGACGACGAGGCGGCGCAGGCGTGCGGCGCACGACGGGAGGTCGGCGCGGCGTGTCGGTCGTCGATCCCGCGGCGTGTGGCCGTGGATCCGGCCTCCACCATCGCCTGTGCATGTGGTATCATGCACAGCGTCGAACATCACCAAGACACGAGGGACATGCCTTCCAGACTTTCGGACCTCGAAATCCAGCGGGCCCTCGGTAGCCTGCCGGGCTGGGCGCGGCGCGGTGAGGTGCTGACGAAGACCTTCACCTTCGCGACCTTCCCCTCCGGGATCGCGTTCGTGCAGCGTGTCGCGCGCGCCGCCGACGATGCCAATCACCACCCCGACATCGACATCCGGTACACGAAGATCGTGTGCGCGCTCTCGACACACGATGCCGGGGGCATCACGCAGGCCGACCTCTCGCTGGCGGCCGCCATCGAGACGCTGATCGAGCCGTAGCAGCGGCACGGGGGTCACATTGCCGCATGCGGTGGGGCCGGCGCGACGGAACGCGGCCGTGGCCAGCCACGAAATCGCCTTGTGGTCTGGGGGGCATGCCGCTCGCCGCTCCGCGCGGCGGAGCTCACCGAGCGGAGCGGGAGACGAAACGGGGATGCCCGACGACTTGCCGGCATCCCCGTCCGTGGCGCAACAGAGCGAGCAGCGAACGCCCAGCGTCAGCGGCGTCGGCCCCCGCCGAGCAGGCTGAGGATGGCCAGGAACATGTTGAGCAGGTCGAGATAGATGTTCACCGCCGCCGGCACGTAGTCGTCCGGACCGTACTGGCCCGAACGCAACAGTCGCCAGGTGTCGAACACCAGCAGCCCGCTGAACACCAGCACCGTGGCGCCGGAGATCCACAGCGACGTGATGGCGCTCTGGAAGAAGAAGTTGAGCAGCGAGGTGGCGATGAGCACCCACAGGCCGATCATGAAGAAGCTGCCCCACGCGCTGAAATCGCGCTTGCTCACCGCCGCGTAGAGCGACAGCACGCCGAACGTGGACAGCGTGAGGATGCCCGCCTGCGCCGTGATGCCGGGCGTGCTGCGTTCGGCCATGTAGAGCACGGGCGAGATCATCACGCCCACGACGAACGTGAAGACGAACGTGAGGCCGAGTCCCTGGATGGGATGGCCGCGTGCGCGCATCGCCATCCAGAGCGGCGCGAACATCGCGATCATCGTGATCCATGGATGGTCGACCACGGCCTGCATGAGGCCGGGCTGCGTCTGCCCGAACGCCACGCCGATGGCGGTGACGATGACGCTGGCGAAGACGAGGCCGTAGGTCCGGCGAACGAGCGTCGCGCGCTCCTCGCCGGTGCGAACGAGGGTCCCGGTGTAGGCAACACCCATTGTCGAAAGACTCCTTGGAGGGATGCTGCAATATACCCCGCAGGACGCCCCAGGAGCCACGGCGGACTCCGCGGCTAGCGCTTCCGCAGCTCCACGTTGCCGTTCACGGTGGAGAGGCGGATGCGGCGGCCGCCCTTGCCCAGCGTGGCACGGAGGTGGCGCGGGTCGATGCGCCCCGTGATGGTCACCGGCCAGTCCGTCTGGAACCGCCCGTTGACGGTGGAGAGATCGATGTCGGCATCGATGTCACCGGCAAACTCGGCGACGACGGACCCGTTCACGCTGCTGAAGTTGAGGTCCTGATCCCCGTCCCACCGTCCCATGACGGCGCGCACGCTGCCGTTCACCGAACTGGCCTGCACCGGTCCGCCGGAGCTCGTGGCTTCGACGCCGCCGTTCACCGAGGACGCCCGCACCTCGGCCGTGGCGCCCTCGACGCTCACCCCGCCGTTTATGGTCCACGCGCCCACCTTCACGCCCTGCGGCACGCGGATCTCGAAGTCCACCTTCACGTCGTTGCGGTCGTTCCAGCGGCCGCCCCGGTCGTCGTTATGGGTCGAGTAGCGATCCTCGGTGCACACGGTGCTCGTGTTCGCCCAGACGGCGCAGAGGAGGATGCTGCCGTCCGACCCCTTCTTCGTCTCGATCGACACGTCCTTCGGGTCGCCGCGGCGCCAGCTCTTCGTCGCCGTCACCTCGACCTTGTCGCTCGTGGACGCGCGGACGTGCACCTGGCCAGTGACGTTGCGCACGCGGATCCACGCACCCGCCGGGACGCGTTCGCTCAGCGTGAACGCGTCGGCAGTCGTCTGGCGGTCCTGTGCCGGCGCCACCGCCGGCGCGAGGAGTGCCGCCCCAAGGAGGATCGTGTTCAGCTGCCGCATGCGGTGCTCCCGTGCGATGACGGCACCTACCGGCGCCGCTTGAGGTTGATGTCGCCGCTGAAGGTCTCGGCGATGATGCGCGCCGTGCCGCGACCGACCATGAAGTTGAGCCGCTTGGCCTGTGCGGCGCCGATGCCGTGCTCGCCCGCCTTCAGCGTGATGGGGAAGTCACTGTCGATGCCACCGCTGAAGGTGGACACGCTCAACTCTGCCCCGATGTCGGCGGGCAGCGAGAGCGTGATCTCGCCGCTGTGAGTGGCGAACTCGTAGCGGCCGGCATCCAGGATGGCGCCGGTGAACGAGACATCGCCGCTCGTGGTGTGCGTGCGGATCTGCCGCGCGACGATGTCGCGCAGGTCCAGGTCGCCGCTCACGGACTCGATGTTCAGGTTGCCGCGCGATCCGGTGAGCGTGACGCTGCCGCTCACCGTGTTGATGGTGGATTCACCGCGCACGCCGTTCACGGTGACGTCGCCCGAGAGGCTCTCGATGTCGAGGCGGTCGCCCGCATCGCGGACCTGCACGTCGCCACTCTGCGAGTGCACTTCCACGTCGCCGTGCACGCCGCGTACGCTCGCCGCACCGCTCCAGGTGCGAGCGCTCACCTTCGTGCCTGCCGGCACGGACACCTCGAACTGGCCGTCGCTGCAGCCGCGGCCGGATGCCGGCTCGAGCGTGGCGCGCGTCCCGTTGCTGGTGAAGCGAATGGCCCCATTGTCGGTGCGGGCGCGCACGCGGATCTCGTTCCGTTCGGTTCCGGTGACGATGATGGTGCCGCCGCGACAGGTCACCTCCACGGCGCCGCGCGCGTCGAATGTCACCACCGTATCGAGGGAGCCGGCGCGTTCGCGATCCGCACGTTCCTGTGCCCGATCGCGATCGCGGTCCGCGCGCTCCTGTGCCCGCTCCCGCGCGCGGTCGGCGCGCTCCTGCGCCTGCTCGCGGGCACGCTCCCGCGCCTCGGTGCTCGACTGAGCCGAGGCCGCCGTGGCGAGCGACGCGGTGGCGATCAGGATGATGAGTGTGTTCCGCATGGATCCCCTAGAGCCGCGTCGGTAGCGAGGCCACCGTGCGCAGCAGCTCGACTTTCTTCTCGAGCGAGTGGTTGAGTTGTGTGGCGAGGAACCCGCTCGCCGGGTCGTGCGCAAGTGCCGCGCGGCTCTGTGCGATGGCGGAGTCCATCACGGCGATGCTCTGCTCGAGCACGGCCACGGTGTGCGGGTCGAGCCGCGCACGGCGCTCGCGCACGATCTGCCGCAGTGTCGAGATCTCGCTGGCGAACACGGGATCGGCTGCATCGGAGAGCCGCTGCGCATTCGCCAGGCGCGCAATCGGCTGCTTCGCAACCGGCCGTTCGGTGGCCGTGGAGACGATCTCGGCGGAGGAGTCCACGGCCGGACGGCTCGCCGGCGGAAGCGCCACGGGCGCCTGTACCGGTGCGACGGCTACGTGCGACGGCGCCGGCCGCGTGACCGAGAGCGACGCCCGCGTGAGGTAGTGCGTGAGACCGGCGGTAATGGCAACGAGCGCCGCCGCGGCGAGCGCTGGGCGGCGCCACGCGGGGCGCGCCGTCCGGACGGGCGTGTGCGATGCCAGCGGCAAGATGGGCGCATCGATGCGCTCCGCAATGCCGGTCCACAGGTCCCGCGATGGAACCAGCAGCGGCAGGGCCGCGGCATCGGTACGGAGGGAGGCCAGGTCGGCGAGGAGCTGCCGGCAAGCGGCGCACGAGCCGGCATGTGCGTCCACACCCGAGCGCACCTCCTCGGGGGCGTCTCCCTCGAGGTAGTCCGCGAGCGCGTCGGCGAAGCCGTCGCAGTCCAGGTTCATGGTCGGTGTCGTCATCGGCTCAGTGCCTCTCGCAACAGCATTCTGGCGCGGTGCAGCTGCGCCTTGGTGGCTCCAGTGGTGACGCCGAGCATCTCGGCGATCTCCTCGTGCTTGTACCCTTCCACGTCGTGCAGGGTGAAGACGCGTCGTGCGCCCTTGGGCAGCCCACCGATCGCTTTCTCCAGGTCCATCCGGTCGCCGGGGGTGTGCGGACGCGCGGTGAGCTGACCGACGACCTCCCCTTCCTCGTCGTCCTCGAAGCGCGACCGCTGTCGCCCCTCCGTCTTCCGGTCGTTCAGCACCACGTTCACGGTCATGCGGTGCAGCCACGTCCCGAACGCGCTCTCACCCCGGAACAGGTGCAGCTTTTCCCAGGCTCGCACGAACACGTCCTGCGTGAGCTCCTCGGCCCGGGCGCGGTCGTTCACCATCCGCGCACAGAGCGAATACACCCGGGTCACGTGCAGCCGATAGAGCCGCTCGAACGCGCCACGATCTCCCGCCGCCGCGAGACCGACGTCCGGATCGGCCGTATAGGCCGGTGCCGCCTGCGCAGATTCTGGTGGGGCCACAGCGGTCATGGGTCGTTCGAGTCTCCCTTCGCACACTGAATGGGATACCCGGAGCGGTCAGAAGGTTTGAATCGGATCGCGACGCCGGGCAAATCGTTCGATCACCGCCGGGAGCTCGTCGATCGCGTCAATGACGGCGTCCGCGCCGGACCTGGCCATCGCCTCGGGTGTGAATGCGCCCCAGGTCACGCCCACGGTGTACACGCCGGCGGCACGACCCGCCTCGATATCGTGCGGCGAATCGCCCACGAACAGGGCGTCGCTGGCGGGTACGCCCAGGAGCGCGAGCGCGCGCTCGACCGGCTCCGGATGCGGCTTGTGGTTGACGCAGGTGTCGCAGCCCACCACCACGGGGAACAGGTCGCCCACGCCCACCAGTTCGAGTCCCTTCACGGCCAGCCAGTCCGACTTGCTGGTGACCACACCGAGTGGGTGGCCGGCGGCGGCGAGGGAGCGAAGCATGGCGACGATGCCGTCGTACGGGCGGACGAGCTGGTCGTGATGCGCGAGCTGGTATTCGCGATACCGGTCGAACAGCCGCTTTGCCTCCTGCGCATCCTCGCGCGCATACTCGTGCAGTACGCGCTGGAGCGGCCGTCCGATGGTTGCGCGCCAGTCGTCGTCCGTGGGGGCGTGACCGTCGAACCCGATGAAGGCGTGGCGCGCCGACGCGAGAATGAGCTCGATGGAATCGATCAGGGTACCGTCGAGGTCGAACAGGATGGCGGGAGGCATGCACGAATGTTATGCCGTGTCCACGCGGCACGGGGAGCCTGGTCAGGGTTCCTTGCGTACCACCCAGGTGGTCATCGCCCGCATGCCCTGCACGACCGTGGTCTTGAGTGGATCGAGCAACTCGCCGCGCAGGCGCGCTGTCGTGTCCGCGAGGAACGGCGCATCAACGAGGAAGCGGATCGACCGGTCGGGGAGCCGGTGACGCCGTCCGTCCAGCTGCTCGACCTGGCCCTCGATGCCGATGGTGGACGCCAGCCGGCAGAACAGCAGGCCGCCGGGTGCCAGCACGCGCCAGAGCTCCGCCACGCAGGCGGCGAAGTGCGACTCGTCACGCGCGAAGTGCAGCACCGCGCTGCAGACCACGACGTCCATCGCGCCGTCGTCGAACGTGAGGGCATCGAGCGACTGTACGGAAAACCGGTCGTGGGCGAGGTCGGGCGCGAGCTCTTCCGCCTGCCGCCGGACGGCCGCCACGGCGTCTGCACTCTCATCCACGCCGAACACGTCCATGCCGGCCCGCATCATGAAGACCAGGTTTCGACCCGTGCCGCATCCCGCATCCAGCACGGTGGCGCCGTCCGCGATGCGGCCGCGCAGGAGCTGGTCGAACAGGTAGATGTCGACGTCGCCGAAGGCAGTGCGCAAGGCGGACGGCGTCAGGGTGGGCGGCATGCCGGGATACTAGCGGTTGCGGGACCTGCCGTGTACTAGATAGACCGGACCCGATTTGGGCCTCCCCCTGCCACTTTCCCCACGGAATCATGCGTCACGACCGTCGCCCGCTGCCCAGCATCTTCCTCATCCTCGCGGGCGTCACCGCCTGCCAGAGCGCCGCGCCTGTGGGCGGCGCGTCGTCCTCCACCTCGGCATCAGTCGGTGCCATGCCGCCCAGCGCGGAGCCGGCCGTCCAGGCACCCACGATGGAGCAGGCGGGCGAGTACCTCACGATCGTCGGCAGCTGCAACGACTGCC
>JBDTYL010000397.1:0-8049 GCA_040005695.1 bacterium | reverse complement strand
GGGCGACCCGTGACCTGTCGTTATGAAAAGCGGAACGCCAGCCTCGCCTCCTTGACCGCGGTGAGCGGAATCGTCCTCGACTCACCGCGCTCCGGCCGGAGCGTGACCGCCACCTGCCCACTGTCCTCGACCACCGCGAGGATTTCCCCCTCGAGTCGCCCGCCGAAATCCGGCGCGAGCACGCTCGCCCATCGACCGACAAAGCGCCGCCACTCGGCCGCCGTCCGCAACGGACGTTCGCCAGGCGACGACACCTGTAACACATACTGCGTTGCCACGAAGCCACCGCCATCCAAACGCGCCTCGATGGCGCGCGAGGCGCGCGCGCAATCGTCGACGGTCACCTTCTGACCATCACGCCGATCGATGCGAACTTCAAGCACCGGGCGCGAGCGCGTACCCCCCTGGCGAAGTTCGACGAGGTCGAAGTCAACATCGTCAAGCTCTTTCGCGACAACACGTTCCAGCTCTTCGTTCATGTTGTCTCTAGGGACCGTCTGGCAATAAAAAAATGTGGGGAGCGTCCCCCACATTCTGCGACCGGCCGCGAGGCCGGTCACGCATATAAAGTATCGCGGTGGGTGGATGGGGTCAAGGTTGCGCCGCCACGCAGCACGGGGGCGCCCGTGAAACCCTAACACCACGGTCGCGTCGTCAGGCGATCAGCGCGCCGTGGCGTTCGCGATGATCACGCCGAGCTGCCGCCCAGCGTCGCCGGCACGATGCGAGAAGAAGCGGTCGTTGTCGCATCGCGTGCACAGCGGGCTGACAGAGATGTGCCGGACCCCGCTGGCACTCGCCGCCTCAGCAATCAGCGCGCGCAGGTCCACGCGCGTCGGTGCGTCGACGCGCCGACCGGTGAGCTGACCGTAGACGTCCGGACTCACCTCGTAGCACCGCCCACAGACGGCCGGGCCGCAGTGGAGTCGGACCTCGCGCGGTTCGCATCCCAGCGCGGCCAACCGGTGGATGGCCGCGGCGGTGATGCCCGCGGCGGTGCCGCGCCAACCCGAGTGCAGCGCGGCGGTGGCGCCCGAGGGATGCGCGAGAAAGACGGGCACACAGTCCGCGACCGTCACGGCCATCGCGGTTCCGCGCGCCGGCGCGAGGTGCCCATCCGCGTCCGGACCGCGCAGCCAGCCGCGCCAGGTGCCGCCATGCTCGAGGATCGTATCGGCATGGACCTGCGTGGCGGTGGCGAGTCGCGCGCCGGAACCGCCCACGAGTTCCCGCAGCGCGCTCCACCGAGCCATCACTTCACGCACCGGCTCCTCCGTGCCGGTGCCGAAGCTCCCGGCGCCGCGACCCGTGGTGAATGCCCGGATGCCGAAGTCGGCGAACGCGTCGACATCTTCGGCCCCCGCGAGGACGTCCACCGGTACGCCCGTCACCTCGAGCGGCGGTCCTCGACGCGCTCGATCTGGGCACCGAGGGCACGGAGGCGTTCGTCGATGCGCTCGTACCCGCGCTCGATCTGTCCAACGTTGTCGATGGTGCTCTCGCCTTCCGCGCAGAGGGCCGCGAGCAGCATGGCCATACCGGCGCGGATATCCGGCGACTCCACCTGGCCGCTGTGCAGCTTCGTGGGTCCGACGACGACGGCGCGGTGCGGGTCGCACAGGACGATGCGGGCGCCCATGCCGATGAGCTTGTCCACGAAGAAGAGGCGCGACTCGAACATCTTTTCGTGAATGACGATCACGCCGCTGCACTGCGTGGCGGTGACGAGCGCGATGGACATGGTATCCGCCGGGAACGCGGGCCACGGCTGGTCCTCGAGCTTCGGCACGGCGCCGCCGAGATCGCTGCGGATCACCATGTCCTGGTTCGCGGGGATCACGAGGTCGTCGCCCTCGGCGCGGCAGACGATACCCAGCCGCTCGAAGCCCATGAGCGTGGACCGCAGGTGCTCGACGCCGGCGCGCTCGATGGTGAGCTCGGAGCGCGTGACGGCAGCGAGGCCGATGAACGAGCCGACCTCGATGTGGTCCGGACCGATCTCGTACGTGCAGCCATGCAGCGGGCGGCCGCCGTGGACGGTGATGGTGTTGGTCCCGATGCCCTCGATGCTGGCGCCCATCGCGACGAGAAAGCGGGCCTGGTCCTGCACGTGCGGCTCGCTGGCGGCGTTGCGGAGGACGGTGGTTCCCTCGGCGGCAACGGCCGCGGCGAGGGCGTTTTCGGTGGCGGTGACACTCGGCTCGTCGAGGAAGACGTCCGCCCCCTTGAGTTTCTTCGCCTTGAGGACGAAGGCGTCATCGAGCTCGAAGGTGGCCCCGAGCTGCTGCAGGGCGAGGAAGTGCGTGTCCACGCGTCGGCGGCCGATGACGTCACCACCCGGCGGCGGCAGGATGAGCTCCCCGCAGCGAGCGAGCAACGGTCCGGCGAGCAGGATCGACGCGCGAATCTTGCGGCAGAGCACAGGGTCGAGTTCCGCGGCGCGCACCGACTTGGCGTGGATCGTCAACGCGTTCCGGCCCGTCCACTCGGCGCTCGCCCCGACCGACTGCAGGAGCTGCACGAGGGTTTCCACGTCCTTGATGCGCGGGACGTTCGTGAGGTGCACGGGCTCCTCGCAGAGGAGCGCACTCGCGACGATGGGAAGCGCCGCATTCTTGTTGCCCGATGGGCGGATGCGTCCTGACAGGCGATGACCGCCCTGGACGACGTACTGCATTGCAGGCATGAGTGACGAGCGAGGGGTCGTACCGCATGCGAAGTGCAGGCGGGGGCTGCCGGAAACTTCCGTTGCGCGGCGGTGAGGGTCAAGCAGACGCGGGCTGCACTGCACCGTTCGCGCCGTGAGCCGACACACTCGTGGCCCCGGCCATCCGGTTCGCGGTGCCGGCATGCGGTTGACAGCACGAGCGCGGACGGAGTACGATGCGCCGCATGGTCACGGCCATGGCCCCGCCCTTGCACATCGCGTGCGCGGCGGGGCAGCACCACGCCCGGCGCAGGTGGTGGCGGGCCGATGCTGTCGTGGCCGACTCTTAGCCCAGGGTGCCGATGACCGTCTTGTTCGCGCGCGCCGGTACGTGGTTGCTGTTGCAGGCGGCCCACGCCGACACCGTATTGATGCGGCAGGTGGGGCAGGAGCGGGGCTGGTTCGAGAAGACCACGGCGATCGCGAGCGGGTTGATGACGATCGCGATCCTGGTATTGACAGTGGCGCTGGTGCCGGCCGCCTGGAATTTCCGGAAGAGCTACGCGAAAATCAGCGACCTGCTGGACCGGATCTACGGCGACGTGAATCCGATCATGCGGCAGGCGAGCGCGATCGCCGACAACGTGAATTACGTGACGACGTCGGTGCGCACGGACGTGCAGCAGATCAATGCGACCATCGCGGCCGCAAACCTGCGGTTGCAGCAGGCGGTGGCACTCACGGAACAGCGGCTCAACGAGTTCAACGCGCTGCTCGCGGTGGCACAGGAAGAAGCAGAGTCAGTGTTCGTGGCGACGGCGTCGACGATGCGCGGGGTGCGCACGGGGGCGGCGGCGCTTCACCATGAGGACGAAGGGGAGGTCGCGCCGGGCGCGATCCTCGCGACGTCAGAGGAGTTCGACGATGGCTACGACGATACCGATTCCGCCGAAGCGGGGACCACGCGTCCGCGAGTCCGCCCGCGCAAGCGCGGATGGCCGTGACGCACAGTACGACCTGCTCACCGCGGCGCTCATCGGCGCCGCCATCGGCGCCACCGCAACCCTGCTGCTGCGCCGCGGGCCCTCCGGCGAACGGCCCGGCGCCCCACTCCTTCGCGGCGCCCGCATCGCGGGCAAGGCTTCGCTCCGCGCCGGTACGGCGGGCGCCCTCTGGGCCAAGGAGCATGGCGGCGAACTCCTCGACCGTATCCCGGTGGACCGCATCGAGCACGACGTGCGCGAAACCGTCGGCGCAGCGCGCGAGCGCATCGATGGCTTCGTCCAGGACGAACTGCGGGACCTCCGGCGCATGCTACGGCAGCAGCGCAAGCGGATGGGGATCTGACCGCACGCGTCGTGGCCTGAGGGCACTGGCGCGACTAGGCGGCTTGACCGCCATCGCGCTGGTGCTCGTCGCCATCCTGCCGGACACCGCGTACGCGTGGACGCCCGGCACGCACGTCTTCCTCGGCGAGGCCGTGCTCCGCTCCCTCGACCTCGTGCCCGGACACATAGCGGACCTGCTGCGGGCCTTCCCGCACGATTTCCTCTACGGGTCCATCGCCGCCGATACGAGCCTGGCGAAGAAGTACGTTCCGACCGGCCGGCACTGCCATTCGTGGGCGGTCGGGCTCGAGATCCATGCAGCCGCGGCGGACGAGCCGATGCGCGCGTTCGGACTCGGCTACCTCGCGCACCTCGCCGCGGATTCGATCGCCCACAACCACTTCGTACCGATGCAGCTCGCGGTCACCGCGAGCACGTCCTCCGTGGGGCACACCTACTGGGAAAGCCGCTTCGAGACCCACCTGGGGCCGGCGTGTGCCCGCGAGGCGCGCGACCTCATCCTGCTCGATCACTCGCGCGCCGACGGCCTGCTCGACCGGATCCTGAGCCCCACGATCTTCAGTACCCAGACGAACCGGCGGATCTTTCGCGGCATGGTGCACGCCGCCGACAACGAAGGGTGGCAGCGGATCTTCGGCCTGATGACCGAAAACAGTCGCTGGGAACTGGCTGATGCGGACGTGGCGCAGTACCTGGAGCATTCGTACGACCACATCCTCGACCTGCTCGTCCGCTTCGAGCGATCGTCGCCGCTCAAGCTCGATCCGTCGGGGGACGAGGCGCTGCGCCGCGCGAAGCAGGTGCGGCGCGACGCCATGCGCCTCGGAGGCGCCGCGCACGTCCGCGAAGAGGCGCACCGCGCATTCGGCCTGCCCGCCGCATCGCTGGGGTACATTCGCCAGCTGACTCCCGGGATCTACGCGCGCAGCTGAACGACGAGCAGCCGGGCGACCTTCCGCGGATCCGCGCGACCACCGGAGTGCTTCATCACGGCGCCAATCAGCACACCCTCGAGGCGCGACTCACCCGACCGGAAGCGCTCGGCCTCGGCGGGCATGTGCTCGACGACCTGCTCGATCCATGCGAGTAGTTGCGCGTCGTCATCGACCTGGAGCAGTCCCTCGCGCTCCGCGATCTGCCCTGGTGGATCGCCGGTGGCCACCATCCGTCCGAACACCTGGCGCGCCGCCGTCCGCGATACCACGCCGCCGCTGACGAGGTCGAGCAGCTGTGCGAGGTCGGCCGGACGTACGCGGAAGGTGGCGATGTCTCCGCCGCTCGCGCGCACCTGTGCGAGCACCTCCCCCATCACCCAGTTCGCCGCCGCCTTGCCGTCGCCATGGGTACGCGCGACCGACTCGAAATATTCCGCCACGCGCGGATTCGCGGTGAGCACGTCGACGTCGTAAGGACTGAGTCCGTAGTCGGTCGCGAATCGTGCGCGCCGTGCCGCCGGAAGCTCAGGCAGGTCGTGCTGCATCTTTGCGATCCAGTCGAGCGACAGGATGAGCGGCGGCAGGTCGGGCTCGGGAAAGTAGCGATAGTCATGACTGCCCTCCTTCGCGCGACTCGGACGCACCTCGCCCGTCGCAGCATCCCAGAGCATGGTCTGCTGAAGGACCGTACCGCCCGCCCGCAGGACGCCGACCTGCCGCGTGAACTCGACGTCCAGCGCCCGTTCGACCCCCGAGAACGAGTTCAGGTTCTTGATTTCCGTCTTCGCGCCAAGCGCGGTCTCACCGCGTCGCCGGGCGCTCACGTTCGCGTCCACGCGCAGGCTGCCCTGCTCCATGTTCACGTCGCTCACCTCGATGTACTCGAGGATCTGCTTGAGCACGCGCAGGTATGCGCCCGCCTGTTCGGAACTGCGCAAATCGGGCTCGCTCACGATCTCGATCAACGGCGTGCCGGCGCGATTCAGGTCGATCGCCGTGGCGCCGGAATAGCGGTCGTGCACCGACTTGCCCGCGTCCTCCTCGATGTGCACGCGCGTCACGCCGATGCGGATGGGCGACTCGTCCGCGCGCGAGCCGATCATCACGCGCCCGCCGGTGGCCAGCGGCTTGTCGAACTGCGAGATCTGGTAGCCCTTCGGCGAGTCCGGATAGAAGTAGTTCTTCCGCGCGAAGATCGACGCCGGCTGCACCGTGCACTCGAGGGCCAGCGCCGCGCGCGTCGCCAGCGCCGCCGCCTTCGCGGCCAGCACCGGCAGCGCGCCCGGGAGGGCGAGGCAGACCGGGCAGGTGTTGCTGTTCGGCGCCGCGCCGAATTCGGCCGAGCAGGGGCAGAAGGCCTTGGTGCGGGTCTTGAGCTGGACGTGCACCTCGAGCCCCACGACCATTTCCCAGTCGGCAAGGAGCTGCTCCAGCGCCGCGCCGCTCAAGCGCGCGCCTCGCCGCCGAGCGCCTTTTCCAGCGCGAAGGCAGCGGTGAACATCGCCATCTCGTCGAAGTGCGGCGCGATGAACTGGCCGCCGACCGGCAGGCCGTCGACGCGACCGATCGGCTGCGACATCGCGGGCACGCCCGCGAGGTTGGCCGTCACCGTGAAGATGTCGCTGAGGTACATGTCGTACGGCTCCTGCTTCGCGCCGAGCGGAAACGCCGTGCTCGGTGCAGTGGGCGTGAAGAGGAGGTTCACGCCGGTTGCAAACACAGCGCCGAAGTCCGCCGCGATGAGCGTGCGCACGCGCTGCGCCTGCCGGTAGTATGCCTCGTGGTAGCCGGCACTCAGCACCCACGTGCCGAGGAGAATCCGGCGCGTGACCTCGTCGCCGAACCCCTGCGACCGCGTGGCCTCGTACATTGCGCCAAGCCCGTCGCCCTCGACGCGCATGCCGTATCGGACGCCGTCGAAGCGGGCGAGGTTCGACGAGGCTTCCGCCGGTGCGATCACGTAGTACGCGGGCACGGCCAGGTCCGTGTGCGGCAGGGACACGTCGCGAACGACGGCGCCGAGCGAGCGTAGGTGCTCGAGAGCCGCATCGCAGCGCGCGCGAATGCGCGGGTCGAGCGCGTCCGGGAAATACTCCCTCGGGCGCCCGATGACCATGCCCTTCACCGGTCTGGCGGAGGCGAGATGATAGTCGGGCACCACATGATCGGCGCAGGTGGAGTCCCGCCAGTCGCGACCCGCGATCACCCGCAGGCCGCGCGCGGCATCGTCCACCGTGGCGCCGAACACGCCCACCTGGTCGAGGGACGAGGCAAACGCGACGAGCCCGAACCGGCTCACGCGACCGTACGTCGGCTTGACACCCACGATGCCGCAGAAGGCGGCTGGCTGTCGCACGCTGCCGCCGGTCTCCGAGCCAAGCGCGATGGGGACGATGCCTGCGGCCACCGCGGCAGCCGACCCGCCGGACGACCCGCCCGGCACCCGGTCGATGGCGAGCGGGTTGCGCGTGGGGCCATACGCACTGTGTTCGGTGGACGAGCCCATCGCGAACTCGTCCATGTTCGTCTTGCCAAAGGGCATCGCGCCCGCCTCGCGCAGGCGAGTGACGACCGTGGCCTCGTAGGGCGACACGTAGCCCGACAGGATCCGAGAGCCGCAGGTCGTGGGCAGCGTCACGGTGGCGAGATTGTCCTTGAGCGCGACTGGTACGCCCATCAACAGGCCCGGCGTGGTGTCGCTGCGCTGCTCGGTCGCCTGTGCGGCATGCGCATCCAGGTCGTCTTCGTCGATCGCGACGAAGATGTTCAGTCCCTCGCGGCCCGCGCCGACGGCCGTCGCGCGCGCCAGCGCGTTGTGCGCGGTGTCGGACGGCGCGCGGGTGCCTTCGCAGCTTTCATCGCGCAGGGTCGCGGCGGACGGGGAGACGCCGTTCATGCGTCCCCAGCCGATTCGTGCGACGCGAGCCGGGGAACGAGGAAGAATCCATCGCGCAGGGTCGGCGCGAAGGCATCGAGCCCGTGCTCGAGCGGAATAGGCGGGCCATTGTCCGTGCGGACGGGTGCGCCGCGGGCACCGACGCCGATGGCTTCCGCAATGCCCGCGGTGTTCACCTTCGCGAGCGCATCGAGGTGCACCACGATGCCATTGAGCTCGGCC
>JBDTYL010000396.1:0-2861 GCA_040005695.1 bacterium | reverse complement strand
TACGTCGAGAGCACGGCGCTCTGGTCCAACGAAGTGCTGAACGCGTCCGGCGGCGCCGAGGTGGTCGGCTGGAGTGCGCGATTCACGCGCCCTGAAGCCGGCACGGCGCAGTGCCCTACCCTTACGTCCAACCGCGGCCAGTTCACGCCCTACCTTCCGCTGCAGGTCGCCCGTGGGCAGAGCGAGTTCGCGCTGACAAAGTTGAACGCGTTCACCGACGCGCAGGTGCCCGGCCGGTCCCTGCTGATCGCCCGCGCCGCACTGTACGACGCCTTCTCGTACGTGATGCTGTCGGAAGGCTACTGTCAGGTGGCCGTCGACAACGGCCCGCTGCTCACCCCGGCGGCTGGGCTCGCGCTGGCAGAAAAGCAGTTCACCGACGCGATCACGGCGGCGAAGGCGGCCGGCAGCACCGGCACTGCGATTCTGAACGCGGCACTGGTCGGCCGCGCTCGCGTGCGCATCGCGCTGGGTAACAAGACCGGCGCCGACGCGGACGCCAGCCTCGTGCCGTCGGGCTTCGTCTACAACGCAACGTACGCGGCGGCACCGGTGCGCCGACGCAACACCACGATGGAAGACGTGAACCTCAAGTTCCATCTCTCCGTGGCGCCGGCCTATCGCGGTCTGACGGTCGGTGGCGTCGCGGATCCCCGCGTCATCGCGATCGACGCGAAACGCGTCGGCATCGATGCCGTCACGCCGGAGTGGATCCAGGGCAAGTACACGGCGCCCGACTCGCCGCTGCCATTGGCAACGTGGGACGAAGCGCAGCTGATCATGGCAGAGGCGGAGGGTGGGCAAGGTGCGGTCGACGCGATCAACCGTATTCGCACCAAGTACAACCTGCCGCAGTACACAGGTGGAACGCCGGCCGAGATCATGGCCCAGATCATCGAGGAGCGGCGTCGCACGCTCTGGCTCGACGGACACCAGATCAGCGATCATCTGCGATTCAGCATCCCCTTTGCGACCGGCGTGGACCAGAAGGGAGTGCGGTACAACACCGAAACGTGCATACCGCTCCCGTTGTCGGAGTTGACCGGACGCTGATTGGCCGGACGCGCGCGCCCACGCGTCGTTCGCTTTGAGCAGCCCCCACGCAAGAGGCCGGGTCCCCCCACTGGGACCCGGCCTCTGCTGTCGTTCGTCGGTCTAGTCGCGCTCGGGCCCGGGGTCGAGTTCCGCGCCGCCGCCGCCGGATGACCCGAATTTCGGCGCGGTGAACCACCCACCGGTGGTGGTGCGCGGCGGATTGGGTGCGATGGCGTCCGACGACTCGTCGGCAGTGCCCTTTGTACTCGACGGCTGCTTCGCGGCGTCGTCCTTCGGCGCCACCGACTCGCGATCTCGGCGTGGCATGATGCCTCCTGATGCTGGTTGACGCCGCTTCATCCGCGGCGATATCGCGCAGGTAGCGTTGCAGGTGCGCACCGGTGAAACACGCATCGATCGCGCCAGATCGCGACATGCGCCGCAAGGATTTCTTTGTCCCACGCGCGCGCCAATCGGCACCGATCCTGCACCTCGCTCTGCGCACCCGTCGTCGAAATCACTCGGCCGCGGCACGAGGTACCTGCCATGCCGCAACGCGTTGACGGTGTCGATCAGTTCCATCCCCCGAACGGGGCACCCCGGTGAGCTACACGACGGATGTTCCGTACTGGAAGCGTGCGCATCGGGATTGGCGCGTGCGGGTCGCGGCGTTGATCATGGCGCTGGCCATGATCGTCTTCGTGCTGACCGGCAATCTTGCGAGGCGTCCGGCTGTTCACAGCGCGCCGCCGTCGTCTCCCAGCGCGAAGTAGTCCCCCGCGACGGGATTGGCGCTCGAGTCATACCGCAGACACGCCACGGAGATACGCGATGCAGATGGGAATGATTGGACTGGGCCGCATGGGCGCGAGCATGGTGCGTCGTCTCATGCGTGGCGGTCACTCGTGCGTCGTCTTCGACGTACAGCCGAAGGCGGTGGCGGCCATCGCGGCCGAGGGCGCGACCGGTACGGATACCATGGAGGCCTTCGTCGCGAAGCTTGCCACCCCGCGCGTCGTGTGGATGATGGTGCCGGCGGCGGTCGTCGACGAGACGCTCGACGCACTGCTGCCGTGCCTCAGCGCGGGGGACGTCGTCGTGGACGGTGGCAACTCCTGGTATCGCGACGACCTGACACGAGCGAAACGGCTCGCCGCGTCCAAGGTGCATCACGTCGATTGCGGAACGAGCGGCGGCGTGCTCGGCCTCGAGCGTGGGTACTGCCTCATGATCGGCGGCGAGCCCGACATCGTGCAGCGCCTCGATCCAATCTTCGCCACGCTCGCTCCCGGTGCGGGCTCGTCCGCGAAGACCCCCGGCCGCAAGGGACGCACTCCGACCGCGGAGCAAGGCTACCTGCACTGCGGCCCGAATGGCGCCGGGCACTTCGTGAAGATGGTGCACAACGGCATCGAGTACGGCATGATGGGCGCCTATGCCGAGGGGCTGAACATTCTGAAACACGCCAATATCGGGAAGGCGGCCGCGGCGGAGGCCGACGCCGAGACGACGCCACTCCGCGATCCCGGCGCGTATCAGTACGACATCGACCTGGCCGACGTCGCGGAAGTCTGGCGTCGAGGAAGCGTGATCGCGTCATGGCTGCTCGACCTCACCGCGGCGGCGCTCGCCGCCAGCCCCGGGCTCGACGACTTCCAGGGCCGCGTATCTGATTCCGGCGAGGGTCGCTGGACACTCGAGGCCGCAATCGATGAGGCGGTGCCGGCAAACATCCTCGCCGCAGCGCTCTTTTCGCGCTTCACGTCGCGCGGCCAGGCCGATTTCCAGAACCGTGTCCTGTCCGCGATGCGTTCGGAGTTCGGCGG
>JBDTYL010000395.1:0-3886 GCA_040005695.1 bacterium | reverse complement strand
CAGGATGACAACGGCGCGGCGCTCAGGATGACAACGGCTGCTTGCGGCCAACGGATGGCCGCGGGATGCCAGTCGGGCTAACAGCGCGCATGTGGCCCGCGGATGGCTTGCCCGTCGGCGTGGTGCACCTGCGCCTCCCTAAGGCGGCTTGCTACAGCAAGCGTTCCCGGGCACTGGGGTTCGCCATCGGGCTGGCAGCGCGCGTTCTGAAAAAAAAGCGTGACGAATTGCCGTGCTTAGAATATCTTAAGTGGCCGCCGACATGTCCAGTTCGCCGGAGGGAGTGTCCCTTCGTCGCGGATGCGTCCCCAGCGTCTCCTTCTTAGAACGAGAGATCATGATACCTGTCGAACTGAATCGCCTCGATTGCACGAATCCGGGCCGCGGTCCCTGGCGGGTGGTGCCGGACGTGCCGAACCGCTCGATCAACCTCAAGCACCGGAAGAGCGGCTACGTCCATCGCGTGTATTATGGCACGCGTACGGAGCGGACGCAGGAGGATGCAGAGGCACAGGCGGTGGCGCTGTGCGCCGTGCTCAATGCGCTGAAGGCGAAGCGCCCGTAGGCGCG
This sequence comes from bacterium, assembly GCA_040005695.1. GTDB lineage: Bacteria > Gemmatimonadota > Gemmatimonadetes > Gemmatimonadales > Gemmatimonadaceae > AG11. The sequence goes on along the minus strand of JBDTYL010000395.1, from coordinate 3,316 downwards.
TCGAGCGACACCCATCGGCTGCCGGACAGCACCGGCGGCCGCCCGGTCAATCCACGGGCGCGGCGTCGGTCGTCGCGGGTGGAGCCTCGCCCTGGCGCTCGCCGAGAAGGCGTGTGCGCCGCGCTGCGCGTGTCTCGCTGTTGCGGCGAATCGCGCGGATGGAGGCGAGCGCGCCGCTGTCCGGGCGCGTGAACTTCTCGGCGATCGCGCGCGCCTTCGAGAGACGGGCATCGAAGCGCGCATGGGCGACTTCGTCGGTCTGTGAGTCGCGGTAGGCCTCGAGCAGCGCGACCTCATCCTCGTAGCGCCCCATGCGACGGTATGCGGCCGCCAGGCGCCCGCACACGAAGCCCGGCATTTCCGGGCGCTCCGCGCGCGCGACGGCGATGGCCTGCTCGTAGAGACGCACCGCCGCGTCGCGATCGCCGTCGGCTTCGAGCGAGGACGCCTCGCGCGCGAGGTCGGCCGCCACCCCCGACAGGGCATCAGGTACGGATCGATATCCCGGCATCACTTCCCGTGGTGGCGAGGGAAAGCAGCAGTCCACGCGCTGCGTCGAGACGAAGCGCCGTCCTTGATTCGCTGGCCGTCCCCAAGGCGGCAACTTGTCAGGGGATCGGCCGTGGGATCCGCTGCCTGACGCTGCGTGGCGGAGCGCTGCGCCGTGATGTGACGGGATTCGGCATACGCGCCGGCGGCGCGTCCCTGAAACCACGATCCCCTCCGCCCGATGGCGCAACGTACGTCGCGAAACGCCTGCGTACACAGGGGTGAAGGCGCCGGGCGGGGATCGTTACTGAGTCAGGACGTGACAGAGTACGAAACCGCGCACGCATCTCCTGGTGGTCGGCGGCAGAGGCGAGGTCCATTCTGCCTGCTCGCCGTCGGGCGCGTGCCGTGCTGGCCTGGACGCGATACACGGATCAGTAGAAGACACGCGCAAGCCTTCAGTCGTTCAGCGGCAGCTACAGCCGCAGCCAACAGGGGCGTGGAGTCCACGGTCCACGAACCGGTTACGCCACGCCACTGAAAGCTGCGGCTGCAGCTGCGGCTGAACGACCGTTCGCTGCAGGCTGAGGCGAACGCCCATCGCACCCGGAGTGGAAATCGCACGCGATCCTGCTGCCACTCAGGGCAGCAGGCGGTCGAACTGGTCGCGCACGATGCGGTAGCATTCACAGGAGGCGGCGACGAGTCCCTCCCGGTCCACGATGCGGATGATGCCGCGGCGATAGCGGATTAATCCACGGTCCTGCAGGGCACCCGCGGCGGTCGTGACGCCAGCGCGGCGCACGCCCAGCATGAGCGCGAGGAACTCGTGCTTGAGCGGAAAGACCTCCGCCTCGGCCACGCGATCGTGCGTCATGAGCAGCCAGCGTGCGCACCGCTGCTCGATGTCGTGCAGGCGGTTGCAGGCCACGCTCTGTGAGACGAGCGAGATGTACGCCTGCACATAGCGATTGATCAGGTGCCGGATCGCGTGACGCTCGGCGGCCGCCGCAAGGAGCGCGGCAACCGGCATCCGCAACGCCACGCCGGCCACCTGGCAGAAGGTGTCGCTCTCGCTCGCCTCGCCTTCGAGGTACGCGGCGATGCCGGCCATGCCTTCGTTGCCGATGGTGCCGGCTTCCACGCCGGAGCCGTCCTCCATCCGTGTGACGAGGGACATGACGCAGGACTCGGGGAAGTACATGTGCGTGAACGACTCGCCGCGCTTCGCGAGTTCCTGGAGGAGCGCGACGTCCACGCGCTCGAGGTGCGGCACGAGTTGTTCGAAGTCCTCGGGCGCGAGTGCCGTGAGCAACCGGTTCGAGGTGGCGGGGGCGTCCGCTGTAAAAGGCGGCAGCGCCCCGGGGCCAACGCCCCGGTTTGGTGTGCTGGTTTTCATGTGGGGTGCTCCTCCCGGAGCGGCAGGGGACATCGTTCACCCAGCTGCCGACAACGAATTCGCGCGGGAAGGAGCGCTGCGAATGATGACGAGAGGCGGATAGCGTCGCGCGATGAATCGCGCGTACTCGCTGCCACGTCGCAAAAACCGCCCCTGCGCGTCGTCATTTGGTCAACGTGTGCACAGCGCGTACACTGGCGTACACGCCGCGGGGGGGGGGGGCCGCGCCACTCGCACGAACGGCTGCGCCACGCGGTCACCTGCATTGCTTCGAGTCGTGTCATCGGTCATTCCTCCTCGTGCGATGTGTGCCGCAACACAAGTGCGGCGCGCGCGCGACGACGTGACGATTGTTGCACGCGCCGTACCCGGCACCAATGCTAACGCCGCCCCTTGGAAGTGATCCACCGCTTCTTCTCCAGCAGCAGGTCGGCCACGATGTGCTTCAACTCCTCGTTCTCGCCGCGCAGCTCGCGGACTTCGCGTCCCGCGTCCGATGCCTCGGCGTCATGCTTCTTGCGCCAGCGATAGAATGTCGTCTCGGTAATGCCGAGGGATCGGCACACGTCCACCGCCGGCGTTCCCTTCGCCACGCGGCTCAGCGCCTGCGTGATTTCCTCATCCGTGAACCTGCTTGGTCGCATGCCCTTCTCCGTCGTCGTGCGCTCCATGACCGGGGCACCGCCGGGCGCGATGCAATTGCGCCCGGCAGTCCTCCGCTGGCTGCGGTGCAGCCCGGACGGTGATTACGGCTTTCGTGCCGCATCAGGAGCGATCAGCAGGCGGAAGATGGCGCGGCGATTCGCTGCCTCACCAGCCACGCCGGCGGTATTCGGGATCTGGCGCCGCTCTCCACGTGAGATGATCTCCACGCGATCGGCCGCGATGCCGTGTGACACGATGTAGTCCTTCGCGGCCTGCGCGCGACGCTCGCCCAGGGCCATGTTGTACTTGTCCGTGCCCACGACGTCCGTGAAGCCGACCATCGCGATCCCCATCGACGGATTGGCGCGGAACACCGCGATCTTCTCGTCGAGCACCATCCTGGCGGAATCGGTGAGGACCGACTTGTCGAACGCGAAGTGGATCGTGGCTTCCATGGTTTCCATATCCGCGCGCGACACCGGCTTCGGCGCGTTGGCGAGCGAGTCGCGCAGCGCACGGAGGGCCGCATCGCGCTCACGCAGGCGGCGGGTCTCCCCGGCGCTCACGGAATCCTCGTGCATCATCATCATGGGCGCCGGCGCCGGCATCATCTCGGTGACGACGCGGGTGCGTTGGGCCGGATGGCGATAGAGGCTGAGGCCGAGCCGCACGCTCCTGTACGACTTCCAGTCCTGGTTCGCGAGCCAGTCCCACACGCCGTCCACGCGGATGGCGGCGTTGTCCGTGATGGCGAACTTGGCGCCGACGAGCGCATCGACGCCG
>JBDTYL010000394.1:0-10423 GCA_040005695.1 bacterium | reverse complement strand
CACGCAGGCGAGGCGCGGCGAGCAGCTGGCGGTGGATGAAGCGCGCGTGGTCGATCGAGAAGAACATGCCGCCGAGCCCACCTGTCTTCATCACCTCGACGTCCACGCCCTCGGGCAGGATGGTGAGGGTGCCGCCGCCGACGAGCTTCTCGTCTTTCGCCTGGTCCACCAGCGCCTCGCCCACCGACAACAGCACGATCATCGTGGCCACGCCCATGCTGTAGCCGAACAGCAGGAACAGCGTGCGCCACGGGTTGATGGTGAGGTTGCGTCGCGCCAGGAGGGCGATCATCGCGCCCGCTCGTCCCCGATGATGGCGCCGTCACGCATGTGGATCACGCGCCGCGCCGCGCGCGCGAGGTCCTCGTCGTGCGTGACGACGACAATGGTCGTCCCATCCGCATTCAGCCGCTCGAACAGCGCGATCATCTCGGCGCCGGTGCGCGCGTCGAGCTCGCCGGTGGGCTCGTCAGCCAGCACGATGCGCGGTGTATTGGCCAGGGCCCGCGCGATGGCGACGCGCTGCTGCTCACCGCCGGACATCTGCGACGGCCGATGCGACGCGCGCGCGCCGAGGCCCACGTAGTCGAGGAGTGCGCGGGCACGATCGCGCCGAGCCGTGCCCTTCATGCCGGCTTCCGCGAGCGGCAGTTCGACGTTCTCGCGCGCCGAGAGCGCCTGCAGCAGGTAGAAGCGCTGGAAGACGAACCCGATGCGCCGCAGGCGGAAGTCCGTGGCGGCCGCGTCGGACAAGCGGTCCACGCGCTCGCCGCCGATGGCGACGGTGCCGGAGGTGGGGCGGTCGATCACGCCGAGGAGGTTGAGCAGCGTGCTCTTGCCGCACCCACTCGGCCCGACGATGGCCGCGTAGTCTCCCGCGTCGACGTCGAACGTCACGCCGCGCAGCGCGGCCACGCGTTCCTCGCCCATGGGATACTCGCGCACGAGCGCGCGGACCTCGAGCAGGGCACTCATCCCACGGCCTCCTGTCGCAGCGTCATGGCGATGGGGAGCGATGCGCCGCGCCATGAGGGGTAGATGCCGGCGAGCACGCCGCAGACGGCGAGCATCCCGAGGGACGACCACGCTGCGCCGGGCTGGAACAGGAAGAAATCGATGCGTTCCGGCATGCCGGGAAAGTCCGCGAGGATGGTATTGAGGTACCGCGCCGTCACGAGGCCGAGAGCGAGTCCGAGCGGCGATGCGACCAGCATCATGGCGCTCGCCTCCACGACGATCTGCCCCACGATGCGCCCGCGACGCACGCCGATGGCGCGCATGACGGCGATCTCGCCGATGCGCTCGTTCACCGACACCGTGACGAGCGTGGTGACGAGCAGGAAGCCCACGACGAGGCTCACGGCACCAAGGATGACCGCCAGCTGCGTGAAGTAGCTGCGCCGCTCGTCCACCTGGCGCAGCGCCTCGGCAATCGAGATGACCGTGACGCGTGGCAGCAGTCGCGCGATGATGACGCGCTCCGCCTCGACGTCCTGGCCGGGCACGAGTCGCACCATCGCGAGCGAGATGCGTCCGTCGGCGTCGGGACCCTGCATGCCGCGGAAGGTGGCGAGCGGCAGCGCGGCGCCGCGCTGGCCACGGGCCATGTACACGAACCGCACGCGCGCGACGATGCGCAGGGTGCGCTCCGCCGTCATGGCGCGCAGCTGGGAATCGTATCCCGCGCCGGCCTGCACGGTGTCGCCCAGGTGCAGCCCCGTGGCCGCGAGCAGTGCATCGTTCGCGACCATCTCGTCCGGCGCGGCCGGCTGACGTCCCTCCGACACCTCGTAGTCGCCCTCGACGGCGGGCTCGATGCCGAGCGCCGTGGTTGCGACCACGCCGCGTGGCGTGACGAGGTGCAGCTGTCCGCCGAAGACCGGACTCACCGCCACCACCTCCGGACGGGCACGCAGGAGCGCGACGAGCGAGTCGCCATCGCGGATGGTGGCCTCGGTGTCGAACGGCAGCGTGCCGCGGGGCGCGAGCCGGAGCTGGAACCCCTGCGAGAGGAGGAGGGCGCCGAAGGAGACACGCATGCCGCTCGAGAGCATCACCATGTCGAGCAGCATCGCGGCGCTGACGGCCACGCCGAGGACGGCGAGCAGCGTGCGCGCGCGATGACGGACCAGCGATGCCCAGGCGAGCGCGAAGAGCATCCGCCTACCGGCCGAACAGTGCGAGGGGCGGCGTGCGCACGAGCCGCCGCGCGGCGAGCCAGCCCGCCGCGAGGCCGAGTACCAGTGACAGCGCGACGGCGCCGAGCATGATGTCGGGCGTCACGATGGAAAAGCGCAGCGGGGTCCGGTAGACGCCCTGATAGTGCAGGTTGACCAACCACGAGGTCACGATGCCGACACCGACGCCGAGGATGCTCCCGAACACCGCGATGCCGGCCGCCTCCAGCACGATGCCGCGCACGATGGTACCCCCCGAGATGCCCATGAGGCGGAGGGCGGCGACGTCTCGACGGCGCTCGTCCACCTTGAGCAGCATGATGCACAGCAGGAAGATGGCGCTCGCGACAATGGTGATGATGCCGATGGCGCGGTGGAAGCGCGACACGACGGCGAACGTGGCGGACGTCTGCACCGCGATGTCCTGCGAGCGGTGGGCGCGAAAGCCGAAGGCTTCGGCGTTGATGCGATCCGCCGCTTCGCCGATGACGCGATCGCTGGTGGTCGCGATCGCGAACCGGTCTACGCGGTCGCCGTAGCCCAGCAACTGCTGCAGCTGCGTGAGGTGCAGGCGGATCTTGTACTCGCCGCGCGCGATCTCCGCGGGATCGGCGCTGCGGCGCACCACGGCGCCGATCACGGCGGGGTCGCCTGCGGCGCCCGGCTCCGCAGCCAGCATGACGCGGTCGCCAACGTGCAGGCCGGCATCCGCCGCCAGTCGCTCGTCGATGGCAATGCGCCGCGTACTGTCCTGGGGGGCCGCAATGGCGAGCACGAGACAGACGGCGGCGGCGATCATGATGTGAGGATAACTGAACGAGCGGCGCCGGACGCTCGTTCCCGCGATGGGTCTACTTTCGCCTCGACGCCCAGTGCGCGGTGTCTGCCAGCGCGAGCCGGCTCGCCTCGAGCGACCAGGACGGAGCTGCGATGGTGGAGATGCCGCGCTTGATCAGGTACACCGCGGCGCCGAGCTCGACGATGCCGGTGACGATGGCGCCCAGCCACATGTGGCCGTTCGCCAGCCGTCCGATGAGCGTAGCGAGAAAGAGCGTGAGCGCCACGAGCATGACCACCGCAACGCCGAACGCCACCGCCAGCCAGAGCACGCCCCGCGTCGCGCGGCGCATGCTGTCGGTGGCCTCGATCTTCGCGAGTCGCACCTCGTCGGACACGAGGCGACGCGAGTCGTCGCCCAGGCGGCGAATGAGGTCGGGAATTCCCGGATCGATGTCGGTCATGATGGGCTGGGCGGACACTGGCAAGACGTCCTCGGGGAAGCGACGGCGGTGGGCAGCGCAAGCTCCGTTCCTGTCACTCGCTCAACTCGTCGACGAACACCTGCGCGGCGAGTCCAACACCGATCGCGCGCGTGGCCCCGCCCGCGGCATCGTCCACCCACAGCGTGATTGGCCCATCGAACGGCGCCTTGTCGAGCACGCGCAGCCGCGCACCGGGGCGAATGCCAAGCTCAGCCAGGTACCGTAACCGCTCCGCCTCTTCGTCCTGCACGCGTCGCACGCGCAGTCGGTCGCCCTGCACCGCATCGGCCAGCGAGCGCAGCGCTGCCTCCTCGACGAAGCCATCCCGCGTGGGAATCGGCGCGCCGTGCGGATCCTGGACGGGATCCCCGAGCGCGCCCGCCATCCGTTCGATCAACTCCTCGGAAGCGGCGTGCTCGAGGCGCTCCGCTTCCTCGTGCACCCGGTCCCACGGATAGGCGAGGACTTCGGTGAGGTAGCACTCGAGGATGCGATGCCGCCGCAGCGTGCGCAGCGCGGCGCGGCGGCCGTCTGCCGTGAGCCGCACACCGCGATAGGGCTCGTGCGTGATGAGCCCCTGGTCCGCCAGCCGGCGCACCATGCCGCTCACCGACGCCGGCGCGACGCCCAGGCGAAAGGCGATGTCGTTGGTGGATGCGGGTTCGCCAATGCGCTCGAGGTCGTAGATCGCCTTGAGGTAGTCCTCGACCGGGCCGCTGAGCGTCGCCGGGGCGGACATCAGACCGCGCGCAGCTTGCGCGGAACGCCGCGCACCATCAGCACGGGCACGGTGATCCGGTGGCGGACGTCGTTCGCGACACTGCCGCGCAGCAGGTCCTGCACGCCCTTGTGACCGTGCGTGCTCATGGCGACGAGGTCGCACTTCTCGCGTTCGACCGCCGCGGCGATCTCGCTGGCCGGGTCGCCGCCTGCCAGCACGCACTCCACAGGCACGCCCGCCGCCTCGAGGCCGTCGGCCTGCGACTCGATGTACTCGCGGTCGTCCTTCATCTCGCCGCTCTCGCGCAGGACCAGCTGGTGCTGGTTCCGCGCGGCCCATCCGTCGGCGACGTGGATGAGCACCACCGACGCGCCACACAGCAGCGCGAGCTGTCGGACGTGCGCCACGATCGCATCGTCGTAATCGGAGTGCTCCAGCGGAACCAGGATGCGCGTGTACATGGCAGCGAAACCGGAGAACAGGAAAGCCGTGGGCCGGCAGGAGCGGACCGGCGCACGACGAGGAACGACCGGGACCAACGTGGTGGCGCAGGCCGTCACGCGAGCCAGTCGCGCACCGTACTGAAGATGAGCCAGATGTTGAGGACTGCGATCACCACGGCAACGGCGTACGCGAGCAACTTCACCCAGGGCGCGTTCACGAACGCGCCCATCTTCCGCTTGTCGGAGGTGAACATTACCAGCGGGAATACGGCGAAGGACAGCTGCAGGCTCAGAATCACCTGGCTCAGGATCAGCAGGCGCGCCGTGCCCGACTCTCCGCCGAGGATGGCGACGATCACCGCCGGCACGATCGCGATGAGCCGCGTGATCAGGCGGCGCAGCCACGGCCGGATGCGGATGTTGAGGAAGCCCTCCATCACGATCTGGCCGGCGAGCGTACCCGTGAGCGTGGAGTTCTGCCCCGAGGCCAGCAGCGCCAGCGCGAACACGCTGCTCGCCCCGGCGCCGAGCAGCGGCGTCAGCAGCTTGTACGCGTCCTGGATCTCGGCCACGGCCGTGTTGCCGGTCGTGTGGAAGCTGGCCGCGGCGACAATGAGGATGGCGGCGTTGATGAACAAGGCGAACGACAATGCGATCGTCGAGTCCACGAACGCATACCGCACCGCCTCGCGCCGCCCCTCGGTGTTCTCGTCGTACCTGCGCGTCTGCACGATGGACGAGTGCAGGTAGAGATTGTGCGGCATCACGGTGGCGCCGAGAATGCCGATGGCGATGTACAACTTCTCGTGATCCGTGACGATGTCCATCGTGGGAAGGAACCCCTTCGCCACGCCGAGCATGTCCGGACGCGCGAGGAGCATCTCGAAGCCGAAGCAGGCGCCGACGGTGGCCATGAGCGTGATGACCAGCGCTTCCAGCACCCGCACCCCCTTGTTCTGGAGGTAGAGGAGGAGCAACACGTCCAGCGCCGTGATGGCGACACCGACAGGCAGCGCGATACCGAAGAGCAGATTGAGCGCGATGGCCGAGCCGATCACTTCGGCGAGGTCGCAGGCGGCGATGGCGATTTCGCACATGACCCAGAGCGCCCACACCACCGGCTTGCTGTAGTTGTCGCGACAGGCCTGGGCAAGATCGCGACCGGTGACAATGCCGAGTTTCGACGCCAGGCCCTGCAGCAGCACCGCCATCAGGTTCGAGAGCAGGATGACGCTGAGCAGCGTGTAGCCGAACCGGGATCCGCCGGCCAGGTCGGTGGCCCAGTTGCCTGGATCCATGTAGCCGACGGCGACGAGGTAGCCGGGGCCGGCAAAGGCGAGCATCTTCCGCCACTTCGTTCGCCCACCAACAGGAACGCTACGGTAGACCTCGGCCAGGCTCGGCGCGACCCGGGCGCGACGCCATCCGGTTTCTGGCGGCGCGAGCGGTTCCGGGGCGGGTGGGGTACGGCGAGCAGTCATCGATCAGTGTTTAGGTTGCCCTAAACATATTATAAGGCGACCATAACGCAACCTGCACCAGTGCCCGCTTGTTGCAGCATCCAAAACACCACTCTTTCCTCGCTCGCCATGACCCAGCCAACCGCCGACACCGCGCTCACGTCCGTCCGACAGATCGCCCTCACCGTATCCAACGTGGCAAGGGCTACGGAGTTCTACCGCGACGCTCTCGGTCTCCATTTTCTCTTCGCGGCCGGACCAACGCTCGCCTTCTTCGACGTCGGCGGGGTGCGGCTGATGCTGTCCGTGCCCGAGGGCGGCTTCACGCCAGGCGGCGGCGCCATGCTCTACTTCAAGGTCGGCGACATCGAGGCTGCGCATGCGCTGCTGGCCAGCCGCGGCGTGAATTTTCCGAGCGAGCCGCACCTCATCGCCGCCATGCCAGACCACGACCTCTGGCTCGACGAGTTCCGCGACCCGGACGGCAATCCCCTCGCGCTGATGTGCGAGAAGCGACCCGCTACGCCCCGGTAAGGCGGGTCTGCGTCAGGGCGATTTCGGCGCCTCGCCCACCAGTGTCAGGAATTGCCGCAGCACGCGCTCCGTGAGACCCCACACCACGTGCTCGCCGTGGTGGAACATGCTCACGCTGCGCTGGCCGCTGCCCACCTGCACGACACCCGTTCCCCACGCGCCGGGCTCGCGCAGTGCCGAGATGGGCACCCAGAACGCGCTCGCCACTTCGTGCGATGGCAGGATGGCGACATCGGAGCGCACGATGGCCACGAAGGGTCGAATGATGATCGGGGCCAGCGTGGGCGAGATGGGGGTCAGGTCGTCCAGCTGCCCGATGAGGCGGCCGTCGCGCGAGATGTCCACGCCCGTTTCCTCGAGCGTCTCGCGCACGGCGGTCACCGCGAGGTCGCGGTCGGAGGGCTCCATCCTGCCGCCCGGACACGCAATGTGCCCGCTCCAGGGATCGCCCACGGCATCGGCGCGCTTGATCATCAACAGCTCGGGCTCGCCGTCTCCACGCGCGCGGAAGGCGAGGAGGATCGCCGCGAGTCGCGTCACGCCCGTGGGCTGGATCTGGTGACCCGGGTGTCTCGCGATGGCGTGAATGAAGCGCGTAATGTGCGGATGCGCCGCCAGCCGGTCGAGCTGCTCCTCCGTCATGCCCCTCCACTCACCCGTCGATGTCCCCGCCCGCCTCGGCCCATGCACGAAACCCGCCGGCGAGCGACGACACGCGCTGGTAGCCCATCTGCTGCATGGTGTCCGCGGCGAACGCGGAGCGGTTGCCGCTCGCACAATAGATGACGACTTCCTTCTCCCGCGGGATCTGGGCCTCGACCCTGGTCTCCAGGTTGCCGCGCGAGATGTGCAGCGCGCCCTCGATCTTGCCGAGGTTCACCTCCTGCAGGTCGCGCACGTCGAGGAAGACGACGTCGCCCCGCGCGCGCAGCGCCTCCGCCTCCTTGACGTTCAGTTCGCGGATGCGTGACTTCGCTTCGACGATCAGGTCGGTGCCACTCTTCATGCGATGCTCTCCGGTTGGGCGTACGTTCCATTGAATCTGCCTGATGCCGCAATGTTCATGGCATCACGACGTGCAGCGTCCGGTTATTCGCGTCGAGCTCAACCATGGCGCCGAGCGGAAATGTCCATTGGTCGTCGATGTGTCCGAGTGGGATGCCGGCCAGCGCGGGTACGCCGGCGATGTCGGCCGCCTCGCGGAGCACGTCGTCCAGCGGGCACGAATTGGGATCATCGGGCTCTGATCCTTCCGTGAACTGGCCGTACGCGATGCCGGCCACTCGAGAGAGTGCGCCCGCGAGCGTGAGCTGGCGCAGCATGCGGTCGATGCGATAGGTCGGTTCGCCGATGTCCTCGAGAATGAGAATCGCATCGTCGTAGTCCGGCGCGAAGCGCGTGCCGCAGAGCGACGCGAGCAAGGCGAGGTTTCCGCCGACGAGCCGACCGCGTGCGCCGCCCGGCCGGATCGTGCGCGAATCGGGAGCGTCGCCACACGAGTCACAGTGCGCAACGACCGCGCGCTCGAGCGAGTCGCGCGAGAACGGCGAGAGGCGCGTGCCGGCGTGTGGCGCATGGAAGGTGACGACATTTGCCGCGGCACCGAGCGCGGCGTGCAGGGCGGTGATGTCGGAGTACCCGATGAGCGTGCGCGGCCGGGCGCGGAGTGCATCGACGTCGAGTGCGTCGAGGAGCCGCATGGCGCCGTAGCCGCCGCGCAGGCACCAGATGCCGTCGATGGTGTCGTCGCGCAGTGCGGCATTGAGGTCGTGCAGTCGTTCCGCATCGCGACCCGCGAGGTAGCCGAGCTCCGCGTCTGCATGCGCGCCGGTCACGGGCTCCCATCCAAACGAACGCGCCTGCTCCGTGGCGACCTGAAGGGCGCGCGGATTGCGCAGCGGGCCCGCGGGCGCCACGAGCGCCACGCGCGCGCCGGCAGCGAGAGGTGGTGGAAGTCGCATCGCGGTCAACGTAGAGAGCGCTGCAAGGCGATGCAACCGAGCGTGCGGGTCTCGAGATACACGCAGGTCCTTCGCTTCGCTCAGGACGACACGGCTGTTCGCACGGTCGCTTTCCCCTTGGGACCGGGCGTGAGCGCTCGATCCCCATCCCTCGACCCTTCACGCTCAGCCCTTGACCTCAGGCCTCACCACTCATCCGACATCCGCCTGCCGCCTGCTTCAGCCGTCACGGTCGCGCGGCGGCGTCGACACGACGCATCTTTCGAGGGTGACCTCCCTCCTGCCCCTCGCGCTCGCCGCCCCGTGGATCGCCACGCCGGTCATGACCCTCGTCCGCGCCCGCAACTCACGGTCGCTCGACGCCGAGTCGGATGTCGTGCGCGACGACGCACCACTGGTTTCGCTCGTGGTGCCGGCGCGCAACGAAGCCCACAACATCGAGCGATGCATTCGCTCCGCGCTCGCGTCCGCCTATCCGCGACTGGAGGTCATCGCGGTGGACGATCACTCCACGGATGCAACGGGCGACATCCTGCGCCGTATCGCCGGAGAGGATGCGCGGCTGCACGTCGTCGTGCCGCGGCCGCTGCCGGCGGGCTGGTTCGGAAAGCAGTGGGCGTGCACCGCGGGCGCCGCGGTGAGCACCGGCGACCTCATCGGCTTCCTCGATGCCGACACGCAACAGGCGCCGGATCTCGTGCCGCGAGTCGTACAGGCGATGGCGTCGCGCGGCGCGGACCTGCTCACCGTCGCGGGCGCGCAGGAGCTCGGCTCCTTCTGGGAAAAGCTGGTCCAGCCGCAGGTGTTCGCCATCATGCTCGCGCGCTATGGCGGTACGGAGACGGTGAACGCCTCGTCGCGCGCTGGCGACAAGCTCGCGAACGGTCAGTGCATCTTCGTGCGGCGACAGGCATACCAGGACTGCGGCGGACACGGCGCGGTGCGCGGCAAGGTGGCGGAGGATCTCGCCCTCGCGCAGCTCTACTTCCGCAGCGGACGTCGCACCGTGCTGATCCTCGGCCTCAATCAACTCTCGACGCGCATGTACACCTCATTACGCGAGCTGGTGGACGGCTGGGGCAAGAACATCTTCGCCGGCGGGCGCGACACGGTGCCCCTCGGTCGGTTCGGACGATGGCTCTTTCCGTTCCTGCTCCTGCTGCCGGCGCTGTCTGGGCTCGTGCCGCCGGTGCTGCTCGCGCTGTCGCTGGCCGGCGTGCTTGGGCACGGGATACTTGTGTGGTCGGCAATCGTGACGGGCGCCAACCTCGCCTGGTGGCTACTGGTGTACGCGCTCCTGCGGTTGTCGCCGGTGTACGCGCTGCTGCACCCGCTGGGCTCCGCGATGCTGCTCTACATCGCGCTGCGGTCCATCGCGCGCGGCAACCGCGTGCAGTGGAAGGCGCGCGACTACGTGACAGCGTAGCGCTGCGCGTCCGCACGCTCGTCTGCTGTCGCATGCAGTAACACGATACCGCTGGTGGTCGGTCGCGCCGGTACGCTGTGCGCGTGCCTACCCTCCGTCAGGCCGCTGCACTGCTGTCCGCCGCCGGCTCACCCGAAGGACGTCTCGCGCTGGCCGCGATGCTCGGCTTCCAGGCCGATGCGGTGCCGCTCGACCGCGACTCGGCGGCACGCCTCGGACTGCCGGATGATCTTGGCGATGTGCGCATCGTGCGCGGTCCCGGTGCGCTTCGCGCGCTGCTGATCGACTCGACCGCCGACGTCGGGCTTCGCACGGTCCTCACCCGCGTCGCCGGCGCGCTGTCGGCGCGGACGTCGCACGTGCTGTGGCTGGTGATCGCCGCGGCGGCGGGCGGCAGCGAGGTCGGCCTCGCCTGCTGGCCCACCGGCGTGCGCCCACC
>JBDTYL010000393.1:0-5151 GCA_040005695.1 bacterium | reverse complement strand
AGCTCCAGCGCAGCGCGCCCGTGTTCACGTCGTAGGCGCGGATGTCGCCCGGCGCACTCGGGAGCGCCTCCGGCACGGTGCTGCCCATGATGAGCAGGCCCTCGAACACCACGCCCGGTGAGCTCGCACTCACGGACAGTCCTTCCACGGGGCGTCCCAGGCCGGCGCGCAGGTCTACCCAGCCACTGTCGCCGAACGTGGGGATGGGCCGGCCCGTGCGCTTGTCGAGCGCGTACAGCCGGTTGCGATAGTTGAAGATCACGCGGTCGCCGGCGACGACCACGCCGCGATGCCGGAAGCGCGACGCGGGCGGGTTGCCGTTGTTGGGGTCGAAGCGCCAGAGCTGGCGGCCGGTGGCCGCGTCGAGCGCGAACACCTGGAGCTTGGGCGTGGTGGCGTAGAGCACGCCGTCCACGACGATGGGATTGGATTGCATCTCCGAGCCGGCGAAGGCGTCGTGCGTGTCGTAGGTCCAGGCGACCTTCAGCCGCTTCACGTTCGCCGGCGAGATCTGGCTCAGGGTGGTGAAGTGGGTGTGGTCGTCGCTGCCGCCGTACACGGGCCAGTCGACGTTGCGTGCGGCGTCTGTTGGGGACTGCGCGGGGATGCTCGCGGTGGAAAGCACGACGAGTGCAGCCGAGATGGCGATCGAACGAACGGGCATCGTGAGGTCGGTGCGCGGGTGATACATGGGAAAGCAGATCCTTCGCTGCGCTCAGGATGACAGGAGCAGACCCTTCGCTGCGCTCAGGATGACAGAAGCAGATCCTTCGCTGCGCTCAGGATGACAGAAGTAGGCTACGCTCAGGATGACAGAAGCAGCTCCTTCGCTGCGCTCAGGATGACAGAAGTAGGCTACGCTCAGGATGACAGAAGTACGCTACGCTCAGGATGACAGGAATGATCTCGACACACGAAAGGTTGCGCCACCCACGGCTGTCATCCTGAGCGGAGCGAAGGATCTGCTTTGCCCGCACTACGGCGTCATGCCGCCCGCCAATCCCTTGAGCAGGTCGTTCCAGAATGCCACCGCATCGTAGATGCTCTTCTCGCGCACCTTCTCGTTCAGCCCGTGCGCGTTGCCCTCGCCATCCACTCCCGCCACCGCGCTGGGATCATACGTGGGAATGCCCGCGTTGCGCAGGAAGAGCCCGTCGCTGGCGCCGAGCGCCATCGTGGGGATCACGGGGGCGCCGGGAAAGTAGCGCGCCGCGAGCCGGTCGAGCAGCGCCATCAGCTCCGGCCTCAGTGGTGACGGATCGCTCGGCACGGCCGGATACGTCACCGTGACCTTCACCGAATCGCCGGCGAGCGAGCGCATCGTGCGTTCCACTTCGGCCGGTGGATCATTTGGCAGCATGCGGCAGTTGATGGTCGCGCCCGCGCGCTGCGGCAGCGCGTTGTCCGCGTGGCCGCCGTCGAGCAGCGTCGCCACGCACGTCGTGTGGAACAGCGCGTAGAACGACGGGTCGCGTGACAGCCGCGCCATCGCGGCCTGCGATGCGGCATCCGGCGTGCCTCCGCCATAACCGCTCGCGACGGCCCGCATGTCCGCCGCGGTATCGGGCGCATAGAGGCTCGCGGACCGCTCGAGCTGTCCGCGCGTGACCTCGTTCAGCTTCGGCGGAAAGTGATACGCTTCGAGCCGGTTGAGCGCGTGCATCAGCGCGTAGATGGCGTTGTCCGGTCGCGGTCGCGAGCTGTGCCCGCCCGGATTGGTGGCCTCGAGACGGAAGTTGACGAACACCTTCTCACTCGCGTCCATGCCGAACGCGCGCGGCTTTCCATTGGCCAGCTCCACGCCGCCGCCGTCCGTGTTCAGCGCGTACTCCGCATCGACGAGCGCCCGCTCGTGGGCGAGCACCCACTGCACTCCTTTCGTCGCGTCAGTCTCCTCATCCGCGGTGAACAGCGCGACGAGGTCGCGGTCGGGCGTCCAGTGCTCGCGCTTCCACCGGATGAGGTTCGTGACGAGCACCGTCACGCCGGACTTGTCGTCCTCCGCACCGCGGCCGAGGAAGTAGCCGTTCTCGCGACGCAGCACGAAGGGGTCGTATGTCCAGTCGGCCTTCTTCGCTTCCACGACGTCGAGGTGCGCCGCGAGGAGGATCGGCTTCTTCCCCGTGTCGCGGCCGCGGAGCCGCACGATGAGGTTCTGGTTCTTCGGGTCGGAGCCCACGATGTGGATGTCGCGCGGCGGATAACCGGCCGCGAGCAACCGTCGCTCGAGCTTGTGCGCGAGTGCGGTGGTGCTGCCGACGGACGCCGACGTGTTCGTGTTCACCGCCTCGGTGAGGATGTCCGCGGCGAGACGCTGGTATTCGACAGGCAGCGACGACGTGCCCTGGGCATGCGCGGCGACCACCGCGACCGACACGAGTCCAACGGCCACCGCGACGCCACGAAGCCTTGCGCGGATCATCGCTTCGCCTGGCCGTTGAGGTAATCGATGGCGAGGCCACTCATCACCCGCACGCCCACGGGCAGCGCCGCCTCGTCCGCCGCGAACAGCGGCGAGTGATTCGGCGCCGCGGTGTGCCAGTCGATGCCCGGCGCCGTAACGCCAAGCGAGACGAAGAGGCCCGGCGCCTTCTGCGCGAACTTCGAGAAGTCTTCAGCCGCCGTCGCCGGCGTGCTCTCGGCGACCATTTGCGCGCCCGCCATGCGGCGCAGCGTGGGCAGCATGCGGTCGAGCAGCGCCGGGTCGTTGATCGTCACCGGATACCCCTCGGTGATCTCGACGTCCGCTTTCGCGCCACTTGCCAGGGCGATGTTCTCCGCCGTCCGCCTCACCCGCGTGAACACCTCGTGACGCACGCCTTCGTCGAAGGTGCGGATGGTACCGATGAGCACCACGCTGTCCGGCACGATGTTGTTGCGCACGCCGCCATTGAACGCTCCCACCGTGACCACGGCGGGCGACGTGGTGAGGTCCACCTGGCGGCTCACGACGGTCTGGAGGCCGAGCACGATCTGCGCGCCGACGACGATGGGGTCCACGCCGTTCCACGGCATCCCGCCGTGTGCCTGCCGTCCGTGCACGACGATCCTGTACGCATCGGCGGCGGCGAGCCAGCCGTTGGCGTGGTAGCTCACCGCGCCCAGCGGCCCCGGTCCTACGTGCAGGCCGAACACCGCGTCGACGTGCGGGTGCTCCATCACACCGGCCGCGATCATCGGACCGGCCCCGCCCACCGGCGGGCTCTCCTCGGCGGGCTGGAAGAAGAACTTCACCGTGCCCGGGAACTTGTCCTTCATCCCGCTCAGCACGTCGGCGACGCCCATCAGGATCGCGACGTGATTGTCGTGACCGCACGCATGCATGACGCCCACGTCCTGGCCGTTGTACGTCGCGCGCACGGTGCTCTTGAACGGCAGCGAGCCCTGTTCGGTGACGGGCAGCGCATCCATGTCGGCGCGGAGCGCGACGACGGGGCCCGGCTTGCTGCCGTGCAGCACGCCCACCACACCGTTGCCGCCGACGCCGGTCGTCACGTCGAGACCGAGCGACCTGAGGTGCGCCGCGACGAGCGCGGCGGTGCGCGTCTCCTGGAACGACAGCTCGGGGTGTTCGTGAATGTCACGTCGCCACGTGACGACGCGCGGCGTGACCGCGGTGACCCGCTGGGTCAGCTCGGACATCGTCGCGCCGTCCGTCGTCTGTGCGGCGAGTGCTGCGGGGGCGAGCAGGAGGAGCGAGAGCAGGCGCATGTCGTCACCGGGCAGGGGGTGGGTAGCGCGAAGCAAGCGGCGCTGCAGCGGTCGCGCAAGACCGGCGCCGCGGTCAGCTCGAGTAGTACGACGCGTTCTCGTCGATGTAGCCCTTCGTGAGGTCGCAGCCGAATGCGGTCGCTTCGCCGTCACCACTGCCGAGCGACACGACGATGTCCACGTTCTCCACGGCGAGTGCGTCGCGGACGACCTGGTCGTCGAATTCCATCCGCGTACCGCCACGCACCACCTGGTGTCCGTTGATCCATGCGTCGGTCGTGTCCGGATGGATGTCGCAGTCGAAGCACTTGCCCACGGCCATGAGCAGGCGGCCCACGTTCGGATCCGCGCCGTGCACCATGGTCTTCACCAGCGGTGAATTCACGATCGCCTTTGCCACGCGGCGCGCCTCCTCGTCATCCGTCGCGCCGTGCACTCCGACGCGCAACAGATGCTCCGCGCCCTCGCCGTCGCGCGCCAGCAGCTCCGTCATGCGCACGCAGCCTTCCACCAGCGCGGTGAAGAATGCCACCTCGTCCACCTCACCAGCGTGGCCGTTGGCGAGGATGGCGCAGGTGTCCGACGTGCTCGTGTCGCCGTCCACGCTGAGCATGTTGAAGCTCACGTCCACGGCAACGCGCAGCATCCGGTCGAGCGCGGCAGCCTCGAGCGCGGCGTCGGTGAAGATGTAGGCGAGCATCGTGGCCATGTTCGGCTCGATCATGCCCGAGCCCTTGGCGACCCACGTGATGGTCGCGTCGCCGACGCTGCACGAGAGCGCCTTGGCGTAGGTGTCGGTGGTCATGATGCCTTCCGCGCCCACGAGCGGATCGTCCTGGAGGTCGGCGGCCATGCCGACGAGTCCCTGCTCGATCTTCTCGATGGGCAGCGCGACGCCGATGACGCCGGTGGAGCTGACGAGGACGTGGTGGGCGGCGGTCCCCAGCTCGACCGCCGCGGCGGCGGCCATGCGACGCGCGTGCTCCACACCCGCTGCGCCGGTGGCCACGTTGCTCACCTTGCTGTTCACCACCACGCCGCGCAGCACGCCGCCCTTGATGGTCTCGCGGCCGAGGATCACGGGCGCGCCGGGAAAGTGGTTGCGCGTGAAGACGGCCGCGGCAGATGCGTCGACGTCGCTCGCGAAAAGCGCGACGTCGCGGGCGGCGGGCTTGAGGCCCACGTTGCGGCTGGCGCAGCGGAATCCGCGCGGGAAGCGAGGGCGGTCGTGGAATGCCATGGGAGCCAATGTAAGGTGTCGATACGGTGTCGCAGAAGCAGATCCTTCGCTGGCGCTCAGGATGACAAAGGGGCTGGCGCTCAGGATGACAAAAGGGCTGGCGCTCAGGATGACAAAGGGCCTGGCGCTCAGGATGACAAAGGGCCTGGCGCTCAGGATGACAAAGGGGCTGGCGCTCAGGATGACAAAGGGGCTGGCGC
>JBDTYL010000392.1:0-6091 GCA_040005695.1 bacterium | reverse complement strand
CGGGGCCGTAGCCCTCGTACGTCGCTTCCTGGATGTCGTTGCCCTTGAGCTCACCCGTGCCGTTCTTGACGGCGCGCTCGATGTTGTCCCTCGGCAGCGACTTGGCGCGCCCCGCATCGATCGCCAGCCGAAGGCGCGCGTTCCCCGCGGGATCGCCGCCGCCCAGCTTGGCGGCCATCGTGATCTCGCGAATGAGCTTCGTGAACAGCACACCACGCTTGGCGTCGGTGGCCGCCTTGTAGTGCTTGATGTTCTTCCACTTACTGTGACCAGCCATGGACTCGATCCGTTCGGTGCGCGGGGAGGGGGCGACGGGCTGAAATATACCAGAGCGCCGGACTACTGCGGTGCGTGGACGACCCGTGACGCGAGGTCGTCCCGCTTCCGCCAGCGCCTGCGTCGTTACGTCACGCCATCGGCGTCCGGTCCGATGCCCTCGCCGTGTCTGGTGCCGCGTCGCGGTTACGGCGCGACGCGAATGGCCAGCTGCAAGCGGAAGCCCGTGAGCGCCGTGTGCGTGGTGTTGCCGCTGCCATCGAGCGCGGCGAGCTGGCCGAGCGTGTAGCCGACACTGGGATATGCCGCGAGCCCCCCGCCGCCGACGCGCGTGCGAAGGCCGATCGTCCCGAGGACGCTCGACTGCGAGTGGCCGGGCGTGGTCGTGCTGCCGCTCGTGATGTCCGGGAGGTTCTGGAGCCAGTGACGGCCCTCGAAGCTCGGCTCCACGAGCGAGCCCATCACGTGCAAGGCGATGCCGACGTACGCATCCGCGATGTTCTCGCGGCCCGCGGGATCACCGGACGCGTAATGGCCAGGCGAGCGGAATACGTTGTACGCGGCGAAGGTGACGTCGTTGCCCGCGAGGGAGTTGGTGAGCACGGCCTGCGCGATGAGGCGGTTGCCGGTGTTGTACACGGACGTGCCGGCGACGTCGTTGCCGAACGCGGAGTACGTGAGGCCCAGCGAGAGTCGTCCGAGCCCGACGCCGCGGTCCACGCCCAGGCGGGCGCGATACTCGTCGCCCGGCGTGAAGCGGATGTTCTGGTCCGGCACGTTGAACGGATCGTACGTGGACGAATGCCGCACGGAGCCGCCGAAGCCCACGTTCCAGTCACCGAGCGGTCGCGCGATCGCGATGCCCCCCGTGGCCGCCAGTCCGGTGCCCATGTTCGAGATGGGGAACGCCAGGAAGTCGCTGCCGATGCGCCCGGCGGCCGTGAGCTGGTCGAGCGTGGCGGACGACTGGCCGGTGGGCAGGTTGACGCCGCCCGTGAGGACAACGAAGTCCGAGCCCAGCGTGAGGTTGCCGCGGAGCTGCGTGTCCGTGAGTCCGTTGATCTCGCTCACCACGCTGCCCGACGCCACGCGCGCGCGCGCGTACGAGGTACCGATGTCGAACGTGAACTTCGAGCCGAATGGGATGCGGACGAACACCGGCACAGCGAGTTCCGAGATGGTCTCGCTGGTGGGCGACTTGATCTCGTACTGGAGGAACTGCGGCGCGAAGCGGAGTTCACTGTCGAAGATCGACTGAGCCCGCAGCGCCGGTACCGCGAGAGTCGCGAGCGCGAGCGTGAACAGGGTGCGCATGGGGTTCTTCATGGCGTCCTGGGGCGGATGATGACGACGGTGACCTTGGCCGTGGCGGCCGGATTATCAGAACCGGTTCCGGCGGCGACAGGATCCTTGCTGGTAGGCTGTGCCGTCGTGCCCACCGTCGAGGCGCCGAGCGTGGCACCGTCCATCGCTGACGTATTGAGCCCGCCGGCGATTCCCTGCGCCGTGCTGCCCAGCCCAGGGTTTCCTGCGGACGACGAAATTGGAGACCCCTGCTGTGCCGCAGCCACCACCGCGCCTTCGCTCGTTCCCCGGAGGCTCACTTCCACGGTGGCCGCATTCACCACCGCGCCGGCCGCGATCGCGCGCGCTTCCTGGCTCTTCGACTGCGCGGCATTGAACCCGGGGTCCAGACGCACGGCCTCGTCGAAGTAGCGGGCGGCGGCGTCATACCGCCCCTCGTCCTCCGCCGTGAGTCCGCGACTGTACGCGAGGAACGCCTGCATGGACCGCGTCGGCCGCTGCTCGATCTGCTGCCGCTCGGCCACCGTGAGCGTGACGCCGAGCTGCGTGAACAGGTCGAGCGCGATCTTCTTTTCCATCGCGAACAGCTGCTCGAGCTGGTCGGCCGCCTGCGCGGACCCCTCCACGCGGCTGGTCGGCACGTCCACCACGGCGGCATCCACGCGAAGGTCGGAGCTGCCCATCTGGAGGATGGCGCCCTGCACCACGCGGCCCGCGCGGACGAGCTTTCCGGCTCGCACGTTGGTGGCGGCGTCGGTGGCGCCCGACTGCTGCAGCTTCATCTCGTCGAGCAACGCCTGCATGCGCGCCCGCTCCACCAGCGTGAGCTGCGACGACCGCGCGAGGTCGGTCGTGAGCAGGTCGGCGAACCCGCGCTCCAGCGGCTTCAGGCTGGTGTCCGTACCGCTGAAGCGCAGGGGCAGCACGGCCACCGTACGCGGATCCCCGGGCTGGGTGGAGAGCGACGCCTCCTGCTGCACCGCTGTTTTCGCGTCCGCGGCGATCTCCAGCCGTGTGATCGCGGCCAGGCGCGACTGGAGCTGGCTGCGCACGCGGCTCGTGCGCCCGAACTGGATGTACGACGAGTAGGCCGTCTTGGCGCCCTTCAGGTCGCCGAGGGCCTCGTCCGAGAGGCCGAGGTACAAGGACGACGTGCCGTCGCGCGGATCGAGCTTCACCGCCGTCTCCAGCGCGGTGCGCGCCTCGGCGAAGCGGTCGGCCTTGTAGTAGGCGATGCCGAGTGAACGGTTGACCTCGGCCGACTGCGGGTCGCTGCGCTGCTGCTGCTCGAGCCGCGTCACGGAGTCGGCGGTGCTCATGCCGCCCGTGGCGCACCCCGAAAGGGCAACGGCGAGGACGATGGTCAGAACGGGATTGGAAATGCGCATGCCACCGCCTCCTAGCGGTCCGGGTCGAGCATGTCTTCGAAGCGCATCCATTGCGCGTAGAAGTACAGGTCCACGTAACCAGTACCACCGTTGCGGTTCTTCCGCACCAGCAGCTCGGTCGCGCCCTCGATTCCTCTGGCGCTATCGTACATCCCTTCGCGGAACAGTGCGAGTACCACGTCCGCCCGCTCCTTCACGGCGCCTCGGGCGCCGAAGTCGTCCAGCACGGGGCGGCGGTCGTCTCGGGGGGTGAGTCCGGGCAGCGGAACGGTGACAACCACCGCCACCCGCGCATCGAGCGCCAGCTGCTTCAGTGCCCGCACGGCGGTCGCCGCTTCTTCCTCGGTCTCACGCTCGCCGCGAAGCAGGGCGTGCAGGCCGTCCACCACCACGAGCTTGATGCTGCGCGCAGACGCCACTTCTTCGGCGATCGCCGACACGCCCGCGGCCGGGGCTCGCTCGATCACCGGCAGGTCGTCGCGCAGGCGCACCGCGGCCGCACCTACGCCAGCGCGGGTCACCTCATCCATCGTGCCGCGCCGCAGGTCGTCCACCCTGGTCCGTCCCTCGATGGCCAGGGCGCGCTCCAGCACACGGTCGGGCACCATCTCGCCGGAATAGAATAGGGTCTCGGCGCCCTCCTGCGAAACGCGCAGCGCAACGGCGAGTGCGAAGGCGCTCTTGCCGCTGCCCACGTCACCGCCCAGGACCACGAGGTCTCCCCGCCGCAGGCCACCGCCCAGCAGCTTGTCGAGGCTGGGGAAGCCGGACGGGATGGTGTCGGAAGGGGTCGCCCCATCGGCTACGGCGTCGACGCGGCCGAGCAGGAGGGAGAGGGGAGAGATGTCAGCGCCGCGTGGCATGGACCAAGATAGGGCGCATTCGTCCGAGGTAGCAAGACAAGATGCGCCTGAAGGGGTGCTGCTCAGGCGCGGAGGCCGAGGGCGAGCTCCGTCAATTCACTCCGGGACTGCGCATCCAGGTAGCTGGTGGCCGCGGCGAGCAGGCCGGCCACCTCTCGTCCAAGCTCCCCGGGCGCTGCCTGCATGCTCAGGTCGGCGCACCGCGCCACCGCGCCGCGGACCGGTGCCGGGAGCGCGAGTGTCCCGATCCACGCCTTGGCGCCCGCGCAGCGTTCGGCCCGGCCCGTCGCGTCACTCTCTGCCGGTGCGCCGGCGTCGGCCGCGAGCCGCGCGGCCACGAAGCAGGCGAGGGCCACCTCACGCGAGCCGCCGATGGGCGCGCGGCCCGCCAGCGCCGCGAGGTGCCGGAAACGAAAGACAGGCGCGGACAGCGCGAATGGCGGCAGGGAGGCGGGCACGCCGGAAATGTGGACGGGGGACAGTGGTTAATCCAGCGCACCGCGCCGCGACCGGCGGCGCGCTCGCGTTGCTCCCTCTATAGTGCCGGGCTACGTTTGGACCATGCCCCTCCAGGTCAAGGCCGTGCTCTGGGTCGACGATGAGGCGGAACTGCTCGAGCCACATCGCATCTTCTTGCGCGACAAGGGGTTCGAAGTCGAATCCGCCAGCAATGCCGATGACGCGCTCGAGCTCATCCGGCGGCGTCCGTTCGATTTGGTGCTCCTCGACGAGCAGATGCCGGGCACGCGCGGACTCGATGCGCTGAAGGAACTGCGCGAGATCGAGCCGACGCTGCAGGTAGTCATGGTCACGAAGAGCGAGGAGGACGGCACCCTCACGGAAGCGCTGGGGAACAACATCAGCGGCTACCTCGTGAAGCCGGTGAGCCCTCGTCAGGTCTACGCGATGGTGGCGCGCCTGCTCGAGGGCCCGCGCATCCGTCAGCAGGCGATCGCCCGGGCCTTCGTCGACCGGTTTCGCGCCATCCAGGCGGAGTCGCCCCGCGACCTCGACTGGCGGGGGTGGATCGACCGGTACCTCGAGATGGTGCAGTGGGACCTGGACCTCACGGCGGCCAACGAGATGGGACTGCACGAGTCCCTGCGCGGGCTCTATCCCGAGATGCGGCGGGGCTTCGCCACGTTCATGGCGCAGGCCTATCCGCAGTGGCTCGCCGACCTCGAGGGTGACCGGCCCCCGCTGTCCATCGACATCGTCAACGAATACCTCCTGCCAATCGTCGCGCAGGATCGCGCGGCCGCGTTCATCGTCATCGACTGCCTGCGGCTGGATCAGTGGAAGTTCCTGGAGCCGGTGATCGCGCCGCTGTTCGACGTCGAGACCACGCACTACTTCGGCGTGCTGCCCACGGCGACGCCCTACGCGCGCAATGCGCTGTTCAGCGGCCTGTTCCCCAACGAGATCGCGGCGCGGTTTCCCGACTGGTGGGGCGAGCGCGAGGACGAGACGCTGAACGCCCACGAGAAGGACCTGCTCGAGGCGCACCTCAGGGAGATGGGACGCAAGGTGCCGGTGAAGTACGACAAGATCTCGTCGTCGCATGACGCGGACGAGTTGGAGCGACGCCTGGCGAATTCCATCGCGCCGGAGGGTATCAGCGCCTTCGTCTTCAACTTCGTGGACCTGCTCACGCACGGGCGCTCCGAGTCGGCCATCCTCTACGAAGTGGCTCGCGACGAGATCGCGCTGCGCCAGCTCACGCTGCAGTGGTTCAAGCGCTCGGCGCTCTTCAGCGTCCTGCAGGAAGCCGCGCGACGCAAGGTGAAGGTGCTGATCACGAGCGACCACGGCTCCATCCACTGCCACACGCCGGCCACCGTGTTCGCGCGGCACGACGCCACGCAGAACCTCCGCTACAAGTTCGGCGAGGACCTGCGCGCGGAGAATCCGGAGCTCGCCCTGCTGTTCAAGGATGAAGGGGCGCTCAAGCTGCCGCGCCGCGGCCTCGGCGCGAACACGCTGCTCGCGTCGGGCGACAGCTTCTTCGTCTATCCCACGAAGCTGCGTGAATACCAGAGCCGCTACCGCGGCTCGTTCCTGCACGGTGGCGTGACGCCGGAGGAGTGCATCCTCCCGGTCTCGCTCCTCACGCCGAGGCGCTGAGCATGTATCGCCGGCTCCTCCGCTTCCTGCGGCCGCATTCGTGGCGGATGGCGGGCACCATCGCCTGCAACATCGTGGCGGCGGCGCTCGACGTGTTCTCGTTCACGCTGCTCGTGCCATTCCTCAACGCGCTGT
>JBDTYL010000391.1:0-3409 GCA_040005695.1 bacterium | reverse complement strand
ACTAGGCTGCGCGCTCCCTGCCGCTTGCGGCAATGGTTGAAGCCTATAATATGCGGATAATGAAGCGCGTCGTGGTCATCGGCGGCGGACCGGCGGGACTCTACACGGCGTTGCTGCTGAAGCGAGCGCGCCCGTCGTGCAACGTCGCCGTGCTCGAGCGCAACGGCAGCGACGAGACCTTCGGTTGGGGCGTCGTGTTCTCGGATCAGACGCTCGAGAACTTTCGTGCGGCGGACGAGCCGTCGTTCCGCGCCATCACCGGGCACTTCGCGCACTGGGACGACATCGACGTCGTCGTGCATGGCCGGCGCATCACCTCGGGCGGCCACGGCTTCAGCGGCATCGCGCGGCGCACGTTGCTGCGCATCCTGCAGGAACGTGCGCGCGAGGTGGGCGTCGCGCTCCACTTCAACACGGCGGTGCGATCGCGCGCAGACCTCGAACCCCTCGGCCTCGACGGTGCGGACGTGATCGTGGCCGCGGACGGCGTCAACAGTACCATTCGTGGCGAGCTTGCCTGCCGTTTCGAGCCCGACCTCGACGTGCGCACGACGCGCTTCGTGTGGCTCGGTACCACGCTGCCGCTCGACGCCTTCACATTCTTCATCGTGGAGAATGCGCACGGCGTCTTCCAGGCGCACTGCTACCGGTTCGACGACGCGATGTCGACGTTCATCGTCGAGTGCGATGAGGCATCGTGGCGGTCGGCGGGCCTCGATCGCATGGACACCGACGGCACCATCGCTGCATGCGAGGCGATGTTCGCCGAGTGGCTCGGTGAGCACCGGCTGATGAGCAATGCGGCGCATCGGGCGCAGTCGCCATGGGCGCAGTTCACGCGCGTACGCAATGCTCACTGGTGGCACGAGAACGTCGTCCTCATGGGCGACGCGGCACACACGGCGCACTTCTCCATCGGATCGGGCACCAAGCTCGCCATGGAGGACGCGATCAGCCTCGCCGGCGCGCTTGCGACGGAGCCCGACATTCCCGCCGCCTTCGAACGGTACGAGCGAGAACGCCTGCCGGAGTCGCTCCGCCTGCAGAACGCGGCGCGCAACTCGATGGAATGGTTCGAGCACGTGAAGCGCTACATCGCGCTGCCGCCGGAGCAGTTCGCGTACAGCCTGCTCACGCGGAGCCAGCGCGTGAGCCACGAGAACCTCCGCCTGCGCGACGCGCAATACGTCGCCAGCGTGGAGCGATGGTTCGCGAGCCGAGCGTCCCGGGGCGATGACGGCGATGTCGTGCCACCCATGTTCACGCCCTTTCGCCTGCGCGACATGACGCTCGCCAACCGCGTCGTGCTCGCGCCGATGGACATGTACAGTGCGCGGGACGGCACGCCGAACGATTTCCACCTCGTGCACCTCGGCGCCCGCGCGCTGGGCGGGGCGGCGCTGCTGATGACCGAGATGGTGTGCGTCTCACCCGACGCGCGCATCACGCTCGGCTGCACGGGCATGTACGCGCCCGAGCACGAGTCGCACTGGCGCAGGGTCGTCGAGTTCGTGCACGCCTGGTCGACGGCAAAGATCTGCCTGCAACTCGGCCACTCGGGCCGGAAGGGTTCCACGCGCCTTCCATGGGAGGGGCAGGATATTCCCCTCGTCGACGACGCATGGGTGACGATGGGACCGTCGCCGCTGTCGTACACGCCGGCCCTCGCACCGCCGCGCGCAATGAGCCGCGCCGACATGGACGACGTGCGCGCCGCGTTCGTGCGCGCGACGCGCATGGCGCTGAGCGCGGGATTCGACATGCTCGAGCTGCACTGCGCGCACGGCTACCTGCTGTCGAGTTTCATCACGCCGGTGAGCAACCAGCGCGCAGACGAGTATGGCGGGGCACTGGCCAATCGGCTGCGCTTTCCCCTGGAGGTCTTTCGCGCGATGCGCGCCGAGTGGCCCGCCCGCCAGCCGATGTCCGTGCGGATCTCGGCAACCGACTGGGTGGACGACGGCATCACAGCAGAAGAATCGGTGGCCATCGGCCAGGCGTTCATCGCCGCGGGCGCGGACATCATCCACGTATCCACGGGGCAGACCACGACGGACGCAGCGCCGGTGTACGGCCGTCTCTACCAGACGCCGCACAGCGACCGCATTCGCAACGAAGCGAGCGTGCCCACCATCGCCGTGGGCAACGTTACCGAGGCAGACCAGGTGAACGGCATCATCGCCGCGGGTCGCGCGGACCTCGTCGCCATCGGGCGGCCGCACCTCAGCGACCCGAACTGGACGCTGCACGCCGCCGCGCAGCTGGGCTACCGCGGGATGGCGTGGCCGAGGCAGTATCATCTGGGCAGGTTGCAGCTCGAGCGCGAGTGGGAGAAACGACGCGAACCACCACCGGTGACCCGATGACGATCGACCGCTACCTGCAGGACACGCATGCCATCGTCACCGGGGGCAGTCGCGGCATCGGCGCCGCCATCGCCACGTCGCTTGCGCAGCGCGGCGCCAGCCTTACGCTCATGTCGCGAACCCTTGGTGACCTGCGCGCGCACGCCGTGGAAGTCGAGCGATTTGGCGGCATGGTGCAGGCCATCGAGTGCCGCGTGGACGACGAGGAGAGTGTGGCGAAGGCGTTCGCGCAAGCGGCGGAGCGGCTCGGGCCGGCGGGCATTCTCGTCAACAATGCCGGCACCGCGAAAAGCGCGACGTATATGGCAACGACGCGGGAGATGTGGGACACGATGATCGGGGTGAATCTCACGGGCACGTACCTCTGCACGCGACAGGTGCTGCCGGACATGCTCGAGGCGCGCGACGGGCGCATCGTGAACGTGGCGTCCACGGCGGGGCTGCGCGGCTACAAGACGATGGCGGCGTACTGCGCGTCGAAGCATGGCGTGATCGGGCTCACGCGCGCATTGGCGCAGGAAACCGCGAAGCATGGTATCACGGTGAATGCCGTCTGTCCCGGCTACACCGACACCGACCTTACGGACACCGCGATCAGCAACGTGATGAGTGCGATGGACAAGACGCCCGAAGAGGCGCGCGCGATGCTGGTGCGCATCATTCCGCGCGGCGTGATGACCACGCCCGCGGAGGTCGCGGCGGCCGTGGCGTGGTTGTGCGCTCCCGAATCGCGCGCCGTCACCGGCATCGCCCTGCCCGTCGCGGGCGGGGAGGTGGGATGAGCGCGCCCCACACGACGACCAGTCCGTCGCCGCGCGCGGCGGCTGCATCGCATGCATCACTGCGCACGTGGCTCCGGCTGCTCACCTGCTCGAATCTCGTCGAGCGCGCCGTGCGCCGCCGGCTGCGCGACGACTTCGATACCACCCTTCCGCGGTTCGACGTGCTCGCGCAGCTGGACGCCGCGGCGCGCGATGCCGTGCAGGGGCTCACGATGAGCGAGCTGTCGCGCCGGCTCATGGTGACGAACGGCAACCTCACGG
>JBDTYL010000390.1:0-2384 GCA_040005695.1 bacterium | reverse complement strand
GGCTCGTCGGCGATGACGAGCGCCGGATTCATCACGAGCGCCATCGCGATGACGACGCGCTGCCGCATGCCGCCCGACAGCTGGTGCGGATACTCGTGCGCGCGCTGCTCCGGCGCGGGGATGCCCACGAGCGTGAGCATCTCGATCGCCTTCTCCATCGCCTCGTGCTTCGACATGCCCGCGTGGATACGCGCGACTTCCGCGATCTGGTCGCCCACGGTGAAGACCGGATTGAGCGCGGTCATCGGCTCCTGGAACACCATCGCGATGCGGTTGCCACGCACGCGCTGGATGTCGCGCTCGCCGAGGGTGAGCAGGTCGGTGCCCTCGAAGCGGATGGCGCTGCCGGCCTCGATGCGTCCCGGCGGGCGGATGAGCCGCAGGATGGAGAGGGCGGTCACGCTCTTGCCACAGCCGCTCTCCCCAACGATGCCCACGGTCTCGCCCGCGTCCACGTGCAGGGACACGCCGTCCACCGAGCGCGCGACGCCGGTGTCGGTGTAGAAGAAGGTGTGGAGGTCGTCGATCTCGAGGAGCGGTGCGGGCATGCGGTCAGGTGATGGGGACGTCATCGTGGGCCGAGAGAAGCTGCCGCGGGTCGAGCGCATCCCGCAAGGCGTCGCCGAGCGCGTTGGTGGCAAAGACGGTGACGAGAATCGCGATGCCGGGAAAGAACGTCAGCCACCAGACGTCCGACACGCGCGTCGCCCCCTCCTCGATGATGTTGCCCCAGCTCGCGGTCGGCGGGCGCACCCCGATGCCGAGGTAGGACAAGCCCGCCTCGAGCAGGATCACGTTGCCGACGGCCAGCGTGGCCGAGACGATCGCGGGGCCCATCGCGTTGGGCAGCACGTGGCGCAGGAGGATGCGCCAGCCCGAGGCCCCGAGCGCGCGCGCCGCCACCACGAAGTCGGCATCGCGCACGGCGAGCGCCTCGGCGCGGACCAGGCGGCTGACGGTGAACCAGCCCACCGCGGCGAGCAGGAGCGTGAGCGTGACGACACTGATGTCTCCCCAGAGCGCGATCACCACGATGAGCAGGAGGAGCGCGGGTATGGAGAACGCCGCGTCCACGAAACGCATCAGCAGGGCATCAATCGCGCCGCCCACGTAGCCCGCCGTTGCGCCGACAATCGTCCCGAAGGTAGCGGAGATCGACACTGCAACGAGCGCGACGGTGAGCGAGACACGCGTGCCGAAGATGACGCGCGACAGCACGTCGCGGCTGAACGTGTCGGTGCCGAAGGGATGCGCGACCGACGGCGACTGGCTCTGCAGGTGCGCGATGTCGAGCTGCAGGTTGGGGTCGTACGGTGCAAGCAACGGCGCGAAGAGCGCGACGAGCACGACGGCGCCGAGCACGCCCAGCGCGACGCGGGCCCGCGTGTCGCGGCGGAGACGCTGGCCAACGGTCGAGGACGATCCGCTGCGGGCGGCGGCCGGCACGGTCACGTCAGCCCAGCCGGACGCGCGGGTCGGCGACGGCCACCGCAAGGTCGGCCAGCAGCGCGCACGCAGCCACGAGGACGCTCATCACCATCACGCCCGCGGTCACGAGCGGATAGTCACGCGCGCCGATCGCGTTCACCACCACGAGGCCCATGCCGGGCCACGAGAACACCTTCTCCACGAAGATGGCGCCGGTGGCGAAGGCAGGCACCGAGAGGCCCACGAGCGTGATGGTGGGCAGCAACGCGTTCCTGAACGCATGGCGGGCCACGGCAACACGCCAGCTCAACCCCTTCGCCAGCGCGGTCCGCATCCAGTCGCTCGGCAGCACGGCCAGCAGTGCGCCGCGCTGGAATCGCGCCACGCCCGCTGCGGTGAGGAGGGCGAGCGTGACCACGGGAAGCACCAGGTGGCGAAGCCGGTCGAGCAGCTTCGCACCAGGCGAGAGGTATTCGTACATCACGGGGTCCGTCATGCCGCCGGGAGGAAACAGCGGCAGCCGGTAGGCGAACAGGATCAGGATGACGAGCGCCAGCCAGAAGTCGGGCACGGAATAGAGTACCAGCAGCACGCGGCCGAGCCAGCGGTCGCGCCGGGAGCCGGGCCGTTCCGCCTGCGCGAGACCGACGCCGATGCCGATGGCGAAGCTGAGGAGGAGCCCGAGTCCGGAGAGCACCAGTGTGTTCGGCACCGCGTCGGCGAACACGTCGCGCACGGGCCGGCGGTACGAAAACGAATATCCGAGATCACCGCGCGCCGCGTTGGCGATCCATCGCACGTACTGCTCCCCAACGGGCTTGTCCAGCCCATACGCCTCGCGCCACTGCTGGCGCACCGACTCGGGGATGTTCGGCCGCGCCAGTGAAACGGCAATGGGATCGCCCGGCGCGAGGTGCAGCATCACGAATGCGAACGTCGTGACGAGGGCCACGACG
>JBDTYL010000389.1:0-14809 GCA_040005695.1 bacterium | reverse complement strand
CGTACGGGAGCTTGCCGGTGTAGGCACCCGCGCCGGCGCGGACGACACTCGTCGGCGTGGCGAGCCAGTTGATGGAGGCGCGTGGTTGGACGTTGCGCACGTCGGGTGAGCTGGCTCCGCGTGAGGTGAGATCATCGAAATCCCAGCGGAGTCCGAACGTGACGGTGAGCGCGGGGGTGACCCGCCAGAGGTCCTCGGCGAACGCGCCGAGAAGCGTCTGCTCGAGGTCGACCTGCTTCTGCGCCGCGTCGATAGTGTAGCTGAGGACGCGCACGTTCGCGGGAACGCCTGCAAACGCGTAGCGACCATTTGCCTGGCGCGGAATGTTCCCCTCGTCGAGCACCACGTAGGCGCCGACGGGGTTGGTCTGTGACCCTGTCAATCGGAACGCTGATCGGAACGCGTCCGCGCCAACACGAAGCTGGTGGTCGGCCCCGAGATCGGCCTGGAACTCGTCCCTGAGCTGGAATTGGCGCTCACTCTCGTCGAACACGAAGTTGCTGGATCCAACAATGCCGACGGCGACGGTGTCGCCGCCGGTCTGGACCTGCATGATCGTCACCTGGGGGACGTCAAAGCTGCTCCGTGTGGGGGGGTAGTTCCAGCGGAAGGTGCCCACTTGCGCGCTCACCTCATTGGAAGCCCGCCCGCCGCGCAATGCACTCCGATGAATGAGCGCCGTCACGGTGCCGATGCGTTGGACGGTGATGTCGGCCTCGGGCGCGATGATGCCCGTTCCTTCCCCAGCGCGATTCACCTGGCTGGCGGCGACGCGCAGCGTTGTCGTCTGCGTGGGACTCCAGCCGTGGTCCACACGGGCAAAGCCCTTGTACGTCGCGCGAATCTCCCGTCCGAGGAATGTCGCGCTCGCCGTCGAGTTCACGCGCTCCTCGTTCTCGTGCGTGTACTCGAGGGCACCGAAGACGTACGTCCCCGTGCCAGCGCCACGCGCGCGCCGCAACGGTCCGCCGCCGGCCGTTCCAAGCTGAACGCGACGGAATCCCTGCTGCGCCCGTCGAAAGTCGGCCGTATTCTCCCCGCTGGGAACCACGGGCGCCTTTGCGTCAACCGGCAGCCCGGGTCGGTCATAGACGAACGCCTCGCCGCTCCACTGCTCGCCGCCGGCGCGCGTCTCCATGTTCACGACGCCGTTCGAGCTGCGCCCGAACTCGGTACCGTAGGAGGTCGAGCGCACGTCGAGCCGTGCCAATGCGGACAACGGCAGCTCGACCCGCGGCCCGCCCAGGAAGCCCTCGTTGTTCTCGAGTCCGTCGAGCGAGTACTGGGTGTAGAGCGAGTTCGCGCCATTGATGGAAAGCTTCGGCGCATCACCGAAGAATCCGGTGGCCTGGGCCACGCCCGGAATGCTGTAGGCCAGGGCAATCGGATCGCGGGCGTCCGTCGGCAGGCGCTCGATCTCGCGTCGCTCCACCGTGCCGCCGGTGGAGGCGTCGCGTGTGTCCAGGAGTGGGCGCTCCCGTGTGGCGACGACGCTCATCACGTCGAGCTGCGTGCGGCTGTGAAATGTCACACCCACGTTGCGCTCGGCCCCTGCGGCAAGCGCCGCGATCGGGACGGACACAGGGTCCATCCCGAGACGGCGTACGAGGAGTGTTCCTCTCGTGTCGGCCAGAATACGAAAGGCAAACCGGCCACTCGAGTCGGTTGTGGCGGCAAGCTCACCCGGCTCGAAGGTGACGCGGGCGTCGACCACGGGACGACCATCCTGCTCGCGAACGATGCCCGTCAGCAACGCGGTGTCCGTAGCGCGCTGTTGCGCGTGCAGGACGCATGGGTGCGCGGCGCAAACCACGCCGGCAGCAAGCAGTCCCGGGAAAGCGCGGCGCAGCGCGCGCCTCGTGTATCGCAACATGGTGTCGTTGACTGCTCGTCGGGGATTCACGCCCGCGCGAGGCAAGGCACGACTATCAGGAAGGATGTGTCGGCGTCGCTCACTGCTTCTCCGACGATGGGCGATCCAGTCGCCGAACGAGCGCCGGGATGAGCGATACCGCGAGCAACAGTGCGGCAGCGAGTGTCGCTCGCATGAAAGCCGCATGACCGGCCCCGCTCGCACCGGCAACGAGGCGGTCCGCGAAATACGTGTAGATGACGGTGCCCGGGATGATCCCGAGTGCCGTCCCCGCCAGGAACGAGCGGAACGGCACGCCTGCGAGGCCGGAGGCAAGGCTGACCACGTTGAACGGCACGACGGGGATGAGCCGGAGCCGCAGGATCGTGGTGAATCCGTGGCGTTCGCCGAGCGCTTCGAGCCGTGCGGCCGCCTTGCCCAGCAAGCCCCGAATCGCATCACCTCCGAGCGCGCGGGCGAGCAGGTACGCCCCGGAGGCGCCGAGCAGCGCACCGAGCCAGCTGAGCGCGGAGCCAAGGGTCAGGCCGAAGATCGCCCCCCCGGCCAACGTGAGCGGAAAGGCCGGCAGGCCGACGGACGCAATGAGGCCGTACGCAAGCACGAACAGCGGCTCGATGCCGCGGACGTCCCGCACGCTCCGGATCGTCGCGGCGAGTCGCTTCGGATCGTGCAGGTCGAAGAACCCCAGTCGCTGCGCGCCGACTGCTGCACCGGCGATCACCGCCACCAGGAGGCCGAGCTTGATCCAGCGCTGCGGCCCGCTCGACTGCGTCGGCGGCACGCCGCTCGTCGTGCGCTCAGGCGGCCCACTCGCACTCACCCCGTCACGCGAAAGAAGAGCTGGAAGAGTCGCTTGATGCGGGGGGTGAGGCTGCCGCGCCGATACGCATCAGCGGCCTTGCGGAGCGCCTCGGCCTGGGTGGGATAGGGATGGATGGTCTTGCCCAGTCCGCCCAGCCCGATACCATTGACCATCGCCGCGGTCACCTCGCTGATCATTTCCCCGGCGTGATCGGCGACGAGCGTGGCGCCGAGAATGCGGTCCGTCCCTCGCGCAAGGTGCACGCGCAGGAAGCCTTGCTCGTCACCGTCGAGCACCGCGCGGTCGACGTCCGTGAACGGGATCGAGATGGAGACCACCCGATCGCCCGCATCCTGGACGTCCTTCGCCGTGATCCCGACGTGCGCCACCTCGGGACTCGTGTATGTGCACCATGGCATCACGAGATCACTCGCCTTGCCGCCACCGAGACCGTAGAACAGCGCATTCGGCACGGCGAGCCGCGCCTGCGCATCGGCGGCGTGCGTGAACTGGTATTTCGACGCGCAGTCTCCGATGGCGAAGATGCGATGATTCGTCGTGCGAAAGCGATCGTTGGTATCGATCCCGTGGGCCCCGCAC
Organism: bacterium; assembly: GCA_040005695.1. Taxonomy (GTDB): domain Bacteria; phylum Gemmatimonadota; class Gemmatimonadetes; order Gemmatimonadales; family Gemmatimonadaceae; genus AG11. Next base: position 11,534 of record JBDTYL010000389.1, on the reverse strand, counting down.
GAAACACCCGCCTCGGTGAGGCCGAGTCCCTCCACATTGGGCGCGCGACCGGTCGCGACGAGGATCGCGTCGCCGGCTGCTTCGGCCGTGTGCTCGTCCACTTCGTATGACAGTGTGCGCACGTCGCCCGTCCGCCGTGCCGCCGTCACCTTCGCGCGATGATGGATCACCACGCCATCGTCCACGAGCGAGCGCTCGACAGCGCGCGCGGCGTCCGCGTCCTCGCGGGGCAGCAGCTGGGCACCGGCGTCGAGGAGCGTGACCACGCTGCCGAGTCGCGCGAAGGCCTGCGCGAGCTCGCAGCCGATGGGACCACCGCCGATGACGAGGAGCCTCGCCGGCAGGGCATCGATGTCGAACACCGTCTCGTTCGTGAGGAAGCCGGCGTCAGCGAGCCCCGCGATCGGCGGGATCGCTGCGCGCCCGCCCGTGGCGATCATCGCGCGACGAAAATGAATCGCGGCCACGCGGCCGTCGTCGCCGCGTACACTCACAACGTCCGGCGACGTGAAGGACGCCTCGCCGAAAAAGACGTCGACGCCCAGGTCCCGGTAGCGCGCTGCGGAATCGACTCGGCTCAGCGCTGCCCGCACGCGCCGCATGCGCGTCAGGGCGGCGGAAAAATCACCGGGCCCCGACACGTGGGGTCCGCCGAACTCCTCTGCTGCCGTGCGCGCGTCATGCCAGGCACGTGCTGCGCGGAGCAGTCCCTTCGACGGCACGCATCCCACGTTGAGGCAGTCGCCTCCCATCAGGCGACGCTCGACCAGCGCCACGCGGGCCCCGAGACCGGCGGCAATGGCCGCGCTCACCAGGCCAGCCGTGCCCGCTCCGACGACCACGAGCTGATAGCGTTTCGCGGGATCCGGATTGCGCCACTGCGGAGGATGCACGTTCTCCAGTCGCAGCCGCTCCCAGTCGGGAACCAACTGGACCGCTTCCTCCTGGAAGCCGTCGTCCTTCATTCGTTGCTCTGCGGAGTTGTCAGTCATGGCGCCGGGTCAAGTCGCGAGCGCCGCGGATCGTTCCCCAGGGGAGAGGGAATTCACCGATCGATCCGGCCGCCCGCCGAAGAAGCCGAACCCTTCTCCGGTCGCGCGACGAATGCAAACCAGTTACCCGTGTGTGCCGCCGCGGCTCGTTGCTGGTACCGAGCCGCGCGTACCTGGCCACAACGGTGCGGCGACCACCATGGACGGTGTCAGGCGTCAGCCCAGCGCTTCCACCAGTGCCCGTAGCGCCTCGATCTCCGACGTCGCCCCCAGCCGTTCGAACAGCGTCATTGCCTCCTCCGCATCCCGCAGGGCTTCGGGGTACGCGCCGCGCGTGTGCAACCCTCTCGCCCGATCCCGCAGCGTTTCCGCCTCGATGAGCGCGTGTCCCCGCTCGCGCGCAATCGACAGCGCCCGCCCGAACGCCACGTCGGCATCCGCGAACCGCCCCATCGCGGTTGCCGCGGCGCCGACCAGCCGCAGTGCATCGGCCTCGTTCATCGGATCCTCGAGATCCTGAAGCTCGGCCGCGGCGCGCTGTGCCGTACCACGCGCGAACTGCGGGTCGCCCCGGCGCAGTGCCACTTCGGCCCGGCCGATCAGCCCCATCGCAGCCACGCGTGGGGCCACTCCGGCCGCAGCGTAATCCATGGCGCGGCGCTCGTATTCGTCTGCCTGCTCGAGCGCACCAAGATCCCGATATGTGATGGCGATGTTGTGGTAGCTCTCGGCGAGCCCACGCCGCTGCCCGAGGCGCTGGTAGGCCGGCACGGCACGCTGATAGTGACCCAGCGCCGCGTCGTGCTCGCCACGGATGTTGGCGATCATGCCAAGGTTGTTCGTGGCCCGCGCGAACAGCAGAAGATCCTCGTCCTGCGTCGCCAGGTCGAGCGCGGCGTCGAGTGCGCTGCTCGCTTCGTCGAGATCGCCGAGGAAGAAGCTGCCGACGCCGAGCAGGTTGAGCGCACGGCGATGATTGACGCGATCTCCCTGCGCCCGCAGGGAAGGCATGATGCCCCGCAGCCATTCGCACGCGGCGCGCTCGCGGCCCACGCGCATGAGTGATTCGGCGTACAGCACGCGGATCTCTCCCGCCTCACCCGCGAGCGTTGCCATCGGCTCCAGCATTCCGACGACGTCACTCCACGCGCCCGCGCGGGACAGCGCGTGGGCACGTTCGAGGACATCATCCGGGACGTCAGCCGACGGACCTGTCATTACAGGCGGGACGACGTGGCTCGCATGTCAGTACGCCGCCGCATAACCGGTGAAGCCGGCGAGGTCGGCGTCAAGTTCCTTGTTGTCCTTCACGACCACGCTCGACACCTTGAACCACGGTGCGCCGAGCGTCTCCTGACGCCAGATGCTCAGCTGCTGAGCGATGGCGTCGTCTTCCGCATCGACCCTGCCGTTATGGTCGAGGTCGTCCCCGACCTCCGTGAAGAACATCTTCAGCCGCGCCGGATTCCTGGTGGCGAATCGCAGCCCGGACGGCTGGAAGTCGACGATCAGGTGCGTGGCGTCGGTCACCGTCAACGTGATGCGCACCGAGTCGCCATCGGCGATCGGCGTTCCGTCGGGCCGGCGATCGAGGGACGCGCCATCCAGGCGGAATTCCAGGAACTTCGTCGAGTCGCTCCTGCCCGGCGTCGCCCGATACCACAGGTCGACGCCCGCATTCCTGCCACGCACGGCGTAGAAGCTCGCAACGGTGGTGGCGAGTGGCGGCGCGCTGATGGACACCGTCAGGAGACGGAGGCCATCCGTGGGTCGTTCTTCGATAGCGGTAACGTCAGCGCTGCCGCAGCCGGACATCGCGAAAGCGGCGACGCAGGCGAACGCGACGCGGCGTGAGTTGAACGACATCGTTCCACCAGTGGATGAGTATGTGGGTGAGTCAGGCACGGTTGACGTCTCCGTCATCGCTCTCGAGCTGGTCGAGCGATGCATCGAGGAGCCGATGCAGGCGTGGGCGCGAGATGCCGAGGCGACGAGCCGCCACGCTCTTGTTCCCGTCGCAAAGCGCCAGCATGCGACGAGCCGCCGCCTGCGTCAGCTCCGCAATCGTCGCGGGAAAGGGCAAGTCGCCAGCGCTCGTCGTCGCGCGGCCCCGCGCGCTCTCCACGGCAAAGGCCTCCGCGTCGAGGACGGCGCCGTCGGCGAGCAGGACCGCGCGCTCCATCGTGTTGCGCAGCTCGCGGACGTTGCCCGGCCACGGCCGCTCCCGGAGTGCACGCGAGGCCGCCGGCGCGAGCGCGAGGGCGGGCACGTCGTACTCGCGCTTGAATCGCACCAGGAAATGATCCGCCAGGAGCAGGATGTCGTCCGCCCGATCGCGCAATGCCGGCAGCTCGATCGGCATCACGTTGAGCCGGTAGTACAGGTCTTCTCGGAACTCGCCCCGTCGCACCGCCTCCAGCAGGTTCACGTGCGTCGCAGCCACCAGCCGCACATCGAAGGGGATGCTGCGCGACCCACCGAGGCGGCGGATGCTTCGCTCCTCCAGCGCTCGCAACAACTTGCCTTGCAGCGGGAGCGGGAGGTGACCGATTTCATCGAGGAACAGCGTGCCGCCATCCGCCAGTTGCATGAGCCCCGGCTTTGCCGCCGTGGCGCCGGTGAACGCGCCCTTTTCGTGGCCGAACAGCTCACTCTCGAGAAGGGTCTCGGGAATGGCCGCGCAGTTCACGTCGACGAATGGCCCCGCGCGCCGAGGACCGTTGTAGTGAATGGCGCGCGCCAGCAGTTCCTTGCCGGTTCCCGTCTCACCCGTGAGAAGGACCGTGACGTTCGGTCGCTGGATCACGCGCACCGCCCGATCGAGCGCCGCACGGAGCGCGTCGCTCGTTCCCATGATGCCCTCGAACTGAACGGTCCCTCGTTCCTCGGCCGCAAACGCCGCGGCGGCACGCTCTGCCTGCAGTCGCGCCGCGCCGGCCTCGACCCACGACCTGAGTGACGCGAGGTCCTGTGGGAGCGCGAAGTACTCGTCGGCTCCCGCACGGATGATGGCCGCCACGAGCCGGTGATCGGTGCTGGCACCGACCGCGGCGACGAGGCGATTGCCGGCCGGCAGTTGTCGCAGCGCCACCTCGAGCATTCGCTCGTCGCCACCCGCGGCCACGAGCGTGATGCTCCCCGCGCCTGGCTCCAGCGAGCCGGCGTCGTCACCAGACACGAGCGAGAGGCCATTCGCCTGTGCAAGCGCGGGCCACTCGGCGGAAAATGAATCCGTGATCGCGAGAACGCGAAGGTCGGCCACAGGCGCCTGGTGCATCGACCGCCCGCGTTGCCGCGGGCGGTCGGGTTGGTGTCGTCAGTGGCCACTGCCGCCATCGCGATCATCGTGGCCATCGTGATTGTCGTCGCGGAACGCCTTGAACGACCGCGAGATGTTCCCGCTGACGAGCGCGGCATTGGTACCACCCGCGTTCGCCGTTGCCGGATCAACCAATGTACCGCCCGACGTGCGGAACCAGTTTGTCAGGTCGACACTGACGGTAATGTTGGCCCCAGTCGAGTCGGCAACCAGAGGCGGACTGAACACGCCCTCGAGCTCTGCCTTCGGGGCACCCGTATAGGTGAATGCCTTGCCATTGAAGGTGCCCTCCACTCGGACGCTCGCCCCAACGAATTCCGGATGTGCGGTGAGGAACGCGGTTGACGCGCTCTTCCTTGCCTCGATCGTACGGATCTTGGCTTCGAAGGCGGTATACGTGCCCGCGGGGACGGAACTGTTCATTGCCTGCGTCACGGCACCGTTCACGGCCAGCGTGACGATTGACGGCGCCAACTCGAGCTCCGCACACGAACTGTCGCTCTTCTCATCGTCACCGGCCGACTCCGTGCTCGTGCACGTTGCGCCCGCACGCTGCAGCTCGAGCCGCGCGAGCACCACCTGCGCCTTGGTGATGACGAGCGAGTCAGCCGCCGCGGTCAGCGCCAGCACGCCGGAAGAGGGCGGGGCGACGGACGCCGATGTCGTCGACGCGCCCGTGGTCGCGAAGGAAAGCGAGACGGCGCCGGGTGTCGCCGATCCAGGGCTCGTCGAATCCGAGGAACACGCCGAAAGCGCGACGGTGACGGCGAGTGCGCCGGCGGAGACCAGGTAGTTCGTTCGCATGTTGAGATGCTCCAGGTGGATGAGGTGTCGGTTTCCGGTCCTTGCAAAGGCAGGACGGACGCCACCGCTTCCACTCTCTGGCCATCAGCGTAACATGTTCTGTTTCAAAGCGTTGGAGCATCAGTGACAGACGTCACACGTGCCCCATTGCGCATCGTCGCGTGACTGCGCTGTATCGTTCCGTTACACCGCAGGCCGCTCGCTTCTGTTCGCGCGTCGGCACCCCGGCTCGCGCACTGAGAGCTGAAACGACGCCACATGGCCATCGCCTGACGCTGGCGCACATGCGATGAGGCGTGACCGACTACTGCTGCAGGATCTGTCCGCGGATCTCGCCCGCGCCGTACGTCGTGGTATGGATGTTCGCGTACGTGAGGCCGGCGAACAGCACCTTCCTCAGCGAATCACCATTGATCGTGGCCGTGATCTGGTTGGCCGCATTGAGCGTGGCCTGGCCGTGTGCCGTTCCGCTGCTGGCGCCGGTGACGAAGGTGGCGCCCGGGAGCGTCCCGAAGTTGATCGTCGTGCCGGAACTCGCCGCGGTGGTGGCCGGCCCGTGAATGTGCCCGGCCGTCACGTTCGAGGTGAGACCGGCATACGTGACATCGTAGATGAACACGTTCGTGGACGTATCCAGTGTCGCGGTGAACGTACCGGTGCCCGACGACGTGACGGCCGTGGCCTGCACTTCCGCGGCGGCGTTCATGGTCGCCTTGAAATTCACGATCTTCGACGCGGGCGTGGTGGTGTCGCTGCCGCACGCCGCAACGACGGCGACCCAGGCAACGGCGACGAAGGCGAGAGTGGGACGCGGCATCGGGGTTCTCCAGGGCAAACGGTGGGCGCCAGGAAGCGCGGGAACGGTCCTCCACTTCCACAGCACCCACCGTCTACTTGACACGTCACCCAATCACCGTTGCGGCCGCTCAGGCCTTTTGCTTTCCAGGCGCCCCACCGCCCGCTGCGGTTCTGGGCACGCGAAGGATGAAGGTCGACCCGACATCCACCTTGCTCTCGACGGTGAGATCGCCCCCCATGGCGCGCGCCAGGTCGCGGCTGATGGCGAGCCCGAGGCCCGTTCCCGTCAGGCTGTTCCATCGCGCCCTGTCGAGCTGGACGAACGGCTCGAACACGCTCTCGAGCTTGTCCGCCGGAATGCCCACGCCGCTGTCGATCACGCGCACGATCATCTCCTCCTCCTGCGCGCTGCACTCCACGGCAACGTGACCGCCTTCGGGCGTGAACTTCACGGCATTGGACAGGAGGTTCAGCAGAATCTGTTGCAGGCGGTCGGGATCGACGTGTGCCGTGAAGTGCGGGTCACAGCATCGGTAATCATATTGCAGCTTCCGTTCGAGCAGCTGCGGAGCGATCAGCGCCTCGAGCTGGCCGAGTACGGCGTTCATGGAAACGTCGCCCAGCCGCATCTGGACGCGGCCCGCTTCGATCTTCGCGAAGTTCAGGATGTCGTTGATGAGCGAGAGGAGATGGTGCTGGCTCCGCTTGATGCGGACGATGTCGGCCAGTTGTGCCTCGCTCACGGGTCCGCGAATGCCGTCGGCCAACAAGTCGGCATATCCACCGATGGCATTCAACGGCGTGCGCAATTCGTGCGACATGTTGGCGAGAAACTCGGACTTCGCACGATTGGCGTCTTCCGCCGCCGCCCTGGCGAGGCGCTCCGCCTCGTACAAGCGCGCGTTTTCCATCGCGATGCCTGCCCACGCCGCAATTCCCACGGCCAACCGTTCGGCCCGATCGGTGAAGATGCCGGCCGTCCCGTGGCCGAAGAACAATCCACCAAGGACGTCACCCGAGCGGTCGAACACGGGTACGGCGAGGTAGCTTCGCACGGGCAGGTGGCCCGGGGGCATGCCATGATATGGTTCCATGTGCCCATAGCGCTCGTCCTGCGTGATGTCGTCGCTGCGGACGATCTCCGTGCCGTGGAACGTCGGGCCGAAAACCGGGGTCGCCCGCGGATGGCCGAAGTGCTCGAACGCCTCCCGGGGTGCGCCGGACAGCGTGTAGAGGGTGAGCTTCTCGCCCTGCGGATCGACAACGTTGTAGAAGAACGCGCCGAACTGCGCACCGGTCAATCGCGTGCCCGCGTCCGTCACCGTCTGGACGATCCGCGGCAGATCGAGTTCGGCGGCGAGCGCGTTGCCCACCTCGTTCAGCGATTCGATTTCGCCGCGCGCGCGCTCGGCCTCCCCTCGCGCGCGGTCCGCGTCCTGGTTGATCTCGAGGAGCTGCTCGTTCGCCTGTTCGAGTTCGGAGGCTTGCTCCTGGAGCTGTTGGTGCGCGTGCGCGAGCTCCGCTTCCGCCAGCTGTCGCTCCGTGACGTCCCGGATGGCGATCACCGCACCGGTCACGCCTCCGTTCGCGGCGCGCAGGGCGGCGGCCGTGAGATCGACGTACAGCCGGCGACCATCACGCGTCGTCACCGCCATGTCGATCCGTTGCTGATCCTTCGCCCCACGAAGCACCTCGGCGACGCAATCCGCCAGCAGGTGGACCTTCTCGGCCGCGTCGCCCGACTGGCCCGCCTGCACGATCACGCCGAAGGCGTGGCCAATGCCTTCGCGTGACGTCCAGCCCGTCAGTCGCTCCGCGGCGGCGTTCATGTAGATGATGCGACTGTTCGTATCCACGGTCACGACGGCGTCGGCAATGCTCCGCAGCGTCGCCATCAGTCGCTCGTGCGTCTCCTGCGCCTGTCGTTCGATGTGCGCCACGCGGATCGCCGCGCGAATGGCCTGCTCGAGTCGCCCCGATGTCAGCCCCTCCTTGCCGAGGAACTCGAGCGCGCCCGCCTTGATCAGGTCGGCCGCCGTCTGCGGATCGCTCCGCCCCGTGAGGACGATCACCGGCGTGCTGGCGTGGTCGCGCCGGATGGCGTGCAGTACATCGAGCCCCGATTCGCCGGCGAGGTGGTAGTCCAGGATGACGCAGTCGACCGCGGCCTCCGTCGCCCTGCTCAACTCGACCTCGGCCTGCGTCGCGTCGGTCGCCTCGCGGATCTCGGACTCGTGCAGGCCGGTGCGGCTGAGCAGGCGACGAACCGTCATGCGGTCGACCGCGTCGTCGTCGACCACGAGCAGGCGCAACCGTGTCCCTGCCTCCGCTTCCACTGGCGAGGAGTGCTCCGTCACGTATGCCTCACGGCAGCTCCACGAGGGCCCAGTACTTGTTCAGCGCGGCCATCACCTCGCAGAAGTTGTTGAACGTCACGGGCTTGAGGATGTAGCCGGCGACGTTGAGGTTGTAGGCCTCGATCCGGTCGCGTTCGTCGTTCGACGTCGTCAGGACGATCACCGGCGTGAGGTTCAACTGCGGATCACGTCGCAGCTCCCGCAGGAACTCGATGCCGTTCATCCTCGGCATGTTCAGGTCGAGCAGCACGATGCGCCGCGCGCGGGGAATCATGTCGTTGCGCAACTGCTCGAGTGCCTCGAACCCGTTCGTGGCGATGAAGAGGGGGTTGGCGATGTTGTTCTTCTTGAACGCCCGCTTGACGTTCATGACATCCACCTCGTCGTCCTCCACGAGGAGGATGTTGAGCAGTCGTTCCGTCGTCGGAGCTGTCACGGGGCGTTCCTTGGCCGCTGCGGCCAGGTGAAGGAAAATGTGCTGCCCTTGCCGGGCGCGGAGTCGAGCCACACCCGGCCACCGCGGGATTCGACGAGCTTGCGAACGACGGACAGGCCGATCCCCGTCCCCTCGATCTCGTCGCGCGGCGCGAGCGTCTGGAAGATCTGCCAGATCCGTTCGTGGAATTTGGGGTCGATGCCCGGACCGTTGTCGGTCACATCGAAGTGCACGAACTCATCGTCCGCCACGGCGCGCACGGTGACCTGCAGGTTGTCTCGCGGCCCATACTTGATCGCGTTGCCGATGAGATTCATGAACACCTGCTGGAGCGGCACGCGCTCGGTGACCACCCCCGGCATCGGGCGTTGCACGTCCACCGTGGCCGTCGAGGGGGGCGCCAGCAACTCGACCGCTTCCGCGACCAGTGCCGCGGTGTCGACCTGTTCGACTTCGTCGCGCTGCCTGCCGGCGCGCGCATAGGCCAGGATCCCCTCGATGAGTCCTTCCATGCGGTGCACCCGGCCGCGCAGCAGGCGCAAGTGGTCCCGCGATTCGTCGGTGACGCGGTCGCCCAGGTCCTCCTCGATCCACTGCGCCAGGTTGGCGATGCCGCGGAGTGGGGCCTTCAGGTCGTGCGAGGCCACATACGCGAACTGGTCCAGCTCGCGATTCGAGTGCTCGAGCCGCAGCGATTGTTCGAGCGAGGCCTGCTCGTGCACCTCGAGGAGCTGCTCGAGTGCAGCGATGTGCGCCCGCGCCTGCCGCAGCTCCATCGTCTCCGACTGATGGGCTTCCACCGGTTCAGACGCCACGCGTGCCGTCACGAGAAGACCCTGTCAGGAGAGTAGGGGAGGAATGCCACCTTCACGTTCAACGCCAGGCTCTTGAACAACTCGGCCGTCTCGCGCGTCACGGGTGTCTTCGCGAAGAGGATGGTCGCGAAGAGCTCGCCCGGCGGCAGGAGTCCGCCGAACCCGACGACCGAGCGGATGCCGTACGGCACCACGAATTCCTGCTGCGCGGGGATGTGCGGGCTGCCCATCGCGTTGAGCACATGAAACACGTTGAAGGTGTGCTGCGTGTCGTCCAGGACCACCCCGGCCTCCGGCTTGAGCAGCGGGCCGACATCCACGCCGAGTTGGCGGATCAGCCGGCTGATCATTGGCGACCGGGAGAGACTTTCCTCGCTCGGCAGCGGCAGCGCCTGGTGTCCGGTGGACGCGTGTCGCGAGTTCCAGGCGGGCTCGTCACCGGCGGTCGCGAGCAGGGTGAGGCACTTCGTCTCGGGCTGCGAGCAGATATCCGGCAGGACGCGCCCGGCGAATGCCTGCTGCTCGGCATCGAGGTGCGCGTAGGGCCGTGTGATGAACGTGCGCACGAGCGCGCACGCACTGTCTCCAGACGAACTGATCAGTTCGCGGTGCAGGAAATGGACGATGCGTTCACCGACCGCTTCCATCGATGATGCGCCCGTCCCGAGCTTCCGGAGCTGCATGCCGCATCGGGTCATGTCGCTCAGGGAGAAACGTGAGATGTCGTACATGGACTTCTCGCTGGCTGGTCATGGCGCTCCCGAGGCAAAATTCGGACTCGTGCGCCATGTGCCTCCGAACGGGCCTACGCCGTCACACGGGCGGGCCTGACACGCTGTCGGGGAGAATTGCCGGTTACCCGGATGCGCGCAGTCCCGCATCCGTCCCGAGCGGGCAGATGGTCTCAGCCCTGTCCGCTCGCGTGGACCACGCGATGGCTGAGCACCGGTCGCCGGCAGATTGGGCACGGCATGTCTTGCGGCTCGACTCCGTACGTCACGCTCGCCGGTCCCTTCACGACGATCACGTGTTGCACCGTGTCGTCCACCGTCACGGTCACGACGACGGTCGAACCCTCAAGGCGACCGACGAAACGCGCCGGCACCGGGGGCCCCACAGCGATGGGGTATACGCGAAGCATGTAGCTTCCGACCACGTCGAAGCGCCCATTCTGGTCGAGCGCGATGCGGCCGGATACGTCGCCATACGTGCAACCGATGTGCAGATGCGTGGCGGTATCGCCCACGATCATTCCCGCGCCGGTTCCACCGAAGTTGCCGAGTGGAAGCAGGCCGTCGGCCGACGCGAGGGTCCCCGTTGAGCCGCATGCCGAGAGCAACAGCACAATCGCCAGGCGGGTCGTACCATGCGATGTCGGCATGCGTCTCCATGCAAAGGTTCCTTCCAGCTCAACCCGCCGGTGAGTCATTCGGTCACCCGTCCTGCATGACTGATCGGACGATGCGCCGGAGCCCCCCGTGCCGGGGAGTGGCCGGCAGGGCAGCAGGAGCGGTTCTTGCCCCTTGCCATGCCACCGCCGCGCACCTTATTGGAGGCATTCGCCCTTGAGCCCACATGACGTCGCTCGAACGGGCAGACCTCTCGCGCAGGTGAAGCAATCGTTTCGACGGATACTCGCGGTTGCGACAGTGGGTGTGTCGAGTCTCTGCGCTGTCGCGGCCCCGTTGACGGCGCAGGACACGACGTCGGCCGCCGTCACGCGGTCCAACGGCAACGCGGCTTCGCCGGACCTCTCGCTCGCGAAGACGAAGGTCGACGTCAACCCGGTGGCGCGAGACGAGGAGATTCGCCGTCGTCTCCAGAGTGTCCTCGAGGCCACTGGATGGTACGTGAGCCCGCGGGTGCGCGTCCAGTCGGGCGTGGTATTCCTCGAGGGGACGGCCTCGACCGAGCAGTTGCGCACGTGGGCCGGCGACCTCGCGCGCAACACCCAGGACGTCGTGGCCGTGGTCAATCGGATCACGGTGCCCGGTCCGTCCATGTGGGACTTTC
>JBDTYL010000388.1:0-6487 GCA_040005695.1 bacterium | reverse complement strand
CGCTCAGCAACTGTCTTGAATGTCAAGCGTGTTGTTGTACCAGGCCAGCATTCCAGGACGTCTGCGTGCGCACCATGGCGTTGAGAATCGTCAGCAGTTTCCGCATGCAGGCGACCAAGGCGACTTTTTTTGCTTTGCCCCGCGCGAGGAGTTGTTGATAGTGGGCCTTCAGCACGGGATTCCAGCGGACGCCGACGAGCGCGGCCATGTACAACCCCGTGCGGACCGCGGCGCGGCCCCCACTGATATGGCGCTCCCCCCGGTGGCGACCACTGTCGTGGTTGAACGGTGCCACCCCGACCAGCGCGGCAATGTGGTGACGCGTGAGGTGCCCCAACTCCGGGAGACGCCCCACGAGCAGCTGCGCCGTCCGCGGCCCGATCCCCGGCGTCGATTGCAAGAGCGTCTCACGCGCGCGCCAGCACGCGCTCGCTTCGATCTGCGCTTGCAGCTCCCCCTCGACGTCCCGCAACTCCTGCGTCAGGAACGCGATGTGCCGGTCCATGCCCGGCCGCACCGCGGCACTGCTCTGCCCCCGGCGATTGCTCTCCATGGTGAGCATGTCGACGAGCTGGCGACGGCGCACGAGCTGCTCCGTCAGCGCGGCGCTCTCCGCCGTCGGCAGCGGACGGAGTGCCGGACGCACGCGTTCGGCGAAGAGCGCGAGCACGGCGGCATCCAGGCGATCCGTCTTTGCGGACACGCCCAGCGCTTTGGCGAACGCCCGGACGTTCTTCGGATTGACGACGATCACCGGCAAGCCGGCCGCCGCCAGCGCGGCGACGACGAGGCGTTCGTACCCGCCCGTGGCCTCGACCACAATCAACGCGGGCGCGGCGGCGCGCAGCCGGTCGGTGAGGGCCGCAATCGGCCGTTCCTCGTTCGCGCACACCGCGACATACTCGGGGCAGGCCCCCGCGGGCGTCCGGGCGGCGAGGTCGAGCGTCGCCTTGCTCACATCGATGCCAATAAAAAGAGACATAGCAGACCGAGAAAAAGGGACCAGCGCCAACGGGACCGACCGGGTGATCGTACGTGGCCCATCCTTGCGGTAATCCGGGATGTAACTCCCCCCCAACTGTGCGGGCTCTAACGATCCAAGCGTGGCGTGGCGCTCCGGCTGAGCGACGGTCTCGAAGACCTCAGGATGAACGAGCTACCACCCACCCAATACTACATTTTCAGAGATACAAGGATGACAATGCACCGGGCCGGAAAGCAGATCCTTCGCTCCACTCAGGATGACAAAGCGTCCCGGGCAGGAGACAACGTGCGGATCAGTCGTTGACGGGGGGCGCGTCGAGCGCGAGGACGCTCGCGAGCGGAACCCACCCGGCCCGCGCGCCATCGAACACGACGTGCACCCACGCCCCCTCTCGCGCGCCAAGCCGTCCGGTTTCCCCGACGATGCCGCTGCCCGACGCGGCTGTGGATCCCGGTGCGTCGAGCAAAGGACGTGTCGTGCGCAGCACGGCGAGGCCTGGCGCGTCGAGTCGGTCGGCCAGCTCGAGTGCACCGAGCAACGCCACGACCGCGACCGAGAGTGCGCCGCCGGCGAGGGCGCGCGTCGAGGCGGGACGCCTGGCCACCGGCAGCGCGAGTGCGAGCCATCCCAGGAGCCAGCACGCGAGGGCAACTCCCGCGAGCACGTTCACGGGAAGCGGCGGCACATAGCCCACTGCGCGGACGTCGGATGCGGTCACGGCATCGAGCCGGTCGCGCGTCTCGTCGTCGAGGGGACTGAGTCGCAACGCGCGCTGCCACGCGCGCGCGGCCGAGGCGGTGTCGCCTGCGGACCAGGCCGCGGCGCCGAGATTCGCCCAGGCATCCGCGGCGCGCGGTGCGCGTGCGGCGACGCGGCCGAAGAGGTGCGCGGACGTGGTGAAGGCGCCGTGGTCATATGCTCCGACCCCAGCGCGGAACGTGGATGCCACGCCGTCCGGACGGGCGCTCACGACGCCCGCGGCGCCGCACAGCATGATCAGCGCAACCAGCGCGCGAGTCGCGCGCGGCGGTGCCACCGGTCGAACGGCTTCCGCATGGATGGCCCTGAGCGCCGCCGCCACGTCGGCGATCGCATCGTCCTCGAGCGCGCCGCGAGAGGAGTACGCGGCGGCATCGAGGCGGTCGAGCAGCGCGCCCGCGGAGTGCGCGGTGGCTTCGGTGACGCCGTCGAGTCGCAGGGCGCGCGCGAATGCCGCAGGCTGTGTCACCCCGACGGTGCGCAGCACGCGTTGTCCAACGGCTTCGAGGTACAGCCGCCGCGCCTCTCGTGGCGACAGGCGCTCCCCGCGCGCCGCGAGCTGCCAGATCCGCCGGGCGGCCGATCGCCGCTCCGTGCGCCGGCGCCGGCCCGTCCGCAGGCGACGGACGGCCGCCGGCCCAGGCGCCATGGCGAGCAGGACCCAGTACCACGGCCGCGTCGAGAGGGGGCGCGTGACCTCGGGCCGCATGGTGCGGCGAATGGCCAGGTGTGGAGTCGGCGCCGAATCCACTACGGCCAGCGTCGCGGCGGCGACATCGAGGCCCAGCGCGAGCGTGTGGGCGTCGTCGTAGCGCCGCCGGTCGGGATCGAAGAAGGGATAGTCCATCGCGGGAACGGTCTGCGTGCCGGGCTGTTGCGGCGTCAGCAGCCAGTCGAACTCCTTGGATCCACGCACGCGCGCAACGGACGTGTCCACCTCCACGCGCTCCTCGCCGGCCGCCACCGAGGCCCAGCCGAGCTGCAGGGCGGGCCGAGGCCAGAGCTTCACGTTGCCGGATCCCTCGAGGCGCAGCGTGAGCACGACGGGATCTCCCATGCGCGCGCTCGCGACGGACAGCCGCGCGCTCGCGCCGACGTTCCCCACCGCCCCGACGAAGTCGCGCGGACGACCCTCGGTGGGCACGTCGAGCGCCACGAAGCGGACGCTGTCCGTGCGCAGCTCGAAGCTCTCCTCGCGAGAGAAGAACGATGTCGAGAGCGGCAGCGAATAGGTGAGTGCCGCCGGCGCGATGGCGGCGCGGCCGGCGAACAGCGGGAAGAGTGCGCGACGATAGGACAGTGTCTCGAAGCACCGCCGCCCCGTGCGCGTGAGCGCCGCCGGCGCCGCGAGGTCGTACGCGAGCACGCCGGGCATCTCCGGCGGAAAGAACGTGGGATTCCGCCGCAAGCGTTGCCGTGCGCTCTCGTTCAGCTGCACGTCGACGACGTAGTTCACCTGCTCGCCGACGTACAGCGTGTCGGCGGGCGTCGTACGATCCGCGCGGTCGAGCCATGCGCGGACGAGTACCGAGGGGGGAAGGCCGTTGGCCGGATGCACGATCACGGGACCGGTCGTCGCGGACGCGTGCTGCCCCGCGGCTGAGACGGTGAACGGCGGCAGCGTCACGCGACCCTCCGCGTCGGCCGCCACCGTGAACGTCGCCTCGGTGAGCGCGCTCGGTTCGCCGCGCCCGTCGCGCTCCACGCGGCTGACGACGCTGGTCTTCAGCAGCTGCAGCGTCGGGCTGCCGGCGAAGGGCGAGATCCGCGGAACCTCGGCACCGGCATACCGGGCCGCCAGGGTAATCTCGAACGGGGCGCAGGTGCTCGCGGTGTCCGGCGCGTGCGCGACGACCACGAGCTGCGCGAGCACGAGCAGCCCGATCATGGGACCGCTACCAGTCTTTTCCGCCCGGGGGCGGTTCCGGCCGGTTCTGCTTCTGCTTCTTGCTCTGCACGTCGCGCTCCTCGCGCTCCGCACTCCCCAGCAGCTGCTCTGCCTGTCGCTGCGCAAGCGTGGGCTGGGGCTTTTGTTCCTGCTGCGACGGCGAGGGCGCGGCGTTCGACGCGCCACCCCCCCCACCGCCACCGCCGCCCTTCTTCTGTTTTTCCAGTGCCAGTTCGTAGTTCCATTTTGCGTCGAGATCGTTGGGCCGCTGGAGTAGTACGCGCTTGTACGTCGCGAGCGCTGCCTTCAGCTCGACCGACGCCGAGTCACCCTCGGCGGCACGCCCGCGCAGGAGGTGCGCGAGACCGCCATTGAAGCGCGCACGATACTGGATCTCCGGATCCGCCTTCTCCGCCGCGCGCTCCAGCACCTCGGCTGCTGCCGCCGTGGAGTCCGCGGCGAGCAGTGCGGTGCCGTAGTTGTAGAGCGCGCCCGGTGACTTGTCGCCTTTCTGGATGGCCGTGTTGAACAGTGCGGCGGCGCGCGGATAATTCTTTGCATGATACGCTGCCGCGCCGTCGATGGATTCGCGCGCCGGCGCGCATCCGGACAGCGTGAGCGTCAGCAGCATCGCGGCCGCCACGGCCGTCTCGGCGGCTGCCGCGCGCCGTCTCCGTCGCCCGCGACGGCCAGCGAGGATCGTATCCAGCCAGAGCAGCAGGATGGCCGGCAGGAGGAAGAGCTGGAACTGCGGCGTGAGCGTGTCGCCCGCCTGCGTCGTGCGCGCGCCGGTGCGCAGCTTCGACAGCGCGGCCTTGATGCGCGTCGCCTTGTCCGTGGCCTCGGCAGGGATGAACGTGCCGTTCGCCGCCGTGGCAGCCGCCTGCAGCAGCGCGGGCTCGTAGTGCGTCACCACCACCTGCCCCGACTCGTCGCGCTTCTGTGTCATGCCGCCGTTCGCATCCTTCACGGGGATCGTGCCGCCGGCGGTGGTGCCGAACCCCACCGTCACCAGGCTCACGTTGTTGTCGGCCGCCTTCTTTGCGGCAGCAATGAGTTCATCCTGCGGCTCGAAGCCTTCGCCGTCGCTCATCACGACGAGTGCCCGATCCGCGCCGCTCTTGGTGAGCGCGAGGAGGCTCGTGCCCTGCGTGATGGTCGCGGCGAGCGAGGTGCCGGCCTGCCCCACCACGCTCGGATCGAGGTTGTCGAGGAAGAGGTCGAGCGCGCCGCCGTCCACGGTGATCGGCGAGAGCACGTACGAACGGCCCGCGAACGCCAGCAGCCCGACACGGTCGCCCGGACTGATCGCGCGCAGGCGACGGATCTCCTGCTTCACGCGCTCCAACCGATTCGGCCTCACGTCCGTGGCGAGCATCGAGAGCGATGCATCGACGGCGAGCACCATGTCCACGCCGCTGGAGTGGACGGTGGTGCGCTCGTGTCCCCAGCGCGGGCCGGCGATCGCGACGCCTGCGAACGCGGCCGCGAGGCCGAGTCGCGCGGCGCGCCAACGGCTGGTGCCGAGAGCGCTGGCGGGAATCAGGCGCCGCACGACGTCGAGGGCGCCGAACCGCTCGAACCGCTTCGCGCGACTGGCGCGCGCGCGCCGCAGCAGCAGCGCGAACGCGAGTGGCAGCACGACCACCAGCGGAAGCAGCCACGGCAACTCGATGAGGCTCCAGTCGATGCTCATGGCAGTGGACCCTTCCAGGCGACGAGGAGCAGTTCCGCGGCGAGGGCGATGAGCATGATGGCGAGCGGCCAGCGAAACAGCTCGGAGTACCGCACGAACGTACGGCTCCGCACCGGTGTGCGCTCCAGCGCGTCGATCTGCTCGGTGATCCGCTGCAGCGCGGCGGGATCGCGGGCGCGGAAGTAGCGGCCGCCGGTGGCATTCGCGACGTCGGTGAGCAGCGCGTCGTCGATCTCCACCCGCTGCAACTCGTAGCGCAGGCCAAACAGTCCGCGTCCCACCGGTACGGGTGCCATGCCCTCGGTGCCGACGCCGATGCCGTAGATCTTGATGCCGAACGCCGCGGCGGCCTTGGCGGCGGTGCGCGGATCGATGGCGCCGCGGTTGTTCACGCCGTCCGTGAGGAGGACGAGCACGCGTGAGCGGCCGGGCGCGTCCTTCAGCCGGTTGGCGGCCGTGGCGATGGCGGTGCCGATCGCGGTGCCGTCCTCGAGCTGGCCCGGCTGGAGGTTGTCGAGCGCCGACTGCACCACAGGGTAGTCTGTCGTGAGCGGGACCTGCGTGAGCGCCTCGCCGGAGAACGCCACGATGCCGATGCGATCCGAGCTGCGCGCGGCGACGAACTGCTTGATCTTCGCGCGGGCCACCTCGAGCCGGTTCTGCGGCTGGAAGTCGAGCGCGAGCATGGAGCTCGAGATGTCGAACGCGATGACGATGTTGATGCCTTCGCTCGTCGTGGTCTCCGCGTGCGCACCCGAGCGCGGGCGGGCGAGTGCGACGATGCCGCTGGCGAGGGCGAGGTTGCGCAGCAGCGTGAGGGCGCGCGCGAGGCCGCGTCCCGCACGCGGACCACGCGCCAGCACGGCAACGCGCGAGAACACGATGGCCGCCGGCGCGCGTCGCCGCGCGACCAGCCACCACACCGGCAGCAGCAGGAGGAGGAGCAGCCACCAGGGCGACGCGAATTGCAGCACGCCGATGTCGATCATGCGGCGCGCTCCTTCGGCGCGGCCGCCGCGGCAGCCGCCGCCTCGGCGCGCTGGTGCTCATCGCGCACGATGGCCTTCGCTTCTTCACCCATGGCCTTCGCTCGCTCCGCCCCGAGCGGTGCATTGGCGAACTTCACGGGGTCCACGGACTCGAAGAGCATCCGCACTGC
>JBDTYL010000387.1:0-6785 GCA_040005695.1 bacterium | reverse complement strand
GGCCGCCGTGCACGATGGCGCCGTGTCCGATGTGCGCGCCCTGCTCGAGCACGACAGTGACGCCGGGGAACATGTGGATGGTGCAGTTCTCCTGCACGTTGCAGCCGTCCTCGATGACGATGCCACCCCAGTCGCCGCGAATGGCCGCGCCGGGCCCAACGTACACGTCGCGCCCGATCACCACGTTGCCGGTGACCGTGGCATTGGGGTGAATGAATGCGCTCTCGTGAATGACGGGCACGAACCCGTCGAAGGCATAGATCACTCTGTCATCCTGAGCGACCCCTTTGTCATCCTGAGCGAAGCGAAGGATCTGCTTGTTGTCATGACGTAATCGCCTACACCCGCTCGATCACGGTCGCCATCCCCTGCCCCACTCCGATGCACAGAGTCGCGAGCCCGTACCGCGCTCCCGTGCGCTTGAGCTCGTGCGCGGCCGTGAGCAGGAGGCGCGCCCCGCTCATGCCGAGCGGGTGCCCGAGCGCGATGGCGCCGCCGTTGGGATTCACGCGCGGGTCGTCGTCCGCAATGCCGAACTCGCGAAGGCATGCGAGGCTCTGCGCGGCGAACGCTTCATTGAGCTCGATCACGCCGAGGTCGTCGAGCGAAATACCCGCCAGCTCCAGCGCCCGCTTCGACGCCGGCACTGGGCCCATGCCCATTAACCTCGGCTCCACCCCCGCAACCGCCGTCGAGATGATGCGCGCCATCGGCGTCGCGCCGATCTCCGCCGCACCCTTCTCAGACCCGATCAGCAGCGCGGCCGCACCATCATTCAGCCCCGACGAGTTGCCTGCCGTGACCGAGCCCTTGCCATCCGTGCGAAATGCGGGGCGCAGCTTGGCGAGGATCTCGAGCGTGGTGTCCGGCCGGATGAACTCGTCCGTATCGACAACCTTCGCCGCTCCCTTCTTCTGCGCGATCGCCACCGGCACGATTTCCGACGCGAACCGTCCGGCCGCGCGCGCTGCCGCGGCCTTCTGCTGCGAACGCATCGCGAACAGGTCCTGGTCCGCCCGGCTGATCCCATGCTTCTCCGCGACATTCTCGGCCGTCTGCCCCATCGAGTCCGTGCCGTACTGCTCGCGCATCGCGGGATTCACGAAGCGCCAGCCGAGACTCGTGTCGAACAGCTCGACGTCGCGGCCGTAGGGCTTGCTGGCCTTGCTCATCACGTAGGGCGCGCGCGTCATGTTCTCCACGCCACCGGCGACGTAGAAGTCGCCTTCGCCGAGCTTCACCGCGCGCGACGCGTTCGCGACGGAGCTCATGCCGGACGCACACAGGCGGTTGACCGTCTCGCCCGGCACGGTGACGGGCAGTCCCGCGAGCAGCGCGGCCATCCGCGCCACGTTCCGGTTGTCGTCGCCGGCCTGGTTGGCGCAGCCGAGGATGACGTCGGTGATGCGGGCGGTGTCGAGCGACGGATGGCGCGCGATGAGCGCCCGGATGACGTGCGCGGCCAGGTCGTCGGCGCGCACCTCACTGAGCTGGCCACCGATGTTGCCGACGGCGGTACGCACGCCGTCGAGGATGTATGCGTCGGTCATGATTGCGCGGGACTCCACGTGGGGCTGGGGATGCTGCAATTTAGTCCTCGCGCCGCGACAATGGCGGGCTGTCGACGACGACCGCTCGCGCCCGCTCTCCAGCGGTGGTCTAGTGCACGCCCCAGCAGGATGTTGTCATCCTGAGCGACGCGAAGGATCTGCTTGTCCCGATGTCTCTTTCGATCATGCAGTCCTCCGTGTCCTCTGTGGTAAAAGCTCCTGAAGGGCCATTACCACAGAGGACGCAGAGGGCCACAGAGGAAACGGCAGGCGCTGTCATCCCGTGCGACGCGAAGGATGACCTCGGGTGACTAAAGCCGCGCGCCGTCGTGCTGGCGGTCCGTGCGGTACACGGTGCCGCGAAACAGCGCCACCACGGTGCCGTCTGCGCGCGCGACCGTCACACGATAGAATCCCAGCCGCTTCGTGGCGCGCTCCTCCTCCGCGGTGGCGACGAGGTCGTCGTCCAGCCGCACCGCTGTCGGGTACGACATCGAAGTGTCCACCGCGACACTGATGTCGCCCGTGGAATTGCAGGCGAACGCCATGGCGCTGTCCGCCAGCGAGTACGCGATGCCGCCATGCGCCACGCCGAAACCGTTGAGCATGTCGGCGCGCACGCGCATGCGAAGGACACAATGCCCGGGTCGCACGGAAACCACCTCGGCGCCTAGCCACCGCGTGAATGCATCGCGCTCGAGCATGGATGCAACGACAGCACTCAGCTCGTGGCTGCGCTCTCCACCGGCGGCGCCGCTCATGCGAGCAGCGTCTCCCCCGCCGCTGCCTTTCGCCGCAGCAACGCCGCC
This sequence comes from bacterium, assembly GCA_040005695.1. GTDB lineage: Bacteria > Gemmatimonadota > Gemmatimonadetes > Gemmatimonadales > Gemmatimonadaceae > AG11. Next base: position 4,426 of record JBDTYL010000387.1, on the reverse strand, counting down.
GGCCGATATCGCTCCTCGCCCGTCTCGGCCTGAAGCGCCGTGAGGCAACGCAGGATCTCCGTCGCCCCGATCTCGTCGCCCCACGCGAGCAAGCCCTTCGGGTAGTTCACGCCCTTCAGCATCGCCGTCTCGATGTCGCGCGGCGACGCCACGCGCGCCTGCACGGCATCGACGGCGGAGTTCACGAGCATCGCCAGCGTGCGATCCACGATGGCCTGGCCGAGCACGCGGTCAGGGACCGGTGCCGGGCGCGTGGCGCCATCCCGGTAGTCGTAATAGCCGCGACCGGACTTGCGACCGAAGTGACCAGCCTCCACGAGCCGTCGCTGCGTGAGCGCCGGCCGGTAGCGCGAGTCGTAGAAAAACGCCTCGAAGACGCTCGTCGTGACCGCGAAATTCACGTCATTGCCGATGAGGTCCATCAGCTCGAACGGACCCATGCGGAATCCGCCCATCTCACGCATTGCCCAGTCGATCGTCGCGACGTCCGCGATGCCTTCCTCGAGCTGTCGCAGCGACTCCGAATAGAATGGCCGAGCGACGCGGTTGACGATGAAGCCCGGGGTGTCCGAGGCGACGACGGTCGTCTTCTTCCATCCATCCACGAGCGACTGCGCAGCGCCGGTGACGTCCTCGCTCGTGGTGATCGCGGGCACGATCTCCACCAGCGGCATCACCGGCGCCGGGTTGAAGAAGTGGATGCCCACCACACGCTCGGGATGGGTGCAGCCGCCGGCGATCGCCGCCACCGACAGCGACGACGTATTCGTCGCGAGGATCGCGTCGTCGCGCAGCACGCGCTCGAGCGCCGCGAACAGCGTGCGCTTCACGGTGAGGTCCTCGAGCACGGCCTCGATCACCAGTCCGCACCCTGCATAGGCGCCGTAGCCGGCCGAGAGGTCGCCCACGTCGGTGATGCGGCCGAGGAGCGCGTCGGCCGCGGGCTGCGTAAGTCGCGCCTTCTCCACATCCCGCGCGACAGCCTTCGCGATGCTCGCGCGTGCGCGGCCCACCGCCTCGGGGCGGACGTCGCCGATCAGCACTTGATGTCCCGCCGCGGCCGCGACGTGCGCGATGCCGCCGCCCATCGCCCCTGCACCCACGACCCCGACCACCATCGATGGCTCCGTCATCAGTGACCCTGAAACACAGGCTTCCGCTTCTCGACGAACGCGCGAACGCCCTCGGCATAATCCGCCGTGCGTCCCGCCTCGCGCTGCAATTCCTCCTCGAGGGCAAGTTGCGCATCGAGGTCGTTGGAGAAACCGGCGTTGAAGCCACGCTTCGCGAGACCGAGTCCGCGCGTGGGCATGTCGGCGAGTCGGCGTGCGATACCGCCGGCCACCGCAAGGAGCTCCGCCGCTGGAGCGACGTCGAAAATGAGTCCCCACTCCTTCGCGCGCCCGGCATCCAGCTTGTCGCCGAGCATGGTGAGCGCGGCCGCGCGCTGCATGCCGATGAGCCGCGGCAGGATGTACGTGCCGGCGCTGTCGGGAATGAGGCCGATCTTCGCGAACGACTGGATGAACGTGGCCTCCGCCGCCGCGACGGTGATGTCGCACGCGAAGGCGATGTTGGCACCCGCGCCGGCGGCGACGCCATTCACGGCGCACACCACCGGCTTCTCCAGCGTGCGGATGGCGTGGATGATCGGGTTGTACTGGCGACGCACGACGTCGCCCAGGTCCGGCATGTGTCCCTCCACGGGAAGCACCTCGGCCAGGTCCTGTCCGGCGCAGAAGGCGCGTCCGCTCCCCGTGAGGAGCACGGCGCGCACGGCGCGGTCGTCGCCGGCGGACCGTAGTGCAAGCACCAGCTCGTTCGCCATCGCGAGGTTGAAGCTGTTGAGCACGTCCGGGCGATTGAGCGTGACGGTGAGGACCCCGTCGGCCATGGAGGTGAGGATCAGGCTCATGCAGGAGGCGGGTGAATGGGGCCGACCGTCGCGACGCGCCGCCCGGAACACTCGGCGCTGCCCCAATATACGAGGCGCAACGTCGGACGACGCCTCCCGTTCGCGCCGCCCCGCCGCCAGATTTGACGCGATGCCACACGCGAATGCCGCACCACGGAAGGGCCGCCCGGCGCCCAAGGCCCCCAGCCTCGACCCCCGCTTCGACTGGCGGCGCATCGCCTACCACGTGCTCGTCTCACGCGCACTGGACGACCTCGAGGAAGCCACGAACCGCAACCGCGCCACCGTGCCGCGCGAGCATGTCGTGCTCTACCAGTTCTCCGCGCGCGGCCACGACGTGGGCCAGGTGATCCTCGGCTCGCTCCTCGACCGCCCGCACGACGGCGTCGGCGCCTACTATCGCTCGCGCCCACTGCTCCTCTCGCTCGGCCTCTCCATCGCGGACGCACTCGGTGGTCCGCTTGGCCGAGCGGGCGGGTTCAGCGATGGGCGCGACATTGGCGTCGTGTGCAACATGCCGGGCTGGAAGGGCGCTACGGTGCTGCCCATGTCCGGCGACGTCGGCTCGCAGTACACCCCCGCAGCGGGCTGGGCGCAGGCGGCGACGTACCGCCGCAGCACGCTCGACGAACCCGAATGGAGCGGCGCCATCGGCGTCGCGCTTGGCGGCGAAGCGAGCGTGGCGACGAATGGCTTCTGGTCCGCACTCACGATGGCGACCACGCTCAAGCTCCCGATGCTCTTCTACATCGAGGACAACGGGCTCGGCATCTCCGTGAAGGGCGACATGCAGACGCCGGGCGGCAACATCGCCACGAACCTCGCGTCGTTCGGCAACCTGTTCCTCCGCGATGGCGACGGCTGCGATCCCGCGCAGGCCGCGGCGCTCATCGCGGAGTGCGTGGACCACGTGCGCAGCGGCGCCGGCCCCGCGCTCGTGCACCTCACCGTACCGCGCCTCAGCAGCCACTCTGGTCCTGATAACCAGAAGGGTTATCGGAGTGACGACGAGATTGCGGCGGACCTCGCGCGCGATCCGCTTCCCGCGCTGCGGCGGCAGATGGTGCCTGCGGTGTTGACCGAGGTGCAATGGGTAGAGCTCGAGGCAGAAGTCGCGCGCGACGTGGACGTCGGACTCACCGCCGCCCGTGCGCGCGGCGTGCCCGACGCCGCGAGCGTGAAGCGATTCGTGTACGAGGAAGTGCCGCGCGATGGCGACGTCGCCACGTTCGGTGGGATGCAGCGCGAGGAGCGCGCGGCACTCGGCGGGTCGACAGATGCGGAGGGGGACGGCGAGGTGGTGCGTCTCGCGGAGGCCGTGCGTCGCACGCTCGCGTCCGAGCTCAAGGCGAACCCGAAGGTGCTCGTGTTCGGCGAGGACGTCGGCCGCAAGGGCGGCGTGCATCTCGTCACGGAGGGGCTGCAGAAGCGCTTCGGCGCCGACCGCGTGTTCGACACGAGCCTCTCCGAGGAGGGCATCATCGGGCGCGCCGTCGGCATGGCGGTGAACGGCCTGGTGCCGGTGGCGGAGATCCAGTTCCGGAAGTACGCCGATCCCGCGCACGAGCAGCTGAACAACACGGGGACGATGCGCTGGCGCACGGCCAACCAGTTCGCCGCGCCCATTGTGGTGCGCATGCCGGGCGGCTTCGGCAAGGACGTCGGTGATCCGTGGCACTCGCTGTCGTCCGAGGTGACGTGGGCCCACGCGCTCGGCTGGCAGGTGGCGATGCCATCGAATGCCGCGGATGCGGTGGGCCTCCTGCGCGCCGCAATGCGCAGCGGAAACCCGACGATCTTCTTCGAGCATCGGTCCCTGCTGATGACGAGCGAGGGCAGCGCGCGCTATCCCGGCGACGACTACGTCGTCCCGTTCGGCAAGGCCACGCGGCTGCGCGAGGGCGACCGCATCACGGTGGTCACGTGGGGCGCGATGGTGCATCGCTGTACCGACGCGGCGGCGCGGCACGCGGGCGCCGTGGACCTGTTCGACCTCCGTACCATCGCGCCGTGGGATCGCGATGCGATCCTTGATTCCGTGCGTCGCACGGGGCGTTGCCTCATCGTGCACGAGGACACGACGACCGCTGGTTTCGGCGCCGAGATTGCCGCGGTGCTCGCGAAGGAGGCATTCTGGTACCTCGATGCGCCCATCGAGCGGCTGACGGTGGAGGATGTCCCGATGCCGTACCATGCCGTGCTGCTTGATGCCGTACTGCCCTCAGCGCAGTCGATCGCGGCGCGCATCTCGGCGATGCTGGCCGTGTAGGCGGTTCGCGATCGTCGCGGGGCCTTGTCGGAGTTCTTCTGTGGCCCTCTGTGGCCCTCTGTGGTAATTGTCGTTTTGTTGCCTTAACCACAGAGGACACGGAGGACTGCACGGGCAGGACTGGGATCCCTCGAAAAGCAGATCCTTCGCGTCGCTCAGGATGACACACTCCCGCGTTTTCCTCCGGGTGAACCGCCCCGGGAATGTCGGAGGCTCAGCTAGTTGAGTACTCCAGCAGCCTC
>JBDTYL010000386.1:0-8899 GCA_040005695.1 bacterium | reverse complement strand
TTCGTCACCACGGCCACCGTCGGCGTGAGCGCGAGGAAGGAGCGGTCGTACTCGTCCGCTTCCACGACGAACCACTCGGGGCTCCCAGCCCGCAGGTTGCCATTCCATGATGTCACGCGCGCGCCGACATACCCGGTGGGATCATATCCCGCGGCCGCGAGTGCCTCCGTGGTGAGCACCGTGGTGGTGGACTTGCCGTGCGTGCCGGCCACACCCACGAGCATCGCGCCGCTCGTCGCCTCGCCGAGCGCCTCGGCACGACGCACCACCTGGAGGCCACGCTCGCGGGCGTGCTCGATTTCCGGATGGTGCTTCGGCATCGCCGAGGTGACCACGAGCGCGCGCGCACCGGTGACGTGGTCGGGCGCATGTCCCTGCTGCACGACGATGCCCCGCGCGGCCAGGTCCGGTGCGTTCTCGGGATGCATATCACATCCGGTGACGGCGACGCCGCGCAGCATGAACAGCTCGGCCAGCGCACTCATCCCCGCACCGGCGATGCCGACGAAGTGGATCGGACGCGGATCGGATGGATCGAGAAGGTAGGTCATTCGGGGCGTAATATACGCCACGGCCTGCGCCGCGGCCCGAGGGCAGGCCGTCGAGCGAATGCCCCGTCTACCTGATGATGTCGAGGATGCGCCGCGCGATGGTCTCGGCCGCATCGGGCCGCGCGCGCGCCGCCGCGCCGGCGGCGAGGCGCGCCAGCGCCGCGGGATCATCGAGCAGTCCGCGCACGATCGTGTCCAGCCCATCGGCGGTGAGCTCTGCCTGCGGCAGGTTGATCGCGGCACCCGCTGCCTCCAGCACGCGCGCATTCACGGTCTGATGATCGGCCGCCGCAGTGGGCAGGGGGATGAGGATCGCCGGGATCTTCCATGCGAACAGCTCGGCGGTCGTCATCGCCCCCGCGCGCGCGATGGCGATGTCAGTGGCGGCGTAGGCGTCCCGGATGGGCGAGAGGTACTCGCGCACGCGGACGCGGCCACCATCCAGGCCGGCGAATTCGGAGTAGGTCGCCTTCCCCGTCATCCAGATCAGGTGCAGGCTCTCGGGCAGCCCACGCTTCACCCAGTCGGCGATGGCCAGGTTGATGGCGCGTGATCCCTGGCTGCCGCCGTACACCAGCAGCACATGTCCGTCGGATGGCGGGAATCCCCACGCGACGCGTGCGGCGGCGCGATCGGGGAGCGGGGCCGGCGGCGGCTCGATGGGCGCACCGGTATCGACGTGCTGGTCCGGCGTCCCTCCGATCACGCGCGCGGCCTCCGGAAACGCCAGGTAATACTCGCGGGTCCACCGGCGAAACGCGCGCGCGGTGAGGCCCGGGTAGCTGTCGCCCGCCTGCTGCACGATGGGAATGTGGTGCGCCACCGCATAGGCGAGCCCCACGCCGGCCGCGTAACCACCCGTGCCGACGATGGCGCGCGGCTCCTCGCGACGCGCGAGCGCGCCGACCTGTCGCCAGCCCGAGACCGCGCCGGCCAATGTACGCCAGTTCTCCCATGGCTTCGTGCGATAGAGCGGATGGAGATCGAGCAGCAGGTGCGGAAACTCGCTCGCCGGCAGCACCGTGCGCTCGATGCCGCGCAGCGCGCCGATGAAGTACGGCTGCACGGTGGCGTCGAGTCGCACGAGCGTGCGCGCGATGGCGAGGCCCGGATAGAGGTGTCCGCCGGTGCCGCCACCGGCAAAGAGCACGGTCCTGCGCGCGCCAGTCACGTCAGCCTGTTGGGATCGAGAGGGGATCGGTGGCACCGTCGCCCGAGACGCGCTCGCGCTGGCTGCCGATGTTCACGAGAATGCCCGTCATCAGCATGCTGAGGACGATGTTCGACCTGCCGTAGGACACGAACGGCAGCGTGAGGCCGGTGGTGGGCAGCAGGCCGACGACGACGCCGATGTGGAGGTACGCCGTGAGCACGGTGACGAACGTGAGGCCCACCGCGACGAGTTGCAGGAATGGGGACCGCGCGCGGCGTGCAATGCGAAAACCGAGCAGCGCGTACGCGGCAAACGCGATGGTCACGGCCGCGAGGCCCACGAACCCCCACTCCTCGCCGATGTTGCTCGCGATGAAGTCGCTGTACGGAAACGGCAGGAACCCGTACTGCTGCCGGCCCTGCCCGTAGCCAACGCCGAACGCGCCGCCCGAGCCCACGGCGATGAGCGACTGCCGGAGCTGGTACTTCATCTGCGTCGGCGCGCCCCCCGGATCGAAGAACGCCGAGAGTCGCAGCGCCGCGTACTGCACCTTCTCGATCTTGGTCCACAGCACGGGAATGGCCAGCGCGCACAGCGCCACGAAGTGCGCGATACGTACGCCGCCCGCGAACAGCAGCACGGCGAGCATCAGTGTGTACAACATCGCGACCGACAGGTCGGGCTCGAGCGCGGCGAGCAGGTCGAGCACGCCGATGACCACAAAGAACGGCAATACGCCCTTCGTGAGCCGGCGCAGCTGGTCGCCCTTCTTCACGATGAGCATCGACGTCCAGATCACCACGCCAAGCTTGCCGAACTCCGATGGCTGGAGCGACGTCCCGAAGAGGAAGCGCTTCGAGCCGTTGACGCGCGGCGCGATGCTTTCCGGCAACACGAGGCAGAGGAACAGCGTCACCAGCGTGAGCCACATGATGGGCCACGCCCACTCGCGCAGGCGTTCGGCATCCACCTTTGCGGCGATGGCGAAGGCGACCGCGCCCGCCAACACGCCGGCCGCCTGTCGCGCCACGTAATACCAGTTGTTCCGGTTCTCCTGCATGGCCACGATGGCGCTGGCACTGTAGAGCACCGCGAGACCGAACACGAGCACAAGGGCCATGACGAGCGCCAGGCCGCGCGCCTCCGGTTCCATCCGCCACCGTTCGCGTCCGCGCGCGACGGCAGCCGGCGCGCGCGCGTGCTCCTCAGGAATCACCGCGGCAGTCACGCCGCTGGCGCGCCGAGCGCGGCGGCGAGCTGCTTGAACACGCGGCCGCGCTCCTCGTAGTTGTCGAACATGTCGTAGCTCGAGCACGCGGGCGACAGGAGCACCACGTCGCCCGGCTGCGCCACCTCGCGCGCCCGCACGAGCACCTCCTCGAAGGTCGAGCCGAGCTGCTCGATGGCCACCACGCCCGCGAGGTCTTCCGCGATGATGGGCGCGGCCTCGCCGTAGGCGAGCACCTGTCGCGCCGTGCGCCGCAGTTCATCGGCGAGCGCCGTGTACGGTTCCCCCTTGTGCCGTCCGCCCAGCAGCAGCACGGTGGGTCGCTGCATGCCGCGCAACGCCACCAGTGTCGACGCCACGTTGGTGGACTTCGAGTCGTTGATCCACTCCACGTCCCCGTACCGACCCGCCGGCTCGATGCGGTGCTCGAGGGCGCGGAACGAGCGCAGCGCGTCGGCGATGAGGTTCCGCGACTTTGCGGAGGTGTGCAGCGCGTCGGCGCCCATGACCGCCAGCGACGCCGCGAGCACGTTCGCCACGTTGTGGTCGCCGAGGAGCGCCAGCTCGTCGCGCGCAATGAGCGGAGCGCCGAGCACGGTGAGCGAATTCGTGCCGCGATCGAAGTAGCCGTCGGCGGCTCCGGCGGCGGTGGTGAAGCGCAGGTGACGCCCATCGACGCCCTGCACCATCGCGGCCACTGCCGCGTCATCCGCATTGCTCACCCACACCGACCGCTCGTCGGCATTGCGGAACAAGCGGCGCTTGTCCTCGAAGTACGCCTCGACGCTGTCGTACCGATCGAGATGGTTGGGAGACAGGTTCGTGAGGATCCCCACCGCCGGCGCCATGCTCGGCGTGTCATGCAGCTGGAACGACGACGCCTCCAGCGCGATCCAGTCCGGCTGCCGGTCACGCAGCGCCACGTCGGACAGCGGCATCCCGATGTTGCCCGCTGCCACGGCATCGTAGCCGAGTCCCTGCAGGAGGTGCTGCACCAGCGCGGTCGTCGTGGTCTTGCCGTTGGTGCCGGTGACGGCGATGTAGCGCTGGTGCGGCAGGAACTGGAGTGCGATCTCCATCTCGCCGATGATGGGGACGCCGGCCTCGCGCGCCGCGCGCAGCGGTGGCGCATCCGGTGGCACGCCGGGGCTCGCGACCACCGCGGCACTTCGTGCGATACGCGCGAGGTCGTGCCCCCCGTGCTCGACGTCCACGCCGAGCGGCTCGAGGTGCAGCGTCGCACGCAACACGGCGTGCCCCGCCCCGGCATCGCTCGCGTACACCTCGGCGCCGGCGCGCCGCAGCAGCTCGGCCACCGACCGGCCGCTGCGCGCGAGGCCGATCACGCTGATCTCCCCCCGCGTCCACGCCGCGGGCAGGGCCTCGGTGAGTGAACGCACGGGCATGGTCAACGCACCTTGAGGGTGGAGATGGCGAGGAATGCGCCGATGATGCCGATGATCCAGAAGCGCACCACGACCTGCTGCTCGCTCCAGCCCTTCACCTCGAAGTGGTGATGGAGCGGCGCGCGGAGGAAGACGCGGTGCAGCTGCGCGTACTCGAGCCCGTACCGGCGCTTCCGGTACTTGAAGACGAACCGCTGGAGCACCACGGACATCATCTCGGCGAAGAACACCATGCCCACGAAGACGAGGATGAACTCCGACTTCAGCAGGATGGCCACCGCACCGAGCGCGCCGCCGAGGGCGAGCGAGCCCGTGTCGCCCATGAAGACCTGGGCCGGGTACGTGTTGAACCAGAGGAACCCGATGAGCGCACCCACCATCGCCAGGCAGAAGATCGTGAGCTCGCCGGAGTGCTGGAGGTAGAAGATGCCGAGGTAGCGCGAGGCGTCCACGCGCCCGATCAGGTACGCGAAGATGGCCAGCACCGCGGCGGCGATGGCGCTCAGGCCGGCGGCGAGGCCGTCGAGCCCATCGGTGAAGTTCACCGCGTTGCTCACGCCGGTGAGCACGAACGTCACCCAGAGCACGTACAGGAAGCTGAACGCCGGCACCACCAGCATGTACTTGTAGAACGGCAGCGTGGTCGAGGCACCCGCCAGGTTCGGCGAGAGCGGATACATCGTGATGTACGTGCCCAGCGCGATGCCGATGCCGATCTGGCCGAGCAGCTTGTTGCGCTCCACCAGGCCCTCGTTCTTCTGCCCGAGACGCCGCTGCTTGAGCTTGAGGTAGTCATCGAGGAAGCCGATGATGCCCATGCCCGCCGTGACGAGCAGCGCGACCACGACGTAGTGGCTGAAGATGCGCGCCCACAGCACCGTCGACACCAGCGCCGAGAACAGGAAGATGAGGCCGCCCATCGTGGGGGTCTTCGTCTTCAGCGCGTGGGAATCCGGCGTGCCTTCGCGCACCACCTGGTAGTTCGCCGCCGTGTCGAGCCGCTTGAGGATGAGCGGTCCCACCATGAAGCTCAGCACGATCGACGTCACCGCCGCGCCGGCGGCGCGGAAGGTGATGTACGTGAAGATGTTGAGCACGTGGAACTGCTTGACCAGCGGCACGAAGAGGTAGTAGAGCAATTCTCGATTGGTTAGAGCCGGGCGCCCGCAACGCTCACGCTGGCCGGTCGGCCGTCGCCCACTGTGCGATCATCGGGACGAGCCGCTCGAGACGGACGCCGCGCGAGCCCTTCAGCAGGATAACCGCGTCCGGTGCAAGGCGCGAACGCACGGCCTCCCACGCGGTGGCGGGATCCGCCCCCGCCGCGACCCGTTGACTGCCCGGCGCCACGCGCGCGAGGGCGTCCGCGAAGCCGCCTACGCCCACCACGAGCTCAATCGGGCTGTCCAGTGCCGCGCGCGCGACCTCGTCGTGCAGCCGGTCGGCATGCTCACCGAGCTCGAGCATCGTGCCGAGCACTGCGACACGCTGCCGCATCGCACCGGCATGCTCCAGCAGCTCGAGCGCCACGCGTGCCGAACCCGGATTGGAATTGTAGGCGTCGTTGATCACCGTCGCGCGCCCGTGGCTCTCGAAGTTCACGCGCATCGGCGGTGTGGGCATGGTCGCGAGCCCGCGCGCGATGGACTCGAGCGACACGCCACGCTCCCGCGCGACCGCAATGGCGAGCATCGCATTCCGGAGGTTGTGCACGCCGCGCAGCGGGACGCGCACGCGCACCCCATCGAGCTCGACCCACCCCTGCCCGTCTGCCTCGATCCCCCAGTCCGTGGGGTGCAGCTCCCCGGTATCGAGTCCGGTGCTGAGCGTGCGCCGCGCCAACGGGCGGGCCGCGTCCGCGACTTCGGGCTGCGCCGATGGCGTGACCGCCAGCGCCACGTCCTTGCACGCGGACACCTCCTCGCGCAGCACACCGGCCAGGTCGCCGAGACCCTCGAGGTGCTCCTCGGCAATCGACGTCACCACCACGACGTCCGGCTCCACGATCACGCGCAGCGACTCGACCTCGCCTGGATGGTTCGTTCCCATCTCGATGACGGCGATGTCCGCATCGTCCGGCAACGCGAAGAGCGTGAGCGGCACGCCGACGAGGTTGTTGTAGGTTCCCACCGTGGCGAGCACCGCGCCGGCGCTGCCGAGCGCCGCGCGCAGCAGTTCCTTCGTGCTCGTCTTCCCGTTGGTGCCCACCACGCCAATCACCGGTCGTCCCCACGCGCGCCGCCGGTAGCGACCCAGCGCGCCGAGCGCGGTGAGCGTGTCCGGCACCTCGTACACGGGGACCCCGAGTGACGCGCCACGTCGCGCATCGTTCACGACGACCGCGGCGGCGCCCTTCGCCACCGCGTCCGCCAGGAAGTCGTGCGCATCGAAGCTCTCGCCCTTGAGCGCCACAAAGCAGCTGCCGGCGGCCACCTGCCGCGTGTCGGTCGAGATGCGGGAGATCGCCGTGCTGCCGCGCGGGCCGTGGCCCAGCGCATCGGCGATGCGGTCGAGCGTCCAGAACTGCGGCTGCTCGAGCGCGCTGGCCTGGGGTGTGGTGGCGTCCGCCATCAGGTGTGTCCCTCGGAGATGATGTCTCGTGCGATCACGCGCTCGTCGAACGGATACTTCACCGTTCCGCGGATCTGGTACGTCTCGTGTCCCTTGCCGGCGAGCAGGATCACGTCGCCCGGCTGTGCCGAATGGATCGCCTGCGAAATCGCCGTGCGTCGATCCTCCACTCGCGCGTGCCGCCCGAGCGACATCCCTGCCTCGATGTCGTCGAGGATGCGCTCCGGATCCTCGGTGCGCGGATTGTCGCTCGTCACGATCGCGTAGTCCGCGTGCCCTTCGGCGATGCGGCCCATCTCGGGCCGCTTGCCGCGGTCGCGATCCCCGCCGCAGCCGAAGACCGCAATGAGCCGGCCCGTGGTGAACGGCCGCACCGCGTCGAGCGCGCGCGCCAGCGCATCGGGCGTGTGGGCGTAGTCGCGCAGCACCGTGGGCAATTCCGTGATGCGCTCCAGCCGGCCGGGCACCTGCGGCATGGTGGACAACCGTGACGCGATCGCCGCCGGCGCCATGCCCACGGCCCACGCCGCGGCGGCCGCGGCGAGCGCGTTCGCGATGTTGAAGTCGCCGCTGAGCGGCAGCTCGACGCGATGGTGCGCGAGGCCCACGACCAGGTCCCACGTGCTCCCATGCGACGAATACTGTCGCTCGAGCGCCTGCACGTCCCCATCGCCTTCCATGCCGAAGCGCACGGTGCGCGGTGCACCGGGCAGCGCGCGCCACGCGATATCGTCGGCGTTGATCACGGCGGTGCCGTCGGGCGTGAGGAGGCTCACGAGCGTGGCCTTCGCCGCAAGGTACGCCTCCATCGTCTCGTGATAGTCGAGATGGTCGCGCGTGAAGTTGGTGAACACCCCTGCCTCGAACTTCAGTCCCTCGACGCGGTTCTGGTGCAGCGCATGGGACGATGTCTCCATCGCCACTGCGCGCACCCCCTGGTCGTGCAGCGCGCGCAGCACGCGCTGCAGTTCCACGGGGCCCGGGGTCGTGAGGCCGCTACCGCCGTCGAGCGGAACGCCCTCGCTGCCCACGAGCACCCCCAGCGTCCCGATCGACGCGCTGCGCGGTGCCGGCGCATCGAGCACGTGGCGCAGCATGCCCACCGTGGTGGTCTTGCCATTGGTGCCCGTGACGGCGACGAGCCGCAGGTCACTGGCCGGATGTCCGTAGAATGCCGCCGCCGCCACCGCCGCCGCGCGGCGCGTGTCGCGCACCACGAGCACGGGAAGGTCGGTGCGCTCCGGATCATCCACCATCGCGCACGTCGCGCCCGCACTCGCCGCCATCGTGAGGTACTCATGCCCGTCGCGCTCGGACCCGCGCACCGCGAGGAAGAGCGTACCTCCACGCACGGTCCGACTGTCGTCAGTGATTCCCTCCAGCATCGCGGGCAGCGGTCCGCGCTCGGCGACGAGCAGTCCTGCGCGCCGCAGCGCGTCCACGATCTCCGCTGTCCGCGAGGCCATCAGGGCGCTCCCGCGAGGGAGACGATCGAGCCGGCCGGGAGGACCGCGCCCGCCGAGGGCGACGTCAGGCCAGTGGCGCCCGGTGAGAGCCTGACGCGGAAGCCTGCCACATGCAGCGCATGCACTGCCTGGCGCAACGGCAGGCCATGCACATCGGGGACTGCGCGAGGCGGCAATGGCAGGACAGGCGGGACGCTGGTGGGAAGCGTGGCCACGAACGGCGTCGTGCCCGCGGTGTCGGCGGCGGCAGCATCCGACGCTGCGCGCACGGCGTTCCGCTGCGAGGTGGAGGTCGTCTCGCGTGCGGCGCGCGCGGCCACCGCGAGCCGGAGCGCGGCAGCGGCCGTATCCGGTGCGCGCAGCTGCTGGCTTGCCGCGAGTGTGCGCCGATCGAGCGCGGCGTCCGGCGACGCCAGCGCCGCCTCCAGCACCGCCTTGGTCACCGGCGCAGCTGTGAGCCCGCCCATGTAGGCACCCTTGGGATTGTCGATCTTCACGAGGATGACGAACTGTGGGTTGTCGCC
>JBDTYL010000385.1:0-5021 GCA_040005695.1 bacterium | reverse complement strand
GGGGCAAGGGCGATTACGTGGTGGCCTTTGCCCTTCCGCGCTGAGGCTGACCCATGCGAATCGGCAGCGGTCAGCATCCTCGTCTCGCTGCCGCGTGCTCACCGCCCGCGTCCACACTGCCCGCCGCGCCAGGAGTCCGCATCAGCGTCGTACCATGACGCCACCGGGCTGACACCGCGAGAGACACCACGTGCCGCGAGACGGTGCCGTAGCGTCACGGATCTGCCATCCGGCAGGGGACAAGCCGATCCTTCCTTTCGTCGCTTTCGCTCCTCGAGGGCAGGCCGCTTCGCTCAGGATGACAAGGTGTCCGATCCCCTCACGTCTTCCTCGACCGCGGGCCGAGGATCCACGTGCGGGCGCCCTGCTGCGTGACGTTGCCGCCGCAGAGCGGGATCGCCACGCGTGCGCCGCGCCAGCGCTCGGGATCCTCGAGCAGCGCCGCGAGACCCACCGCGCCGGCCGGCTCCACCACCAGCCCGAGATGTCCGTGCACGAGCCGCATCGCTCGCACGATCGACTCGTCGCTCACGCTCACCACCTCGTCGATCGTGTTGCGCATGCTCTCGACCGCATAGGACACCGGCTCCCGCACCGCGATGCCGTCGGCGATGGTGTCGGCCTTCTCGGTGGACACCGGGGCCCGCGCGGCAAACGACAGGCGCATCGAGGGCGCGCCCATGGCCACCACGCCGATCACCCGCGTGCCCGGCTCCGCGTGTCGACACCACGCGCCAATCCCCGTGGCGAGCGCGCCATTGCCCAGCGGAACGATCATCACCTCCGGCATCAGTCCGGCTTCACTGATCTCGAGCGCGATGGTGCCCGCACCTTCGGCGATCTCCGGATGCGCGCCGTCCTCGATGTAGAACGCGTCGGACGAGGCGGCGAACCGTCGCGCTGCCACCTTCGCGGCATCGAAGTCCGCGCCGGACAGGCGCACTTCGGCGCCGAGTGCCCGCATGGCCTCGAGCTTGAGCGGGTTGGCCTTTCGTGCGGCGAACACCGTGACCGTGCGTCCACGGCGCAGCGCGGCGCGGGCGAGCCCCTGACCGAAGTTGCCCGCCGACGCGCAGACGAGATGTCGGTCGTCGTGCACGCCGGCCACCAGTAGCTCGGTGCCCCGCCCCTTGAAGGAGCGGATGGGGTTGAGCGTCTCGACCTTGCAACTCAGCTCCACGTCCAGCGCGCGGTCGAGCGACGTGCCGCGGAGCAGGGGCGTGTTGAGGAAGATGGGGTCGATGACCCGCATCGCGGCGGCGATGTTGTCGGCGGAGATGGGGCGCACGCGTGAAGATAATGCTCCTTGTCATCCTGAGCGCAGCCCCTTGTCATCCTGAGCGAAGCGGCCTGCCCTCGAGGAGCGAAAGCGACGAAGGGAAGGATCTGCTTTTTCATCCTGCCCGAGGGGAAGGATCTGCTCGTCGTCCCGCTCAGCCGGCGCGCCTCACCTGGCGCGTGCGGGCGGCATCGGCGTGGTCACGTCGCGCAGCGTGAGCCACCGGCCGTTCACGTTCCTGAACACCATGGTGTAGCGACTCCGTACCTTCATGGGCGCCTTGCCCTTTTCCTGGACCGTCTGCGTGATTGTCCCGTTGTCGATCGCGATGTCCCCGAACACGTCGATACCAGAGGACGTTCGCGTCATGTCGATGAGCCGCGCCGTCGCCAGCCAGCTCCGGATCATCTTCTCGATGTTCGCGCGGCCGGTGATCGTCGGCATCGATGGGTCGATCATGATGGCGTCGTCGGTGTACAGTGCGCCGAGCGTCGCGGCATCGCCGGCCTTCGCCGCGACCATCACGTCGTCCCACGTCCTGTTGATGGCCGCCCGCGCTGCCGACTCCGCAGTCGCGCCCTGCTGCTTCACCGCGCCGGGCGCCTGGGCGACAGCGACGGATCCCACCGCCGCGACGGCAGCAAGCAGGGCGATGGCGAGCGATCGACGAGACATGTGACCTCCTGCGTTGGGGGCGGGAACAACCGGGCAGTGATCATGGGGCGAACCGGCTCCGGATGCAATGACGGCGCCCCGCCGCCGGGTTAGCTTTTCCCCATGACCAAGACCTTCCGGAACTTCATCGCCGGCCAGTGGACCGATCCCGAGTCCGGCGCCTGGTTCGAGAATCGCAATCCCGCGGACACGCGCGACCTGATCGGGAACTTCCCGCTCTCGAACCACCTCGATGTCGAGGCCGCCGTGACATCGGCCAGGCGCGGCTTCGCGCTGTGGCGCGCCACGCCCGCGCCGGCACGCGGCGACGTCCTGCGCCGCGTGGGCGACCTCCTCGTGCAGCGCAAGGAGGAGATCGCCAACCTCATGACTCGTGAGATGGGCAAGCCGCTCACGGAAACGCGCGGCGACGTCCAGGAAGGCATCGATACGGCGTACTACGCCGCGACAATGGGACGCCAGCTTTCCGGACGCACGGTGCCGAGCGAGCTGGCCAACAAGTGGGCGATGAGCTTCCGTCGGCCCATCGGCGTGGCGGGCATCATCTCGCCGTTCAACTTCCCGCTCGCGATTCCCACCTGGAAGATGTTTCCCGCCCTGGTGTGCGGGAACGCGTGCGTCTTCAAGCCAAGCGAGGACGTGCCGCACACGGGTCACGTGCTCGTCGAGATCATGCTCGAAGCGGGACTGCCCCCTGAAGTCATCCAGCTCGTGCACGGTCTGGGCGCCGACGTCGGCGCACCCATCGTGTCGCATCCCGACGTGTCCGTGGTGTCCTTCACCGGGTCGACGCAAACGGGCAGTCTCGTGGGCGAGACCTGCGGGCGGATGCACAAGCGGCTGTCGCTCGAGATGGGCGGCAAGAACGCGATGCTCGTGATGGACGACGCCGACCTCGACCTCGCGCTCGACGGCGTGCTCTGGGGCGCGTTCGGCACCACCGGGCAGCGCTGCACCGCCACCAGCCGGCTCATCCTCCAGTCCGGCATTCACGACACGTTCCTCGGCACCCTGGTGGACCGCGCGCGCGCGATGGTCCTGGGCGACGGCCGCAAGAAGGGGACGGATGTGGGGCCGCTCATCCACGAGCGGTCGCGCCACAAGGTCGAGCAGTACATCGACATCGGGCAGGCCGATGGTGCGGATCTCCTCTGCGGCGGGCGTCGGCCGGAGGGGAAGGCGTACGAGCACGGCTTCTTCTTCGAGCCCACGATCTTCGCGCGGGTCGAGGCAGGCATGCGTATCGAACAGGAGGAGATCTTCGGTCCCGTCCTGAGCGTGATCCGCGTGGCAGATGCCGACGAGGCCTTCCGCGTCAACAACGGCGTGAAGTACGGCCTGTCCTCATCGCTCTACACGCGGGACGTGAACCTCGCCTTCCGCGCGTTCGCGGAGCTGGACAACGGCATCACGTACATCAACGCCCCCACCATCGGCGCGGAAGCGCACCTGCCCTTCGGGGGAGTGAAGCAGACGGGGAATGGCCACCGCGAAGGGGGGTGGGAAGTGTACGAGTTCTACTCCGAGACGAAGGTGGGCTACTGCGACTTCTCGGGCGTGCTCCAGCGGGCGCAGATCGACAATTATCTCGGGACCCCGGATTGAGCCCGCGCGGCGTGCTTGCTGCCCCATGGGGGCGGGAGTTAATTGCAGGGTGGCCATGCCAGAAGCGACGGGACCGGTGCATTCACGTTTGATCACGCCCGCGCAGAAGCTCGAGGCGCTGCAGCACGTCAACAAGCGACGCACGGGCCTCGGCTTCTTCTGGGAGTGGGCCAGGATCTTCACCGTGTCGGTGACGCTCTTCTTCGCGCTGCGGACGTTCGTCGTCGAGGCGTTCAAGATCCCCAGCGGCAGCATGGAACGCACGCTGCTCGTGGGCGACTTCCTCCTCGTGAACAAGCTCGTCTACGGTGCCGAGGTCCCGCTCACCGGCCGCCGGCTGCCGGCGTTGCGCCAACCCACGCGCGGCGACGTGATCGTGTTCGAATGGCCGAAGGACCGCACCAAGAACTTCGTCAAGCGCCTCGTGGGACTGCCCGGCGACACCCTCGCCATGCGCGACGCGGTGCTCATCCGGAACGGTGTGGCGCTCGCCGAGCCGTACGTGTCGCACTCCGACCCGGAAGCCGATCCCGTGTGGGAGGAGTTCCGCTGGCAGAGCGATTTCCTGGTCAGGACGGCGGGCGCGGCCGTCACGTATCACCCATCTCGTAACAACTGGGGCCCTCTGGTCGTCCCTAGGGGACAGTTCTTCGTCCTCGGGGACAACCGCGACAATTCGCTCGACAGCCGCTACTGGGGCTTCGTGCCGGATTCCCTGCTGCGGGGCCGCCCCGAGGTCGTCTATTTCAGTTTCTCTCCCGATTCGTCCGACGAGTTCGCCTGGCTCAAGCATGTCCGCTGGATGCGGCTCGGCGAGCGCGTGCACTGACCTAGATCGATCGCCCCGACCGCTGTCCGGTCGTACATCCTCCGCCGCAAGCACGTCCCTCGAGTGCGGCGGAGTCGCCGTTCCCCGGAATCGCCAGCATGGCCACCACTCCGAACAGCAAGAAGTCGTCGTTCGAAGAGGGATCGCTCGATCAGTACCTCCGCGACATCAGCATCTACCCGCTCATCACGCGGGAAGATGAAGTCGCGCTCGCGCAGAAGATCCGCGTCGGGGACCAGGAGGCGCTCGACAAGCTGGTGCGGTCCAACCTGCGCTTCGTCGTCAGCGTCGCCAAGAAGTACCAGAACCAGGGCGTCTCGCTCTCCGACCTGATCAACGAGGGCAACCTCGGACTGATCCGCGCGGCGCACAAGTTCGACGAGACGAAGGGGATCAAGTTCATCTCCTACGCCGTGTGGTGGATCCGCCAGGCCATCCTCCAGGCGCTCGCCGAGCAGAGCCGCATCGTGCGCGTGCCGCTCAATCGCGCCGGCACGCTGCACCGCATCGGCAAGCGCGCCAGCTTCCTCCTCCAGGAGCTGGGCCGCGAGGCGACGCATGCCGAGATCGCCGAGGGCATGGACATCACGGAAGAGGAAGTCGCGAAGACGATGTCGATCTCGCAGACGCATC
>JBDTYL010000384.1:0-7315 GCA_040005695.1 bacterium | reverse complement strand
CCATCCTCGCCATCGAGGAAGCGGACTGTCCGGTGGTCGGCACGTTCCACACGTACTTCGACAAGTCGTTCGGCTACCGCCTCTTCAACCGGTTCTTCCAGAATCGGCTCGACATGCTGAGCGCGGCGATTTGCGTGTCGCACTCGACGACGGTGGCGCTGGAGCGGTATTTCGGCGCACCCTGGCAGATCATCCCCAACGGCATCGACACCGACGTCTTCCACCCGAGCGTCGCGGCACCGCCGCAGATCCGGAAGGACGTCCCCTCCATCCTCTTCCTCGGCCGCTTCGATCCGCGGAACGGGCTCACCACCCTCATCGACTCGTTCCGCAAGGTGAAGGGCCGCCGTCGTCAGGCGCAGCTCGTCGTGGTGGGGGACGGGCCCCTTCGCGAGCACTACTACAAGCAGGCCAACGGTGACGCCGACATCACCTTCGTCGGCGCCGTGCTCGAGGGCCGTCCCAGCTACTACGCGCACAGCTCGATCTACGCCTGCCCCACCACCAAGGCGTCGTTCGGCATCACGCTGCTCGAGTCCATGGCCTGCGAGACGCCCATCGTGTGCTCGGACATCCTCGGCTTCCAGGACGTGGTGGTGAACGGACGCGAGGCCCTGATGACGCCGTGCAGCGACCGCGATGCCCTCGCCGATGCGCTCGTCCAGCTGCTCGACGACGAAGGGCTCCGCATCCAGCTTGGCACCACGGGCCGCTACGAGAGCATGAAGTACAGTTGGCCGCGTGTGACGTCCCAGGTGCTGGACGTCTACCACCATGTGATGGGACGCGTCGCGATCACGGTATGATCGGCGTCGCCGCCGCGGGCCTCGCCGTTGCCGGCCTCGCGGCGCACGGCACCTGGCACCGCAACTCCTGGATCTTCGGGCCCGCCCTCAACCACCTGCCCGGCTCGGACCAGGTCGTGAGCATCACGTTCGACGACGGGCCCAATCCCGTGGCCACCCCGCGCATCCTGGACGTGCTGAAGCAGGAGAGCGTGCAGGCCACCTTCTTCGTCCTCGGCCGCCACGCCGACCGCTGGCCCGCGCTCGTGCGGCGCATGTCCGACGAAGGGCACCAGCTCGGCAATCATGGTTACCACCACCGGAAGCTGCACCGCCGAACGCCTTCGTACGTCCGGGACGACCTGACGCGCGGTGCGTCTGCGATCGAGCGCGCGGCCGGCGTGCGGCCGCAGGTCTTCCGCGCCCCGCATGGATTTCGCAATCCGTGGGTCACGCCCATCGCGCGCTCCCTCGGCGAACGCACCATCGGCTGGACGCTGGGGGTCTGGGACTCGGCGCGTCCAGGCGCGGATGAGATCGTCAAGCGCACGCTCGACGGAATGCGTGCAGGGTCTATCTTGCTCCTGCACGACGGCGACGGATATGACGCCGAGGGAGATCGGACGCAAACTGCAGAGGCGTTGCCGCGCATCATCGCGGGACTGCGATCGCGCGGCCTTCGTTTCGTGACGCTGCCCAACTGAACCCGCTTCGCATGAACCAGAAGGTCTCGCACGCGCTCCGCCTCGGGCTCACCCTGCTCATTCTCGGGTTGCTCGTTGTCTTCGCGACCAAGGTCAACTGGCACGACATCGGGCGGAGCATCCGCGACGCGTCGATGTCGCTGCTGCTCGCGGCGGCGCTCGTCAACATCCTGTCCATCGTCGTGAAGGCCATCCGGTGGTGGGTGTTCCTGCGACCCATCGGCGCCACGTCGCTGCCCGTGGCCCTGCGCGCCACGTTCGCCGGCGCGGGCCTGAACAATGTGCTCGTCGCGAATGGCGGCGAGGCGGCGCGCGTGGTGTTCGTGTCGCGCACCGCCCACATCACGAGCGCGAAAGTCGTGGCGACCCTCGCGCTCGAGCGCCTGTTCGAACTCGTGGGCTACATCGTGCTTCTTTCGCTCGCGGCCACCTTCCTCGACCTGCCGCACGCCATCGATCGGGTGAAGCCCTTCGCGATCGTCGCCCTGGTGCTCGTGGCGGGATTGCTTGTGTGGTTGCTGCGTCGCCCCGACGTGGTGGAAGCGGTGGCCGGCCCGAAGCCGGCCACGTGGCAGGGGCGGCTCAAGCAGTACGGCTCGCGGTTCATCGGCACCATTGCCACCGTGTCGAGCGGACCGCGGTTCATCGCGGCACTGCTCCTCAGCGTGCTGGCGTGGGGCCTCCAGGTGGCCACCTACCAGATGACTGCACGTGCAGCGCACTTTCCGATGAGCACCGTCGCGACGATCGCCGCACTCCTCCTCGTCAACCTCGGCTTCCTGTTCCGGTTGACGCCGGGCAACGTCGGCGTGTTCCAGACCGCCTATGCGGCCGCGGCGGTGGCGTTCGGGCTCGATCGCAACCAGGCCATCGCCGTCGCACTGCTCATCCAGGCGCAGCAGATCCTGCCCGTGACGCTCCTCGGCGTGGCCCTCGCGCCGGAATTCATCTTCAAGGCGCAGAAGCGGCGCAAGGCGGATGCGCCGGGCGAGATACCGAGCACGTCGCGCCCGCATCGTGCGAGCGATGCAGCCGGTGCTCCGCGCGGCGCCGACTCGCGCGCTGGCGACGCGCCCGACGATACGACGGGTTAGTCAGCGCGCTACGCGCCGAACAGCCGCGCGGCCAGGCGGGTGAATGCCGCCACCTGGCGCTCGATGCCTCCGTCGAGCATCGCGAAGGCCAGGTGAGTCAAGGCCGCATCGGTAAGGCTCTGCGCCGCCGGCATCACGACGCTCGGCCGTCAGCGGGCGTATCGGCGCCCGCCGGAAGGCATTTTTCCGGACGCCGGCACACGTGCCTGTACTGGAGCCGGCTCGCCCACGTCGCGCACGAAGGCCACGCATACGCTCGCTGCGAGCAGGCACACGCCACCCAGCATCACGAAGTACACCGGCGCGTTCGGGTTGCCCTCGCCGAACAGCATGCGCGAGAGCGGGCCGAAGAACAGCGACGCGATGATCTCCGGTATCACGATGAAGAAGTTGAACACGCCCATGTACACGCCCATGCGCGCCGGCGGCAGCGCGTTCGACAGGATGGCGTACGGCATGGACAGGATGGACGCCCAGGCGATGCCCACGCCCACCATCGACAGGAGCAGCAGGTACTTGTCGTGGATGACGTACACGGACAACAGCCCGGCCGCCCCGCACACGAGCGCGCTCGCGTGCACGAACTTCCGGCTCGTCCGCTTCGCGAGCACCGGCAGCGCGAGCGCGACGATGAAGCAGGTGATGGAGTAGAACGCGAACGCGAACCCGCCCCATTCCATGCCGCTCGTGTACAAGTCGGACTTCGGGTCGGTGGCGCCGAACACGTGGCGCGCCGTGGCGGGGACGAAGAACAGCCACATGCAGAACAGGCCGAGCCACGTGAGCAGCTGCACCACGCCAAGCTGCCGCATGGTGACGGGCATCTCCCGGATGGAGATGATGATCTCGTTGAGGATCGCGCCCAGGCCGCGTCCGCCACCCGTGCGCGCCCGCTCGAAGGCCGCCATGTCCTCGGGTGGGAACTCGGACGTCGTCGCGACCGTCCACAGCACCGCCAGCAGGAACACCACCGCGCCGAACTGGAACGAGTACTTCACCGTGAGCGGAATGCCGCTGGCCGTGTTGCCGGTGACGCCCATGAGGCGGAGCAGCAGCGGCAGCGCATTCGCCAGGCTCGCGCCGATGCCGATGAAGAGCGACTGCACGACGAACCCGGTGGTACGCTGCGAAACGTCGAGCTTGTCGGCGACGAAGGCGCGGAACGGCTCCATCGAGATGTTGATGGAGGCGTCGAGGATCCAGAGCAGCGTGGCGGCCATCCACAGGCTGCTCGACGTGGGCATGAAGAACAGCGCGATGGACGCGAGGATCGCGCCGGTGAGGAAGTACGGGCGTCGGCGGCCGAGCTTTCCCCAGGTGCGATCGCTCAGCGCACCGATCACGGGCTGCACGAGCAGCCCCGTGACCGGCGCCGCGAGCCACAGCAGCGGCACCTGGTCCGGCCTGGCACCCAGACGTTCGTACACTGCCGACATGTTGGCGAGCTGCAGCCCCCATCCGAACTGGATGCCGAGGAAACCGAAGCTCATGTTGAACAAGCCCATCGGGCTGAGGCGCGGCTTGGTGCTCATGATCCCTGATGCGGGTGGAGGAGTCGTGCGGCTGCGACATACATCGAGGTCGAGCATGCTGCCACGGCGCGCGCCAACATGCGGCGCGGCGCCGCTGTACACCACCCCGTCATCTCGCTAGCGCGCGGCAGGTCCGTTCACGAGCACGCGCCAGCCGTGGGCCGGGATGTCGAGCCGACCGGCATTACCCAGCGGGACGGGGGCCTTCGAAAACCAGTCGGTGTACCTGCCCGTGTGCACCAGCCCCGAGTAGGACACCGCAGACGCGGTATCCCCGAAGTTGACCGCGACGACCACATTGTTCGCGCCGAGTGTGCGGCTGAACGCATACACGCGGTTGCCCCCGTTGTTGTTCAGCGACACCTGGTTGCCGCCCCACGCGCCGTTCCAGAGCGCCGGCTCGGCATGACGGAGCGCGAAGATGGACGTGTAGAACGGGGCGAGTGACGGACCGTTCCAGTCCACGGTGTCCTTCTCGAAGAAACGCAGCCGCTTGTTGAGGCTCACTTCCTGACCGGTGTACAGCAGGGGCATCGAGCCGCGCATGGTGGCCGCAAGCACGAACGCCGCCTGATGGTTGGACCCCATCCGCTCGAACTCGGTGCCGTTCCAGCTGTTCTCGTCGTGGTTCGAGGTGAAGGTCATGCGGAAGTCGCGGGAGCGATACGCGCGCCACTGCCGGTTGACGTAGGCGTCGAGCTCCGACGTGGGCTTCTTGCCTTCCGTGACGTCGTTCAGGAGGTGGTACAGCTCCCACCCGTACGACATGTCGAAGGCCATGCCCAGCGCGGGCGACTCGGCCTCCGCGAGCATGAACAGGCCGGGTCGGCCGATGCGGAGCTGCCGGCGCGCCTCCAGCCAGAAATCCATCGGCACGCCCGACGCGAAATCACACCGGAAGCCGTCCACGTGCATCACGTCGAGCCACCAGCGCATGTCGGCGATCATCGCGGCACGCATGGCGGGATTGCGGTAATCCAGCTGCGCGACGTCGGTCCAATCGGTGGCCTTGCCGGATTCGTCCACGGCGTTCGACACCGAGCCGTCGGCCCGGTGGACGTACCAGTCGGGATGCTGCGCGACCCACGGATGGTCGAACGCCGTGTGGTTGGGCACCCAGTCGATGATCACCTTCATGCCGCGCCCATGGGCATCGGCGAGGAACGCACGCAGGTCGGCGGCGGTGCCGAACTCCGGGTTCACCGAGCGGTAGTCCGCGATGGAGTAGTAGCTGCCGAGCGATCCCTTGCGATTGAGCTTGCCGATGCGCTGCACGGGCATGAGCCAGAGCATGTCCACGCCCAGCGCGCGGATCCGCGTCAGGTGCGGCCGCAGCGCAGCGAACGTGCCCTCGGGTGTGTACTGGCGGACGTTGACCTCGTAGATGACGGCGTCGCGCGACCACGCCGGCGGTACGCGGGAATCCTGGGCCCGGGCGGGTGCGAGTGCCGAAGCGAGGACGAGCAGAGCGTACAGGGGGCGGACGGCGTGGCGCATGGGTCCTCGTCGAGAACACGGGAGGCGGCCGGCCTGTTGCGGCCACCGCGGGGACAGCAGCGGGTCGGAATCTGCGGCGCCCGCCGTCGGGTATCCGGGCGTCCCCCGGGGGTCCGGCAGCACGCGACAGTTGCGGCGCGCAAATATTCGTGCAACACTTCCGCCGCAATTGTAGCGTTCCGGGACAAAGTCGCAAGCTCCGGCGGCCTGCGACCGTCCGTCCGACCGGAAGGGGGCGCCCGCACGCAGCGAGGGCCGACGTCGGCCCAACAATCGGTTGCGCAAGAATTGCGCTGGTACGCCCCCTGGAGGCTCATGGCTGGAAACCGCATCACGCTGAAGGACATCGCCAAGGCAGTCGGACTCTCGATGGCCACGGTGTCGCGCGCCCTCGCGGACCATCCCGATATCAGCCGGGCCACGAAGGACCGCGTCCGGGAAGTGGCGCAGACGCTCAGCTACATCCCCAACTATCGTGCGCGGTACCTGCGGGCCAAGCACTCGCGGCTCATCGCGCTGATCGTCCCCGAGATGAACATGTTCTTCATGCCGTCGATGATCGCCGGCATCAACCGAGTCGTGCAGCAGAACGACTACTCGCTCATCGTCTTCCAGTCCGACAACTCGATCGTGCAGGAGCGCCGGCTCGTCGAGTACTGCACCCAGCTCTCGGCGGACGGCGTGCTCATGGTGCTCTCGTCCGAGACGGCGAACCTCCAGCACCTCGACGTGCTCAGCGACTGCAGCATACCGGTGGTGCTCCTGGACAAGACGATCGAGACGGTGAAGCACACGACGATCACGATCGACGACCAGGAGGCGGGGCGCGAGGCTGCCGCGTACCTGATCGGGCATGGTCACACGCGGTGCATCGGCGTGTTCAGCGACCAGCGGCAGCGCATCAGCGCGCTCCGCCTCAAGGGCTTCCAGCGCGCGCACGCCGAGCTGGGCCTCCCGCTGGCCGACACGCAGATCCTCCGCGTCGCGATGATCGACGAGCTCGAGGAACAGCTGGACCGCGCCTTTGCGGCGCATCCGGATCTTACCGCGATCTTCACGATGACCGACGAACTGCTCGTGCACACGCACCACCTGCTCTCCCGGCGTGGCACACGCATCCCGGAGGACGTGTCGCTCCTCGCCATCAGCGACGGCCAGGCGCCGGCCTTCCTGCACCCGAACGTGACCCACCTCCGCCACTCCGGCGTGGAGCTCGGCGAGCGCACCGCACACATCCTCATCGGCATGATCGAGCACAACTCCGACGCGATGATGGACGTCCGCATCCGCACCACACTCGTGGAGCTCGGCTCCGTCGCCACGCGCACGCCCCCCCCGAAGCGCCGCGCCAAACGCTGACTCGAGACACCACATGAGCCTCATCGCGCTTGCCCTGTTCGCCCAGCTCGCGGCGCCTGCCACGCACACCCTGCCCGTGCTGGCGTTTCCCGAGCGCGGCCTCGACGACAGCGCCGCCTACCAGGGCTACCAGACGCGCCTCTTCCGCGATGCCAGCGGGAACACCGTACAGGTCTACCTCGATGCGCGCGCCGACCGCGTCGTGCACCTCTGGGCGGATGCGGAGGACGAGAGCTTCGGATTCACGGCACGCGGGGCGAACGGCCGCGCCGCCCATCTCCAGTGGGACGACGACGGCGCCCGCATCGGCCGCGCGGGGCCTGCCCGCTGGCTGGAGCATGCGC
>JBDTYL010000383.1:0-7716 GCA_040005695.1 bacterium | reverse complement strand
AGCACGCCGTTCTTCCTGCTCATCTATGAGCTCGTCCCGGGGACGAAGTTCTTCCGCGCGCCGAGCACGATCATCTACGTGTTCGCGTTCGTCGTGAGCGTGCTCGCGGCGCTCGGCACCGAACGTCTCATTGCCCGCGACGTCAGCCGCCGTCTCATCTTCGCATGGCTGGGCGTGGGCGCCGTGATCGCGCTGCTCGCCACGACCGGTGCGCTCACCAGTGTCGCGCGCGGTGGTGCCATCACCATGTCCGAGCGCATCGCCGAGCAGAATGGCTACCCGGCGACGGCGGTGCCGCAGATCGCCGAGCAACTGGCCAATGACAACGCGGGTGCCGTCATCGCGGGTGGCTGGCGCAGCTTCGCGTTTCTCGCGCTGGCTGCGGGCGCCATGCTCCTCTGGCTTCGCGGCACCATCCCGGTCCGGGTGCTGGGCATTGCCCTCGCCGCCATCATCGCCGTGGACCTCTGGTCCATCGGACGGCTTTATTGGCAGTTCTCCCCGCCTGCCAGGACGCTCTATGCAAGCGATCCCGTCATCGAGCTGCTGCGGAAGGAGCCGCAACCGGGACGCGTCGTGGTCGTGGGCGGATCGGGGGAGGGCGTCAAGCATCCTGATCCGTACTACGGCACGAACATGATGGGCAGCGGAACGGGGCTCATGGTGCACGGCATCCGGTCGATCCTCGGGTATCACGGCAACGAGCTTGGACGCTACGACAAGTTGAAGGAGCTGCGCCTTGCGGGCGGGGCACCCGTCACGCTCTCGCCGTCGTTCTGGGCGCATGAGAATGCGCGCTACCTGTACACGAACCGCGCGGTCGCCGACTCCGGCCTCAAGCTCCTCGCCGGTCCCGTGCAGAACTCCGCGGGGTCCACCGTCTACCTGTACCGGCTCCCGGGCGACAACCCCTATGCCTGGGTGGCCACCGGCATGGCGCAGGCACCGGACAGCATGGTGCTGCCCGCGGTCGTCGATCCCCGCTTCGATCCCAGGCGCATCGCCGTGTTCAGCGATACGTCGGCACTGCAGATGGCGAAGCTGACGACCGCTCCGCCGGCAAGCGCGCTCACCACCACCACGTCGGCCTTCGGCCCAGGGCACGCGACGATTGCGTTGAGTGAACCTGCCCCCGCGGGCGCGACGCTCGTCGTGTCCGAGAATTATTATCCAGGGTGGGGCGCGACGGTGGATGGAATTGCACGGCCGGTGTACCGGGCCGACTACAACCTGATCGGCGTTCCATTGCCCGCGGGTGCACGCACGGTGGAGCTGACCTTTCGTGACGCGGCGATCGGCACCGGCAAGGCCATCACGATCGTGGCCGTGCTGCTGGCCCTGCTGGCGCTCGCAGGAGGCGTGGTGATGGACCGGAGGCAGCAGCTTGCCTGAGAAAGCACTCGTCATCGTCCCGACGTACAACGAGCGCGAGAACATCGAGCGGCTCATCGATCGGGTACTCGGGCAGGACGACCGGATCGACATGCTCATCGTCGACGACGGCTCGCCGGACGGAACGGGCGGCGCCGTGGATGCGGTTGCCGCCGCCAATCCGCGCGTGCACGCGTTGCATCGCCCCAGCAAGATGGGGCTCGGCACGGCCTACCTCGCGGGCTTCAAGTGGGCGCTCGAGCGGGACTATCGGTTCATCCTCGAGATGGATGCGGACTTCTCCCACGACCCGATCCACCTGCCGCAGTTCCTGGCCGCCGCGGAGAACGCGGACCTCGTGGTCGGGTCGCGCTACCAGCAGGGGCGGGTGACCGTGGTGAACTGGCCCATCGCCCGCCTCATCCTCAGCTACTGCGCGAACATCTATGCGCGCCGGGTGACGGGACTCAAGCTCTGGGACGCGACGGGCGGCTTCAAGTGCTTTCGCAGGGAAGTGCTGGCGGCCATCGACCTCGACCGCGTCCGGTCAAATGGCTACGCCTTCCAGATCGAGATGAGCTATCGCGCCTGGCGGAAAGGATTCCGGATCTCCGAGATCCCGATCGTCTTCGTGGACCGCTCGGAAGGGACGAGCAAGATGTCCTTCAACATCCAGCGCGAGGCATTCTGGATGGTGTGGCGCCTCCGCTGGTGGGCACTCACCGGCGTCCTCTAGGATTCGTCAGGTTCACCGTCTCGCCCCACGCGCATGCTCCCAGCCGGCCGCAGGTTCTTCAAGATGAGCGGGTCCGGCAATGACTTCGTCATGCTGGACGCAATGCGGGAGTCGGCAACGGACCTCATGGAGGCGAGTGCGGTGCGGGCGCTGTGCGCGCGCGCGACGGGTATCGGGGCCGACGGCCTCGTGCTGCTGGAGCCATCGAATGTTGCCGCCTATCGGATGACGTACCTCAACAGCGACGGTTCCCGGGCCGATCTCTGCGGCAACGCCTCCCTTTGTTCTGCTCGGCTCGCTTCGGACCTGGGTTACGTACCGACCACGGAATTCAAGGTTGAGACCGACGCGGGTGTCCTTGGCGCCAGACTGCTCGAGGGCGGCCCCGAAATCGACCTCCTCGCCGTCACCGACGTGCGGCCGAACCTGCCATTCCGGCTTGGTGCAGGCGAGCACTGGATTGGCTTTGCGCTGGCTGGCGTTCCGCACCTGGTGGTCCGGGTGGATGATGTGTCGACGGTGGACGTGGTCGGAAGAGGCCGCCCATTGCGCAGCGATCCCACGCTCATGCCGGCTGGCGCGAACGTGAACTTCGTGTCGCCCGACGGTTCCGGCGGCTGGCGCGTCCGCACATTCGAGCGGGGCGTGGAAGGCGAGACCCTGGCATGCGGGACGGGTTCGGTGGCAACGGCCGTCCTTCTTGCCGAAGCTGCTGAGGTCGCCACAAATGTCGCGTTCAGCACGCGTTCAGGTAGCGTCCTGCGAGTGCGGCTCAAACAGTCCGCGGGCGGCTGGCTGCCGTCACTGTCCGGTGAAGCGCGCCTGGTTTTCGAGGGCGTGCTTGGCGAGCTCTAACGCGTGGCTTGCGATACGAACGAGAGCACCTTCGCTCTTGAGCGGCGTTACCACGCTCTGGCCGACCGATCTCGCGCCAGCGATCGCGACAGTACGTGATGTTGCTTGCGATGCCGTGCCTTCAGAGGGACGGCATCGTTGACCATATGAGAGGGAAGGCGAGATGATTACTACAATACTTTACCGTCATTACACTTACAACATTATGAGCAGGGCGGCATCGGGATTTCTCCACACTTTCCCACAGCGTATAGTTTACATAATACATCTTATACGTACTAATCGCCACACCCTCTAGGGCTCGGTGTCATTATGGTGTCGCGCTGTTTCAGCTGGCCGGCCCCTGTCAGAGGCGGACTGTCAGCCGAGTCAGACTAGTGCCTGATACGTCCTCCTGGGCGAAGCGAAGGATCTGCCCACATCAGCGCCAGAGGCCGGAACGCAAAACGGGCCGAGGCTCAACTCAGCCCCGGCCCATCGTTCCGTGGTGGTCGAAGCCGGTCCTCGACCGGCCGCCGATCCGCGCGAACCCTACGGCTTCGCGCCCGCGCTGAACTCACCGAGGCGAACCTTGGCTTCCAGGGCCAGCGCTTCATTGTCGTGCTGGCTCGCCAGGTCCTCGTAGATCTTCCGAGCGTCGGACGGCTTGCCGGCCTCCATGAGTGCCCGCGCCTCCTTGGCCCGCCAGTAGCCCCGCTGATTCAAGCCCGACGAAGCGACTGCGGCCTTTTCGTAGCTGGCTGCCGCATCGGCAGGCTTGCCGAGCTGGGATGTCGCGTCCGCAAGCAGTCCGTACACGGATGCGGCATTCGGTCCGCCCGACGTCTTGGCGCTGAGCGCCGTCAGGTCGGTGACCGCGCCCTGGATATCCCCCTTCTCGAGCTTCAGCTGGCCCAGTAGCAGGCCGGCTTCCGCGCCCGCTGGCTTGTCCGCATAGCGGTCCACGACCTTCTTCAGGTCGGCTTCCGCGAGCGGAGCATTCCCCGAGTTCAGCGACTGCTTCGCCGTGAGCAACTGCTTGTCGGAGCTGATCGTCTCGTTCAGCGACTGGCGCTGGACGAACCAGAACACGAAGGCGATGGCAACCACGATGATCGCGCCAATGGACACCAGCCGCGAATTGATGTGGAACCAGTCAACGAAGCTTTCGGCCTTCGGCTGCGCCTCGGGCGAACCAGTGTCGGTTGTCGGGTGAGTCATGAAGTTTACGTGTTATGAAAAGGTCGAGCCGCCGGTCCTGCACCTGCAGCCGCCGCCGATTCCCCGCTGCGCGCAGGATCCCGCCTGGCGAGTGCCCTCGGGGCGACTCGAACGCCCGGCCTAAGGTTTAGGAAACCTCCGCTCTATCCACCTGAGCTACGAGGGCGGTACAAGCTGTCAAGGTAGCGGCCGCCGTACCGGAGCGGCAGTGGCCAGCGGCATCCCAAGCCGTGTCGCGGTCCTCGGGCCGGGGAATCTCCCGACATCTGATCGGCCCAAGGCCTGACGCCGCACGCGCCGGATCGGCGCCAATGTTCGGCATGGCCACTTCACTCATGAACTCCCCACACCCTCGGCTCATCCAGGGTGGCATGGGCATCGGCGTCTCCGGCTGGACGCTCGCGCGCGCCGTGTCGCGCCTCGGGCATCTCGGCGTCGTCTCCGGCACCGCGGTCGACACCGTGATGGTTCGCCGGCTGCAGGACGGCGACGCGGGCGGCCATGTCGAACGCGCGATGGCCGCGTTTCCCATCCCGCACATCAGTGAACACATCCTGAGCCGCTACCTCCTGCCGTCCGGCCGAAAGGCGGGCACGCCCTACAAGCTGCTCCCGATGTACCGGAAGTCGGTGAGTCTCGCCCGCGACGAGGTGACGATGGTCGCCAACTTTGTCGAGGTGTGGCTGGCGAAGCATGGGCACGACGGCGTCGTCGGTATCAACCTCCTCACCAAGGTGCAGATGCCGAACCTGGCGTCGCTCTACGGAGCGATGCTGGCGGGCGTGGACTACGTCATCATGGGCGCCGGCATTCCGCGCGAGATCCCGGGGGCGCTCGACGCCCTCGCGCACCACCTGCCGGCACGCCTCAAGCTCGATGTCGAGGGGCTGCCCGGTGCGGAGCCGGACGAGCTCGTGTTCCAGCCGCGTGATCACATGAAGGGTGAGCCCCTTCCCCTTCAGCGCCCGTTGTTCGTGCCGATCGTGTCGGCGAGCTCGCTGGCAACGACGCTCGCGCGAAAGGCTTCGGGACGCGTGGATGGATTCATCGTGGAAGGCCCGACGGCGGGTGGACACAATGCCCCGCCGCGCGGCGAACCGCGCTACTCCACCGAGGGCGAGCTGCTGTACGGCGAGCGCGACATCGTGGATCTCGACAAGATTCGCGCGCTCGGGTTGCCGTTCTGGATCGCGGGCGGTGCGGGAACGCCGGACGGATTACGCGACGCGCTCGCCCGGGGCGCGGCGGGCATCCAGGTCGGGACGCTGTTTGCCTACTGCGATGAATCCGGCCTCGCGCCCGAGCTCCGGGCCGGCGTGCTCGCTGGCGTACGCGAGAAGCGCGTGCGTGTGCGCACCGACTCACGAGCCTCGCCCACGGGCTACCCGTTCAAGGTCGTGCAGGTGGAGGGGATGTCACAGCAGGATGACAGCCGCGAGCGCAACTGCGATCTGGGCTACCTGCGTACGGCCTATCGGACACCATCCGGAAAGGTGGGCTACCGATGCGCCGCCGAGCCGGTGGACCAGTTCGTCGCGAAGGGCGGCGACATCGCCGACACGGTTGGTCGTCGTTGCCTGTGCAATGCGCTCACGGCGGACATCGGCCAGCCGCAGCAACGCGACGCGGGTGAGGAACTGCCCTTGCTGACGAGCGGCGATGATCTCGTCTCGCTCGAGCGCTTCACCCAGGGCCGCGCGCACTACAACGCCGCCGACGTGGTCGACTACCTCACCGCGTTGACGTTGCCGGGAGCGTCCCGCACTCCGTGAGGGACTAGGCAACGCCTGCTCATCAGTCGGCGAGGAGCGTGATACTGCGGCGGCCGCCGAGACGCGTGGTGCCGCCCAGCCCGGGAATCGCGAGCAGGAAGGAGCATCCGATCAGCGTACCACCGCCCTGTTCGATCAGGTCGCATGCCGCGCCCGCTGTGCCCCCTGTCGCGAGCACGTCGTCCACGAGCAGCACGCGCGCCGGTGCCGGACATGCGTCCACGTGCATCTCGAGCCGATCCGTGCCGTACTCCAGCGCGTACGTCTGGCCAAGTGTGCGCCACGGCAGCTTGCCGGCCTTCCGGAGGGGGATGAAGCCGGCGCCGAGCGCGATCGCAATTGGCGCGGCGAGGATGAAGCCGCGGCTCTCCACCCCAGCGACGTGCGTGATGGCGTCCGCCGACCACGGCTCCGACATGGCGACAATGACGTCGCGAAAAAGGTCGGCACGCGCCAGGAGGGGCGTGATGTCCTTGAAGGAGATGCCGGGCCGCGGAAAGTCCGGCACGACACGAAGCACGGAGGTCAGACGCTTCTGGAGCGCGTCGTCGCGCGAGGGGCCCATCATCGCGTCACCGGTGGATGGTGAACGGGTACGGCAACGGAGTGCCGACCTCCTCGAGATCCTCGAGCGCATCCACGCCCGCCCCCGTGGGGCCTACCTCGAGGGCGCGGCGCAATCGCTCGAGCGACGACGCTTCCCCACCCGCCGCAACTTCGACATCCCCATTGGCGAGGTTGGTCACCCAGCCGCTCAGGCCCAGGCGCCGCGCCTCCTCCCGCGTGAACCAGCGGAAGCCGACCCCCTGCACCCGGCCGGTGATGCGGACGTGCAGTTGCCGCACCCTATTGCTGCTCCCATCCCTGCGTCCCGAACAGCGGGACGAACCGCACGGGGGCGATGTCCGTGATCTCCACGGCGGTGCCGACCTTCGTCACGCGCTTCAGCGTCTGCTCGTCCTTCGTGCCCACCGGGATGAGCATGCGACCGCCATCCGCAAGTTGCTCGACAAGGGCCGGGGGAATGGACGGACCGCCCGCGCTCACGAGAATCGCGTCATAGGGTGCGTACTCCCGCCAGCCCACGGTACCGTCGCCCAGCAGCATCGACACGTTCGTGGCACCCGCGCGGTTGATGGCCTCGCGCGCCGAGGTATACAGCGCGGCGATCCGCTCGATCGTGAACACCTGGGCGACGAGATGTGACAGGAGCACAGTCTGGTAGCCGGACCCGGTTCCGATCTCGAGCACTCGCTCCTTTCCCTGCAGGGCGAGGATCTCCAGATACCGCGCGTGAATGCTCGGCTGCGAGATGGTCTGCCCGCTGCCGATCTGCAGCGGCGCGTCCTCGTAGGCCCGATGCCGCACTCCCGTGGGCACGAACTGGTGTCGCGGCGTGAGGTCGAACGCGCGGAGGACTGCCATGTCGCGAACGCCGCGTTCGCGCAGGAGCTCCACGAGGCGTCGGCGCGCCCCGCCCATGGCCCCGTCTACTGATCCCGCCACCAGCTCCCCGATGATTCCAGCATGCTGTAGTTGGTGAGGTCGAGGTGAAGGGGCGTAATGGAAATGAATCCATCCTGGATCGCGCGGAAGTCCGAGTCCGGCTCGCCGGTCCACGTGATGGAGCCTCCGCCGATCCAGAAGATGTCGCGATCCCACGGATCGCGCATCGGCTTGAGGGAACCCGAGTAGACGCGACTTCCGAGGCGGGTGAGACGGACGCCCTTCACGCCGTCGGCGGGCACGGGCGGCAGGTTCACGTTCAGCAGCGTGTTCGCC